>NZ_LOCO01000001.1:289615-482650 GCF_001574445.1 Marinobacter excellens LAMA 842
CTGCCCGGCTGGCGGCAGCGCCTGCACTCGGCGACGTCATAGCGTTTCCTCGCCAAGCGTGATCCAGTAACGACCATCCAGGGGCACCGGTTGAAACTCCCGATAAAAGGTTTCCAGGGTTTGCTCCGGGTCCAGTTCAGACAGCGCCTCCGGGTGCAGCCAGCGAGCCAGCGCCTGAACCGCAACTACGTTCATCGGTGTGTTATAGAAGTGATGCCAGATCGCCATGGCCCGCAGCTCCCGGATTGGCTCCAGGGCCCGAAGCCCGGGCCGATCCGTCGCTCGCCGGAACGACTCGCGGGCCATCGGCCCATCAACACCTGCCCCCAGCATCACATAGGGCTGATCGGCATCGGACACCTGGTACTTGCGCGAACCAATGGCCGTGGCCAGGTAGCGATCGGGAGGGTCACTGAGCAGGTACTCCAGATTCATCACACCGGAAACCCCGGGCACCCGGTCTGCCGCCACATTGCGCCCGCCCGCTGCGTCAATGAAGCGCCCCATCATTCCCCGGACCATGGTTTCGCAGCAGCTGTCATGCAGGCCTAACCGGCTGTGGAGAAACACCCTGGGCCGGTTGTCCGGAGGGATGTCAGATACCACCTCACTGACCCGTGCAAGCTCCTCCCGGTAGAAACGGTTGAACCTCTGCGCCTCCTGCTCTCGGCCAAGAACATCTCCCAGCAGGGCCATACTTCGGGGTGTATTGACCAGGGGCTGCTGCCGGAAATCGACAAACACGACCGCCACGCCAGCCCGCTCAAGGCGCTCAATCAACGCCCTGTTGTGGGCTCCGGGACCATGGCCCTCCAGGCTGAAGATGGCCAGGTCGGCCCCGATGGCCAGCACCGATTCCAGACTGAAACTGTCGGCAGATGCATGCCCCACCTTGGGCACCTCCGCCAATGCGGGAAAGCGTTCCAGATACTGGGCATAACCACCGGGGTCGGTCTGTTCGAAATCCGGCAATATGCCGGCCAGGCGATCAATCGTTGCATCGCCGTCCAGAATGGCCAGCGCCGGTATATAGCGGCTCTCACCCAGTATCACCCGGTCCACGGTCTCGGGAATGGTCACCTGCCGGTCGGCCAGGTCCGTGACGGTTATCGCCGCATGGACCACGCCAGCCTGGATCAGAAGAACGCCGCCCAGCAGGGCGGCGACAAACTGTGACAATGCCATCAGCGACCTCAGAACCGCATGGCCAGGCCAAGGCGAATGTCACGACCGGGTTCGGGCATACCAACAATGCCTTCGTAGTCCTCGATATGCTGGTAATCGGCGTTACTGGCATGATCCAGGTACTGCTTGTCACCCACATTCTTGACCGTGAGGGTCAGTCTCAGATCTTCACTGCCGGTAGGCAGCCAGTGAACAAACACGTCGTGTACGCCGTAGCCGGGCTTGTCGATGGTACCCACAGAGGTTTCCAGGCCATCAATACCCTTGACGAACCGGCCCTGCCAGCCAAACTCCAGGTTGCGGTCCCAGCGGTAGGCCAGATCAGCAATCCAGGTGTCGCCCATGGTGTTGCCAAGCAGGTTATGCTCGTAAACGGTCAACGGCTGGCCATCCACTTCGGCATCGTTACTGTGGAAACTGAGCCCGGCGGACAGCGCCTGCCACTGGTAACCGGTTGAAATCAGGTAGCCATCGGACTCCAGGTCACCGATGTTCTTGTAGATGGACTCCCGGAAAGGCAGCAGCGGGTCGGCAATCGCATCCTTGATCTCGGAACGGTACACCTCCGCAGACAGGCGGAAGCGGTCATAGCGGTAGTCGAAACCAACTTCGGTATTGCGGGCCTTTTCCCCCTTCAGGTCGGGATCGTTTTCCGAGCCTTCCAGTTTGAAGGAGTCCTGGGTGGTGGGCCCACGAAATGCCTCGGCATAGCCGGCCTTCAGGGTCAACCCGTCGACCACCTCCCAGGCCAGGTTGGCGTTCGGACTGACCTCATCCTCACTGAAGCGCTGGTCATTGTTGTCCTTGAGCCGGTAGTCATCATAGCGGGCACCGGCACTGAACAGCAGACGGCTGGTGAGCCATACATCACCCTGGAGGTAGATACCCAGCACTTCACCGGTCTGCTGTTCGGCCTTCTTGTCGTCCTCGTAGCCGGCATTGACATTGTCTTCCCGATAGTCCACGCCGTAGGTGAGGCTGTGCTCGCCGAAACGGCTGGTATTGCGTAGGTCGCCGCCGGTGTTCTTGCTGAACCCAAAGTAGCGACCCCAGCGGTCCTCAACGTTCTGCTCGATGTCGGATTCGGTGTGGTAAACGGTTGCTTCCAAATCCACCAGGGCATTGCCGGAGGGTGCATATCCGTAATTCAGTGTGGTGGTATCCCGGCGGCCATCAAGGTCGTACAGGCGATTGAAACCACTAACGATCCACTGTGGGCGCTGGGGCCGTTCGCCCTTGTCGGTGCGGACTTCGTGACTGAGTTTCAGGGTCTGATCGGCCGGCAACTGGCCTACCAGTTTGGCAAAGCCAAGCTGTTGGCGGGCATCACTGCCGGCAACACGCTCACCATTCCCATCCTTGAAGGGCTCGTGATCACTCTGGCTGACAGACACCAGGGTGCTCCAGTTATCGCTCAGGCGGCCAAAGGCTGTTCCGCTTGCCTTGTAGCCGTCGGTGTTGGAGAAAGAACCCAGCTTGACCAGGGCGCCAGCGTTTTCTCCCGGTCGCAACAGGTCTTCCGGATCCCGGGTCACGAAACGGATTGAACCACCCAGGGCACCCGCACCATCCGTGGCCCGACCGGCCCCGGCGTTGACCTCAACCTGCTTGAGCAGTTCAGGCTCCACCGACAGACGACCGGAATGATGAAACAGCGCCCCGGCCTGGGTGGCGCCATCCACTGATACGTTCAGCAGGGGATCTTCAAAGCCCCGCACATAGACTTTCTGGGCAATGCTGTTCGAACCACCCACATTGACATCCGGGCGCCCGGCAAACACATCGTTCAGATCATCCGCCTGGTAACGATCCAGGTTCTGCCGGTCAATGACGATATCGCTGGCAGCTTCCCGCTCAGCGGTCACCTGTATTGCCTCCAGGGACACCGGGTCTGCATGGGCCAGGGGGGATGCGGCCAGGGCAAGCCACAAGGCGTTGCGACGAAAACCAGCCACTCGAGATTCAGTTCCTAGATTTGCCATGGGTACTGCGCTCCAATACTGAAAATGATTCCTATTTGGGGCGCATTCTCGATTAGAAAATCGAGGAAGTGAACGACTTTTACATTTGTTACAAACGTGACGCAGGAAACCACAGATCCATTTGAAGCCCCCGGCCGGGCCGATTCCGGGCCTGAATCCAGCCACCAATGGCCTCAACCTGACGACGAGCCAGGGATAGCCCCAGTCCATGCCCGCCAGGTCCGGACTGACCCGTGCGGGAGGCCCGAAAGAATGGCTTGAAGATCAGCTCAAGCTGCTCGGCCGGCACGCCCGGCCCCTGGTCGCTGACCGACAGCCGGTATCCGTTGTCCTGGGGCTCCAGCACGATCCGGATACAGCCCTCCGCCGGGGCGTAGTGACAGGCATTGCGCACGACATTCTCAACCGCCTGGGCTATGGCCCGGTGACTGCTCCCCGCCAGCATGGCCTGATCAGGCAATTCGGCCACAATCCTGCGGCTGGGGTTCTCGTAGCGGGCATCCTCAACGATGGAGTCCACAAGGTCGGTCAGGTTCAGGTCTTCGTTGCCCAGGTCCGGCTGTTCGTTCTCGAGCCAGGCCAGGGTCAGGGTATCTTCCACCAACGCCCGCATCAGATCACACTCCCGCCGGATACGCGGCAGGAAATGATGAGTATCAATGCCTTCCTCAACGCAACTGACGGCCATATCGATCCGGGTCAACGGGGTTCGCAACTCGTGAGAGAGGTCAGCAATCAGACGGCGCTGGGACAGGATCAGATCGCCAATACGCTCCGCCATACGGTCAAAGGTATCTGCCAGGGCGGTGAGTTCATCGTTACGATTGCCCAGCAGGGCACGCACCCGGGTTCCCAGATTACCTTCACTGAACTGACGGGTAGCCAGTTCCAATTGCCGGATGGGATTCATCACATGCCGGTAAATGACCAGTGACAGCACCAACAGCACCACTAACGGCAAGGCCACTTTCAGGAACAGCTTCATCTCCGGCAGGTAGGTGCCCGGGCGCATCCGTTGCGGCAGGGTAATCAGAAAATGGGTATGGCCATCGGCAAAGGTCATGTCCATGATCGGGTTGTCCGCGAAGTAGAGATGGATTTTCCACTCTACGTTCCGGCCAAGACGAAAGCCTTCCATAAACTGCCCGGACAACTCACTTCCAGCCAGGGGCTGCACCGACGACCGCACCACCGCCGCCCAGGTATCCTCCTGCACCTGAAGGTTCTCCAGCCAGTCTGCCAGCGCCCGTTCATCGCCGGATAGGTATAGCCGCTCGGCCGTTCGCCCCCATTGCTTCAGAGTGTCCTGATGGTGCTTGGCGATAAAACTCATCTGCTGTTCGGTGGTGGCCCCCAGAAAGGAGATCACCCAGACCAGCACTAGCGTACCCAGGGCCAGGGTGCCGCAAAGGCGCCACCAGAGTTTGCGGCTCACAGAAAACAGTACCCCCGGCCATGGACAGTCTGCAGGCGGTCCGCCGCCATGCCGGCCTCAACCAGCTTGCGGCGCACCCGGCTCAAATGCATATCCAGACTCCGGTCGTAACGGCTGAACTCCTTTTCCAGAACCACCTGGTACAGATAGGGTTTGCTGAGAGCCTCCGACTGGTGCAGAACCAGCATCCAAAGCAGTCGAAACTGGATGGGCGTCAGGCAAATTGCCTCGCCGTTGCAAACCACCGACAGACTTGCGCGATTGAGCGTCAGATTACCAACCACCAGTTCCGTGGGGTCGGCACGCTGGTCGCCTGCCTTGAGGGTGCGCCGGAGCAGTGCTTCGATCCTGAGCAGCAATTCGGTAAAGCTGAACGGCTTGGGCAGATAATCGTCCGCACCCTGCTGGTAACCCAGGATACGCTCCTCCTCCGCGCCACAGGCGGTCAACATCATGACCGGCGTCTGGCGGGTCTTTCGCAGGCGCTCCAGGACATCAAACCCGTTCATCCTGGGCAACAACACATCCAGCAGGATCAGGTCCAGCCGCAGGCTGAGCGCGTCAAGCAGGGCCTGGTCGCCCTCAAAGCACTGTTGAACCTGATACCCCTTGCTGGTCAGCAGCCCTGATAGCTGATCGCTCAGGGTCTGGTCGTCTTCAACAATCAGGATTCTTGGGCGGGACTGGGTACCAGAGGACATTACCGGGCAACCTTAACTTATCAATTCACCTTATCATATGCAGTTGATTATCATTTATCAATCACACGACTACCAACGTTGAGACTTATTCCCGAGAACCCGAAATAACCAGGAATTCTAATAACCAAAGCGAATATCATATACCGCCATATTATTGGCCTACCCGAGGTCTGGCCCAGTAAATTAGCTGTTCTATCATCCAGTTAATCCGGGCAGACCACTCCATGAAAACAAGATTCGCTCTGACCTTTGCCTTGCTGCTGCCGGCCTTGCCGGCGCTGGCTGACGACCAGGCAAACGCCGCGCAAACCGCGCTGCTCGCCGCTTCCTGCGCCAACTGCCACGGTACCGATGGCAAGCTGGCCGGCGTTATCCCGGCGATCGCCAACCGGCCCGCCACGGCGCTTGAAAACCAGCTGATGGAGTTCAAGCACAGCGACTCCACCCGGGCCACCGTCATGCCGCGGATTGCCAAAGGCTATTCCGATGACGAGCTGAAAGCCCTGGCCCAGTATTTCTCGCGCATCGGCTCCGCCCAGCAGCGCTGATTATCACCACGACAGAAGAATCGAGACCATGACCAAATCAAACATCAAGAATCAGGGCCTGAACTCGTCCCGTCGTGATCTGCTCAAGTTGATGGGCGCGGCCTCTGCCTTGCCTCTGCTGGGCGCCTGCAGCAGCCTTGGCGGGCCCGCCAGCAAAGATCTGTCGGCACGGGTCGTGGTAGTGGGTGGCGGCTTTGGTGGCGCCACCGCCGCCAAGTACCTGAAGCGAAACGCACCGGATCTGGACGTTACCCTGGTTGAACCCAACAAGGTGTTCTACACCTGCCCGTTCTCGAATCTGGTACTGGCGGGCATGCGTACCATGGACAGCATCAGCCACAACTACAACGAGCTGCGTGAGCTGGGTGTCCGGGTAGTACACACCACCGCCCAGGATGTTGACCCGGTTTCCCGCACGGTCAGCCTCGGCGATGGCAGCAGTATCCGTTATGAGAAACTGCTGTTATCACCGGGCATTGATATCCGCTGGAACGCCATCGAAGGCTATGACCAGGCTGCTGCAGAACAGGCGCCCCATGCCTGGAAGGCTGGCGACCAGACCCGATTGCTGCGTCGCCAGATCGAAGCCATGGATGATGGTGGAGTGTTCGTACTGACCGCCCCCGCCAACCCGTTCCGGTGTCCGCCAGGGCCCTATGAGCGCGCCAGCCTGGTAGCCCATTACCTGAGCCAGCACAAACCCCGCTCAAAGGTGCTGATCCTGGATGCCAAGGACAACTTCTCCAAGCAGGGCCTGTTCATGCAGGGTTGGAAAGACGTGCACGGCGACCGCATTGAGTGGGTCGGGCTGTCTGGCGACGGCAAGGTGGTTCGTGTTGATGCCGGCAAGCGGGAAGTGGAAACCGAATTCGGCACCATTCACAAGGCCTCAGTGCTGAACGTGGTGCCACCCCAGAAGGCCGGCTTTATTGCTGACCGGGCGGGCGTAACCAATGAGTCCGGCTGGGTGCCGGTGGACCCGGTTACCTTCGAATCCACCCAGGTAAAAGATATCTACGTGGTGGGCGACGCCACCATTGCCGCCCCGATGCCAAAGTCCGGCTTTGCTGCCAACGCCCAGGGCAAGGTGGCCGCCGCGGCCATCATTGCCGCCCTGGAAGGTCAGCGGCCGCTGGAGCCGTCCTGGGCCAACACCTGTTACAGCCTGATCAACCCGGAATACGGCATTTCCGTGGCTGCGGTGTACCGGATTCAGGAAGGCCTGATTCACGAGTCCTCCAGCGGCGTAAGCCCCAGCGATGCCAATGCCACCTTCCGCAAACTGGAAGCCGATTACGCCTCCGGCTGGTACAGCGCCATCACCCAGGACACCTGGGGCACGCGCCGCTAGGCCGGGACGATGGGCAACCTGTTCTCAGACCACCTGAGCGCCGTGCTTTGGGCCGGCGCCCTGCTTGGCGTAGTGTACGGCATGATCGCCCAGTGGAGCCGGTTCTGCCTGCTGCGGGGCCTGTTTAATCGTTGGCAGCAGAACGACAGCCGCCGGCTCAGGGCCTTTGCCCTGGCCATGGCGGTGGCATTAATCAGCAGCCAGTGGCTGGCCTGGCAGGCCGGCATCAACCTCACCCGCACCCCCTACCACCCTGGCAGCCTGCCGGTGGTCGCGCTGATTGTCGGCGGCTTGCTGTTTGGCTATGGCATGGCCCTGGCCAATGCCTGTGGCGCCCGTTCGCTGGTGTTACTGGGCACCGGCAATCTGCGGTCGCTATTGGTATTGCTGGTGCTTGGCATTGCTGCCTACATGACCATGTCCGGCGTGCTGGCTGAATTCAGGTTATGGATGGAAGATCTTTACCGCCCTACCCTCCCTGTCACCGATCTAACCCTGATTACGACGCCCATGGGGCTCGACACCACAACCGGTCGCCTGGCTCTGTCCGGTGTTCTGTCTCTGGCATTGATTGCCTGGGCACTGTCTTCCCGAGCATTCCGGACCTCGCCCCGGGACTGGCTGGGCGGGCTGCTGATCGGGCTTCTGGTGGCTGCAGGCTGGTGGATTACCGGGGTGCTGGGCGCAGACGACTTTGACCCGGTTCGGCTGGCGTCTCTCACCTTTGTCGCACCGGTTGGCGACAGCCTGCAGTACCTGATGCTCTCCACCGGCACCTCTCTGCGCTTTGGGGTTACCGTGGTGGCGGGCATTGTAGCGGGCAGTCTTCTGGTGTCGCTGCTCACCCGGGAATTCGTCTGGCAGAGCTTCACCAGCCCGGGCCACAATGGCCGTGCCATCGTCGGCGGATTCCTGATGGGCGTGGGCGGCATCATGTCGATAGGCTGCACACTGGGCCAGGGGCTCAGTGGCTTTTCCACCCTGGCAATTTCCAGTTTTCTGGCCCTTGCCGGTATAGTAGCAGGCTCACGCCTGGCGCTTCGTTTCAGTGGCGGCAGTGCTGCCAGCCGCTAAGCGCACGGCCAATGGTTCTGATCAATTCGAGGTAGTCATGATATCCCGTTTCCTGCTCGCTGCTCTTGCCCTGATGTTCGTGATGGGTACCGCCAACGCCGATCAGCGTTGGCAAAGGGTAGAAGCCGTGACCCAGGCACTCGACAACCGGGTACCTGAACTGGAAGGCCTGAGCCTTGAGCTTCCCTTGGTGGCGGAAGACGGCAGCAGTGTTGCGTTGTCCGTGTCGTTTACCGGTAGCCTGGAAGATGGCGAACACATCGAAAAGATCCGCCTGTTTGCCCCCGGCAATCCACGCCCAGAGGTAGCCGATATTACCCTGGGCCCGCTGGCTTCACCCGCCAACATTGCCACCCGGATTCGCCTCAGCGAAACCCAGCAGGTGGTGGCCCTGGCCATCACCAACCAGGATCGCGCCTTTCTCACAACCCGGGATGTAAGAGTGACCGTCAGCGGCTGTCTGGTGGGGGGCGGTGATGCGTCTGCGATGGCCATGGCCAATCCGCGCCTGGCGCTGGCTGGCAGTGCTCGCCCGGGGCAACCGGTTACCGTGCGCTCGCTGATCAATCATCCGATGGAAACCGGACTGCGGCCGGATGGTCAGGCCGACAACAGCATTGAACAACTACTGGTTGAATCGCTGACCGCCACCCTGAACGACGAGCCGGTACTGACCGCCCGCTTTTTCACGGGCACCTCCGCCAACCCTTACCTCCAATTCCAACTGACGCCGGAAGAGGAAGGCGAACTGAAGCTGGTCTGGCAGGATCAGAAGGGTGAACAAATGGAAGCAAGCCAGGCTATCAGGTTCTGAACCGCACCCGCAGCCGGCGTCATTCGGCCAGGGCCTCCTGCAGCAATGCCTGAAGGTGGTCTGGCAGATTGCCGGCCAAATTCAGGGCCGCCTCGTGGCCCCGGAGGGTCATCTTGCCCCAGGTGCGGCGCACGATGCGCAGCCACTTCTCTTTGTCGTAGTCCGGCTTTTCCTCGAAGAACTGCGCAAAATAGCGTTCCAGAAACACCATGCACGCCACGTCTTCCAGCAATTGGGTGTCTTCATCCTCCCGCAGCTTGCGCTTGGTCAGAATCAGCTCCACCCGTTCGCATTCTTCCGGCGGGTAGCCACATTCGGCCATGATTTCCGCGGCCCGCCGGCCATGCATGCGGCCACAGGCCTGGCGCCACTGGTAGTAATTTTGCCGGCCCTCCCCGTAATCACTACGGGGTATGGTCCAGCGCTCGATATGCTGGGCCCGGCAGGCAATCTGCATACGCTCGGAAGGCGCCGGTTCCAGCGTGAACAGCCAACGCGTCATGTGCAGGCTGTAGGCATATTCCCTGGGTAGCGCCTCCCCTTCCACCAACTCCTGGTTCGGATCGGCCAGATTGGCCCGATCAATCATTTCAAGAGCTTGCTGCAATCTGGTCTCATCCGTCATTCAGATATTCCTTGTTAACCCAAAAGAGGTAGCGCATTTACCTTATAGATGCGGGCAGCTCTTTCGGTGATTATTGCAATATATTGATATTCCACCCAAGTAAGGAATCGGCCTATGGCAGTATCCCGGCCCGCAGTTCCCATGAAGTGGCAAGCCGCTTTCGAAAGCTATCAGGAACGCATGGAAGCTGCACTGGCCTATGCCGGCGCCTGGCTCTTGCTGGTGACGGTCTTACTGTATCATTTCAGCCACACCCACTTTCACCAGCACGAAGCCGACCTGGGCAATCTTGAGATGATACTCAGAATACCCTTAATGGTGGCGATTGGCCTTGCCTTTAGTGCCCGATGGATCGGCTTTCCCCGCTGGCCTGCCCGGTATTTTCTGCGTTTGATGGGTATTTGTCTCAGTGGGTTGGCCCTGTCCTTGCTGTTTTTGTTCGCCCTGTACGAACCCATCATTGTCACCCAGATTTCCGACTCCATGACCATCGCCCTGTTCGGTGCCACCATCATGGGGCTGCGCAGTTTTCGGGAGTGGTTACTGATTGTGGCGTCGCCCCTGGCGATCTTCCTGATCGCTGCCGTCGTTGCGGGCCTGCCGATCATGACCCTGGTTGCCGTCCTGATTGCTCCGGCTTTGTTGATGTTCGTCACCTGTATCCTCATGGCCTTTGTTCGCAAGGTCGCCGTTGACGGATTTATCGCCCGTGAAAGCGTGAACGAGGTGGCCACCACAGACCCGTTGACCGGACTTCTGAACCGTCGTGCATTCATGCCATTGTTGCAACAGGAACACGCCCGCGCCATGAGGGCCGAAGCCCCTTTCAGTGTCATACTGGCCGACCTGGACAAGTTCAAAAAGGTGAATGACACCTGGGGCCACGAGGCGGGGGATGACGTACTCAAAGAGGTGGCAGCCCGAATGCGCGACTGCCTCAGAAAGCAGGATGCGCTTTGCCGCTGGGGCGGTGAGGAGTTTCTGATTCTGTTGCCAGGGACCGACGCGGAAGGCGCCCGGGTGGTCGCAGAAAAATGCCGAGAACAGATACAGGAAACCCCTATCAACATGCACGGTGTGCACCACACCCAGACCGTCAGCCTGGGCGTGGCGGTATTCGGCCAGGGCGAGGCCATCGATCACCTGGTCAATCGGGCCGATGGCGCTTTGTATCAGGCCAAGCAGAATGGCCGCAACCGGGTCGAACTGGCAGGCTACGGCAATTGATCAAGCCTGGGCCGATTCCCGGGCCTTGATCCGGTCGTACCAGGCCTGCAGGTTGGCCTGTTCCGGCTTGATGCGGATATTCACCACCCGGGCAAAAGCGATGGTGGTAAAGGCATTGATGTCGGCGGCGGTAAAGCGGTCGCAGCAGATGTACTCTTTGCCGTCCAGATGCTTGTCCAGGAAGTGCATGAATTTCTCAACACCCTTCCCGCATTCCTCACCCCACTCTTTGATCGGGTTCATCCGGTCCTTGAAGTATCCGGTGGTGTGCTGGAAGCACATGCCAGTGGGCATAAAGAAGTAGAATTCCAGCCAGCGCAGCCATTGCTCCACCAGCGCTTTTTCGACCGGGGTTTGCCCCAGCAGTTTTGGCGTGTCCGGATAGGCTTCTTCAAAGTAACGGCAAATGGCCATGGTTTCCGCAATACAGGTGCCATCATCCAATTCCATGACCGGCACTTTCTTCATCGGGTTGCGGGCTACGTATTCCGGTGTCAGGTTCTCGCCCTTTTCGATATCCACCTGTACAAACTCGGCCTTATCCAGAAGGCCCTTCTCCGCCATGAATATGCGCACGCGACGGGGATTGGGGGCAGACTTGGTCTCAAAGATTTTCATATTGTTATTGGCTCCGTTCAGGGTGACGTCAAGGCTTTGAGAGTGAACGGAAAAAACGGTTGCGTCAAGCAACTGCTACTGGCCCGGCAACCATTCCCGAATCTGCCTGATAACCCAGGCGGGCTCGTCCAGGGGCAGGTCGTGACCCGCATCCGGATGCACTTTCAGGGTCCAACACCAGCGCTTTTCCAGCTCCGCACTGCACTGCCAGTGCACAATCCGGTCCCCTTTGCTGGCCAACAGCAAGGCATCGGCCATCGGTGCCCTGGTTTGAGGCTTATAGCGGGCCGCTGCCGCCAACTGCCGTATCGCGTTGTAGAACGACACCGGGCGCTGACGCTGAATGCTGTACCAGGCTTTACAGAGAGACAACGGCACCTCGCGGTTGGAGGTCAGCTCAAGGATATCCCGCTCCCGGTGGAACAGCTCCCGCCTCGCCAGCAATCGAAGTACCCGGGGCCAGGTGCCTGGCCGCATCCGGCGCCAGGGTGGGCTGAACCCTGAACTGGTATTGATCAGAACCAGATGCTGCAGTTCACCGGGCTCAGCATGCTGCGCCCAATCCAGCGCCACCATGCCGCCCATGGACAACGCCACGATGGAGAACGGGCGCGGGATGTGACCAACCTGCTCCAGCACCTTCTGCCGGATACCGGCAATAGTGCCGGGGCTGTCATCCCGATAGTGAATACCGGTACCAGGCAGATCCACCAGATGCACATGGTCGTCCGGCATCGCCGCTCGCAATTGCTCGGCAAAGGGGCCCCAGTGACCGTGTTCACGCGTCAAACCCCTGAGCAGTATCCAGTGCATATCATCGGGTATCCCTGTACCAGTGCATGATGGCCGCTTCTCTCAGCATGGACTGCTGCTCACCGGTGGGCAACCAGTTCAGGTGACTGGCCGCCGCACTGATCAGAAAGTCCATCCAGGTCAGATGGCTGCGCAGTACGCGCTGATGCCGGTGTGGCACCAGCGGGTTGAAAAATCCATCCAGCCGGAACAGTTGCCGTGGGCGTTTGCGTATCCAGCGCCAAGACCCCATTTCCAGGGTCAGGGGTAGAAACACACCACTGTTTTCCCGGTTTACCTGTTTGTAGAAATAGTCCCACAGATCGCCATGGGTCAGGTAGTGGGCAGACTGGGGCTCAAACCGGTAGTTGTGATTGGGGTAGGCCTGCTCCCAAATCAGTTTAAGCGCCATAACCGAATCAATACGTCGCATCGGGCGGCGGCGATAGGCATAAGGAAACCAGATCTGGTCCTGCCAGCCAAAACCGGAATGGCAATCCAGTGCCAGACTGAACGGTCGGTTTGGCAACAGGTCCTGAATCACTGCTTCCAGCGCCTGATTTTCCACTTCCATCCCCTGCTCTGGCCGGCCCCGATACCAGGGTAGTCGAGACGACCATTGCTGGCCGCCCAGTAAAAAGGCACTGCCATCCTGCGCGGTAATGGGCGCGTTGCGCATCAGATCCACTCCGCTGGGATTGCTGCGCTGGTTCAGATACATGCCACCGGGGTTCATGATCGGTAACAGGGTAATGTGGACTTTCTCAAGCAGGGCGTTGAGATGCTGGTCCCAACCCAGGCGAGCCAACAGGGAATCCAGCCAGGCCATCACCACCTGACTGCCAATACGTTCCAGCCCATGCACCCCACCCACGATCAGCACCACCGGCGCGTTGGTGGCCGGAGTACCTAAATCCACCCGATAGATCGGCAATTCGATGGGGCCGACCGCCACTCGGCCAGCCACCGCCGTGTTGACTAACTCCGGCGCTTCCGCCAACTGCCGCTCCAGCTGCACAAGTTCCGGCAGAAAGGTTCTGAGCAATCGCTTTTGCTGGCGATTCCGGCTGGCCTGCTCAGCCGGAATGACGCTGTGGGGAGTCAGTGCCCGTAGTTCGGTCATGGTGCAATCTCTGGTCGCTGAACGCCCGAGTTTACCCCCGAAATGCTGCAGTAGATTGACAGTGCGTCAGCGCCAAAAATATGCGATACAAACTATTCAGGAAGCGATATGATCAGAGCATCTGCCCCGATACTGATGGCGGTTTAACCTTCCATGTTCAGAACCCTGCTGCTCTGTGCGTTTTTCCTGCTGTCGGCCTGTTCCGACCAACCCCCACCGGGTTTGCCCGCCACTGAGCCACCCAGCCAGCCAGAACTGTCCAATGCACCGCCTGAATCCCCAGCAGCCACCGACATACCCGTTCGGCGAGTGATTCTCGCCGCGGACCCATGGTGCCCCCACAACTGCCTGGCAGGCGCGCTGCAGGAGGGCTACATGGTGGATATTGCCAGGGAGATCTTCGCGGAGGCGGGCTACGAATTCGATTACCAGAATTTCGGCTGGGCACGCTCGCTGCAGCTGGCACGGGAGCAATTGATTGACGGAGTGGTTGGCGCGCTGAAAGGCGATGCACCGGACTTCATCTTCCCCGAGACCAGCCTTGGCGAAGCCCGAATTACGCTATATACCCACCCACAAAGTCAATGGGAGTATGACGGCATTGACTCCCTGCAGGGCAAGACATTATTGGTGATTAACGGGTACGCCTACTCTCCGGAACTTGATCACTATATCAGCGAATACACGGATGATTCCGAGCGGATCTGGATTCTGTCTGGCCCGGCACCACTGGCCCGAGCCCTCCAGCTTCTGGAACGCGAACGCACCGACGTGTTTGTTGAAGACAGCGCCGTGATGTCCTGGTTTCTGGCTCAAAACACGTCCATTGCCGCCCCCAGAAACGCGGGGCTGGCCTACGAGGCCCCCCTGTTTATTGCCTTCCCGCCGGAAAACCCTGACGCAGCCGAACTGGCAAACCTGTTGGACAGCGGCCTCGCCCGGCTGACGGCCAATGGCAGGCTCGCCGCCATCCTGTCGGCTTACAGGCTCTCTGACCCGGACTTATAGGCGGTAATAGTGTCACCGGACGCGGTCCGCAACAGCAGCTCGCCATGGCGGCCAATTCGGCCATCGACCACCTCTGACATCAGGTCAAGAAACCGCTGTTCCTGGTTCATCAATGCCGGCGCGCAGGCCATCAGTGTGGTGGCCGGCGGCGTAAAGCTCAGGCCTTCTCCGGTCAGCCGGAAACCGCCGGAATAGCGGTTACAGGAGGCCCGGCCCGCAACCCGCCCCTCGTCAAGAAACTCGATCGTGATCCGGGACCGGTCGATGATCCCACTGCCTGCAAGATCTTCAACAACCCATTCCGCACCGCGGAACAAACGTTCCCGGTCACCACCGCAGCCCATGAAGGTTTCACCGTCCAGAGTCAACCGAACCTGCGCCGGATACTGGGCCCCGGCCATGTCGTCCTCGCACAGCTGGTGGGCTATACGGAATTCCAGTGCCTGACCGTCGAACCGTGCCTCGTAGGTTCGCCCGTGCCGGTTGGCCAATGTTTCATTCAGCACGATCTGCTCGCTGAGCTGCTGATCGTATGGACGGCTCAGGCTCATCTGGTTCTGCTCAATCTGCACTGACCAGAATGGCTCGGTACCGATGGCACGAAACGAACTTTCGATCGCCCCCGGCTCCAGGCACTCGGGATAGACCTGTCCGCGCAATGTCAGTGTGCCCCGCTCTCCCTTGCCCCAGAAACTGGTATCCGGGTCGCCCGGCGCCTTGTAGAGCGCACCGGAGGCAGCCACTGCCGGCTTCAGAAGTACCCGCTTGTTCAGGTATTCCAGCCCCACCAGATCACTGCCTTCAGAGCTGGTCATCCGAACATCCAGCTGACCGCAGCGATATTGGCCAAAATCGGACAAGCCCTCGGTTTGTGGATGGGAGGCACAGGCTGCCAGGGTGAGGCCCGTCAGCGCCACGACGGACAACGGCAATACTCGTCGCAAAAACATGAACACATCCTCTGTTGTTCCACACTACAGGTCGCTAGTTTAGAGATTCCCGGCCCGATTAACCATCATTGCGGACACGGGAACCTTGCATCCCGGAAAACAACCTTCGACGTGTCTCAGACAACCAGCGGAGCGGATTACTCCTGACCGCTGGGCTGTGGTACCGCAGTCATTTTTGTTCCATCGGCCGTTTCAAGCACCAATCGGCCGTCAGGCTCGAACTGATAATGCCGTACATCCCCCAGCAGCTTCAAAAACCGGTTTTCCTGCTGCATCAGAGGTTCAGGGCACGCCATGCGGGTGGCCGCCATGCGAGAGAGTTCAAGCTGGGTGCCATTGGCATCCCAGCCACCCTGGTAGCGGTTGCAGGAGGCACTTCCGGAAACCCGCCCTTCGTCAGTAAAGGCGATGGTGACATCGCTTTCTTCTGCCACCGGGTCGCCGTCAATTTCTTCGACCTGCCACTGACTCCCTGCCAGGTTCATGGTTTTTCCCGTCGCCCGCTCCTGGGACAGGGAACATCCCCATAACGACCCGGTGACCAACAACATAGCGAGGACATTCTTTGCAAGACTCATATAACCCCTTGAAACTTATGGAACAACCCTCACAGTCTACGCCTCGCCTGGTGGGAAATCGCTGACAGAAGAGTTAATCTTGCGTCATCAAAACACCGGGAGCACACCCATGACCGTCAAGCTCTATCAGTTCTGTATTTCCCACTATTCGGAGAAAGCCCGCTGGGCACTGGACTACAAAGGTGTCAACTACAAGCCGATCAATCTGCTCCCGGGCCAACACGCGCGAACCATCACCCAAATGACCGGGGCGGATTCCTCGGTGCCGGTGCTGGACCATGACGGCCAGATCGTTCAGGGTTCAGCGCAGATCGTGGATTATCTGGACCAGATGTTCCCCGACAACCCTCTGACACCGGAAGACCCCATACTTCGTGAACAAGCCCTGGAATGGGAAAAAAAGCTGGATGAACAGGCTGGGCCTGCCATTCGCACCTGGGTCTATCATTACTTTCTGCAACGGCCCAAAGTGGTGGTTCCTTTGCTCGCCGCCGGCACCCCGTTCTATAACCGGATTCTGCTCAGCCTGGCCTTCAGCCGGGTGGATGAGATCATGCGCAAGTGGATGAAGATCAACCAGAAAACGGCAGATGCGGCGCAACAGACCCTGGAGCAGCTGGTCACGGAACTGACCGACATCTACCGCCAGCGGCCCTACCTGGTGGGCGACCGGTTCAGCCGGGCAGATCTGGCCGCTGCAGCCCTGCTGGCGCCGCTATTCCAACCGCCCCAGTATCCGGTGCCCTGGCCAAAGCCCGCCCGTATTCCCAAACCGGTACAAAGCTGGCTGGAAGAGTGGCGCCCCAAACTCGAGCCGATCGAAGCCCTCTACCAGAAGCATCGCTGACGGTGTTCGTGTGTCGGAAACCGCCACTTGCGCTGACGTAATAGGACAACGTGTTTGGCGGTAATTGTGCCAAGATAGACCCTGAACAAGAACAACACCGGGTTCCTTAATGGCACTGATAGACATGATGAAGGCGGTGCTGGAAAACAGCGGCCTGCTGGCACTCTGGCAAACCGTAGCCCCTTGGCTGGCACTGGATGAGCGCCAGCTTATTTTTGTGGTAGCCACACCGATTTTTATCGGCGTTACCCTGTGGGAATACCTGAAAATCCGCCACGACCCGGCGCTGATGGATACCCGCGAGGCGGTCCGGAATTTCGCCCTGGGCGCTGGCTACCAGACCACAGAGCTGCTGTTCGCAGGCATCATCGCTTTTCCGGTTTATGCCCTGTGTTATCACTTCCGACTGTTCGACCTCGAGCTCAACGGGCTCACTGCCTTTCTGACCTTCCTGGGTGTCGACTTCTGTTTTTACTGGATGCACCGGGCCAGTCACCGGATGCGCTGGTTCTGGGCCGCCCACGTAGTGCACCACTCGTCAGAGCGGATGAACTTCTCAACCGCGATGCGCCAGAACGCCACCAATATTTTCAACGGCATGTGGATGTTCTATCTGCCGCTGGCACTGGTCGGTTTCAATCCTGTCTGGATTGGCGTGGCCTATGCGCTTTCCCTGGTCTACCAGTTTTTTATCCATACCACGCTGGTAAAGAGGCTGCCCGGCTGGTTCGAAGCTGTATTTAATACCCCAAGCCATCACCGGGTGCATCACGGCCGCAATCCCGGTTATATCGATCGTAACTATGGCGGCACGCTGATCATCTGGGATCGACTGTTTGGCACCTTCGTGGACGAAGATGCCAAGGACCCGCCCGAGTACGGCATCACCCGCCCGGTGGCCTCAAATAACCTGATTGTGCTCTGGACCCACGAATACGTGGACCTGTTCCGCGACATGCAGCAGCCAGGCGGACTATTGTCTCGACTCAAACACCTGTGGAAACCGCCGGAGTGGCAACGCCCGGCCGCAAAGGAACCCGGCCAGGACCATGCGCAAACAGACCCTGCTACTGACAACCCCTGACAACCATCAGATCAACGCGACCCTGTTTGAACCAGAGCCGTCACCCAACTGCTGCCTGATCATCAGTCACGGCATGGCCGAACATGGCGACCGCTATGCGGCCCTGGCCTCCTGGCTAGCCGACCAGGGCGTGGCGGTCATCAGCTATCACCATCGCGGCCATGGCCCGGGCAGTGGTCACCCAGGACACTACGCAGACTCGGACGGCTGGCAGAAAGTGGTGGACGACCTGAACCAGGTGGTCCACTGCGCCCGGGAACAGATGCCGGGTATTCCGGTCGCCCTGCTGGGGCACAGCATGGGTTCGTTCATTGCCCAAAGCTACGCCCAGCAATACGGCCAGAACCTGGATACGCTGATCCTCAGCGCAACCAACCGAATCCACACAGCTGAACTTCGGTTCTCGCTGCTACTGGTGCGCCTGATACGGGCGTTGCGTGGGCAGCGGCACGCCAGTAAGACCCTTGCCCGGATGACGTTTGGCAAATTTAACCGGATGTTCAAACCCAACCGCACGCCCTGTGACTGGCTCAGTCGGGACCCGCATCAGGTGGATCTGTACCTGGCCGACCCCTGGTGTGGATTCGAATGCACCACCGGGCTATGGCAAGACTTTATCCAGGGTATGCTGTCGATCAATCCCGCCCGGTGGCGCCCGGACCTGCCCGTTCACCTGTTCGCCGGCACCGATGACCCGGTGGGCGAAATGGGCAAAGGCATACGCTGCCACTTTCAGGCCATTCGGGAGGCCGGCGTGCAACAAGTCACCCTCCGGCTGTTTGAGGGCGGGCGTCACGAAACGCTGAACGAAACTAATGCTGAGGTGGTCTGGCAGCATCTGCTGCAATGCTTGCCCGGCCGAAGCCAGGGCCTCCGCCGTGACCAGGCCCTGGCAGGCTGACATCACCGGCATGGTTTCTGGCCTGTTTGGCCGCAGAGCCTGCCACCGGATACCGCTAACCTGATCAGACTTCAATGCCACCACAAGGTAATGATCAGCGTGAGTATCGAACAAGAACATTGGGTGACCAGCGGTGACCTGCTCCTGTACGCCAGAGTCGAAGGTAATCCCCAGGCCACGCCATTGGTATTGGTACACGGCTACCCGGACAACCACAGTGTCTGGGACAAGGTGACCGAGCAACTGAAAAAGGAATATCTGGTCGTCCGCTACGACGTTCGGGGCGCTGGCCGCTCCGACAAGCCTGCCAGAACCAGCGCCTATCGCATGAAGTGGCTCGCGCAGGACCTCAAGGCCGTGGCTAACGCGGTGATCCCGGATCGCAGCTTCCACCTGGTGGCCCACGACTGGGGCTCTATCCAGAGCTGGGAAACGGTGACCACCGGAGCCCTGGACGGGCGCATTCGATCCTACACCGCCATTTCGGGACCTTGCCTGGATCACGTGGGCTACTGGTTGCGGGACCAGATCATGGCACCCGGTTCCGGGGGCACCACCAAGGTCCTGAAGCAGCTGGCCAGCTCCTGGTATGTGTTCATGTTCCAGTTGCCGGTGCTGCCAGAAACCCTGTGGAAGGCCGGCCTCGACCGCTTGTGGCCGGGGTATCTTCGCAAACACGAACAGATTGCCGATGCCCAGTTCAGCGAATACCAGAAAGCCGACGGCCGCTATGGCGTCAAACTCTACCGGGCCAACTTTATTCGTAAGCTGCTGCGACCAGAGCCGAGGCTGGCAGGCTGCCCGGTGCAGGTGATCATCCCCACCCGGGATGCCTATGTGGGCCGCCAACTCACCGAGAACCTGGCCCGCTGGACCGGCAAGCTGACCCTGCAGGAACTGGATACCACGCACTGGGCACCCATCACCGAACCGGCGGCCGTGTCACGGTCGGTACGGGAATTTGTCGAAGCCCATCGCTGATATGGGCGACCGCCACAACGCAAAAGGCCGCTGAAATTCAGCGGCCTTTGAGGCAGTTGCCAGGCGGGAATCGTTCAGCGGGTGCCGTACACCACCATGGTTTTGCCCTTGACCCGAACCAGGCCCTGGTCTTCCAGCGTTTTCAGGACGCGGCCCACCATCTCCCTGGAACAACCAACAATACGGCCAATCTCCTGGCGAGTGATCTTGATCTGCATGCCATCGGGATGGGTCATGGCGTCTGGCTCCTTGCACAGGTCCAGCAGGGTGCGCGCCACCCGGCCTGTCACATCCAGGAACGCCAGGTCGCCAACCTTGCGGGTAGTCTGGCGCAGGCGAGAAGCCATCTGCTCGCCGATGAAATAGAGCACCCTCGGGTCCTGCTGGGCGATCTCACGGAACTTGGTGTAACTGATCTCCGCCACCTCACACTCGGTCTTGGCCTTGACCCAGGCACTGCGGGAATCCATGTTGTCGAACAGGCCCATTTCGCCGAAAAAGTCTCCGGCGTTCAGGTAGGCCATAATCATCTCGCGGCCATCATCGTCTTCAATGATGACGGTGACGGAACCTTTGACGATGTAAAACAGGGAGTCGCTTTTGTCACCGGCATAAATAATGGTGCTTTTGGCGGGGTAACGCCGACGGTGGCATTGGGAAAGGAAATAATCCAGGTGTTTGGTTTTCTGCTCAACCGGCTTGACGATGGTAGCCATAGTGCGGGACATGCCTCCTCAGAGTCTGGCGATTCCTGATGTTTTTCTGCCCCGCATTTCCTTGCGGGTTTCGCGATTTTTATTGTTTGCAGCGCAACTTATAACAAGAAGGTCATCTTTCGGCAACTCGAAAGCGGATACAAGATGTATCTGGGATCAATGCCTCTTTGGTCGCAAGCGGTAGCTGTCGCCACTATCAGACTGTGCTAGCATCCTCCATCAGGCTCCGGAGCAACCTTGATCACATCCGGCCATGAACCATCACCCATGGGAGAACCCGATGAAAGCAACCGTCGACTGGACCGGCAACGCCAGTTTCAGGGCTACCAGTGGCAGCGGCCACAGTGTGCAGATGGACGGCCCGCCCGATCACGGTGGCGAAAACCTCGGGCCACGCCCTATGGAAATGCTGCTGATGGGCGTGGGTGGTTGCTCGGCCTTTGACGTGATGAGCATCCTGAAAAAGAGCCGGCAAGACGTCACCGCCTGCCATACCGAACTTGAAGCAGAGCGGGCCGATGCCGTACCGGCTGTCTTTACCAAAATACACCTGCATTTTGTGGTTACCGGCCACAACCTCAAAGAGAAGCAGGTCGAGCGGGCGGTCAGCCTGTCTGCTGAAAAATACTGCTCAGCGTCCATCATGCTCGGAAAAGCCGGTGTCGAGATCACCCACAGCCACGAAATCCGCACCGCAGAGTAAGCGATTTCCGTAGCCAGCGCGCCCCATGCCGCCAGTGGGGCCACCGTAACCAAAAATGTCATTGTAGATACTATTCATTGACACACACGGTATGCATAATACGCAACTTTCTCCGCAGGTCTGCGCAAAAGGTGAGCAATTATTATGGAAACCAAACTCCAGCTGCACGGTTTCAACAACCTGACCAAATCCCTGAGCTTCAACATCTACGATATCTGTTACGCGCAGACCGAAGAGCAACGTGAAGCCTACATTGACTATATCGACGAGATGTACAACGCCGAGCGTTTGACCCAGATCCTGTCTGACGTGGTCAAGATCATCGGCGCCAACATCCTCAACATTGCCCGCCAGGACTACGAGCCCCACGGCGCCTCGGTGACCATGCTGATTGCAGAGCATGAACTCACCGACAGCGAAGCCAACAATGAGGAATCTCCGGGCCCGCTGCCCGACACCATCGTGGCGCACCTGGACAAGAGCCATGTGACCGTTCACACCTATCCGGAAAGCCATCCCCACGATGGCGTCAGCACCTTCCGCGCCGATATCGACGTGTCCACCTGCGGCCTGATTTCACCCCTGAAGGTGTTGAACTATCTGATCCACAGTTTTGACTCCGATGTGGTCACAGTGGACTACCGGGTGCGCGGCTTCACCCGTGATGTCGATGGCACCAAGCACTATATCGACCACGACATCAACTCGATCCAGAACTACCTGACCGAGGACACCCAGAACGCCTATCAGATGATCGATGTGAACGTGTATCAGGAAAACCTGTTCCACACCAAGATGATGCTGAAAGAGTTTAACCTGGATAACTATGTGTTCGGTGTGAATGCCGGCGAACTGGACCCGGCCGAAGCCCAGTCCATCGAAGACCGGCTGCGCCGCGAAATGCTGGAAATCTTCTATTCCCGCAACGTGGAATAAGCTCGTTCAGCGGTGGCATCGTGCCACCGCTGAACTTCTTCAGTTTTTTTGATCTGCCCCGCCAGAATTCTGCGTTTTCATCCTTCGTCTCTCCCCGGTTTAATAGAACCATCATCAACGAGAGGAGGACGACATGACGCTTCGCTCCCTGAAACAAATCATTCCCGCCCTGGGCACCTCTGATGGCGCCGGCGTAAAAATCAAACGCTCACTGGGTCAAAGCCAGGCCATTCGCATGGACCCGTTCCTGATGCTGGATGAGTTTGGCTCCGACCAGCCCCAGGACTATATCGCCGGCTTCCCTGCACACCCGCACCGGGGCTTCGAGACGGTCACCTACATGATCGAAGGGCACATGCTGCACGAAGACCACCTGGGCAACCGTGGCAACCTTCGTAATGGTGGCGTGCAGTGGATGACCGCCGGCCGGGGCATCGTGCATTCTGAAATGCCGCAACAGGAATCCGGTGTCATGCGCGGCTTCCAGTTGTGGCTGAACCTGCCGGCAGCCGAGAAAATGAAGCCAGCCGGCTACCGGGATATTCAGCCCGAAGACATCCCCGTGTTCAATCAGCCCGGAGCCTCGGTAAAGCTGATTGCCGGCGAGATGAATGTCAGCGGCGTGCAGGTATCCGGCGCCGTGACCGGCGGCACTACCGAACCGCTATACGCCGACATTCACCTTGAGCCCAATGCCCAGCTTTCGCTGCCCGTGGCACAGCCCCTGAACGCCATGCTGTACCTCTACGAGGGCAACGCGAGCCTGGTGACTGGTGAGGCACAAACCCAACTTCGGCTATCGGCTGCCAACCTGCTGGATGACGGCGATGAGATCCTGCTGGCGGCTGGCCCATCCGGTGCCCGGCTGCTGTTGATTGCAGGCCGCCCGATAGGTGAGCCGATTGTTCAGTACGGGCCGTTCGTGATGAATACCCGTGAGGAAATCGAGCAGGCACTGAGGGATTACCAGACCGGTCGCTTAACCGCCGCCTGAACATCAGGCGAAGGTTCGGCCCGCCATCAGGCGTTGGATCATGGGACGAATGATCAGCTCCATGGCCAACGCCATCTTTGGCCCCGGAATCACCAGCGTGTCGTGGCGTGACAGCGTGCTCTGGGGAATGGCCTGCAACAGCCAGGAAAAGTCCACCTCGTTGGAGTCTCGAAAGTGGATCACCACCATACTTTCGTCTTCACTGGGCACATCCCGGGCAATGAAGGGATTCGACGTATCCACCAGCGGTATCCGCTGGAAGTTGATGTGAGTATGGGAAAACTGGGGCACGATATCGTGCACGTAGTCCTCCATACGGTTGATGATGGTCTGTACTACCGCCTCCTGACTGTACCCCCGCTGGTTGGTATCCCGATGGATTTTCTGGATCCATTCCAGGTTGACAATGGGCACCACGCCGATCAGCAGGTCAACGTACTGGGCAATGTTGAAGCTTTCGCTGACCACGCCCCCGTGCAGCCCTTCATAGAACAGCAGGTCCGTGTCTGCCGGTAGTGGTCCCCAGGGGGTGAAGGTCCCCGGTTTATGACCGGCCTCAACCAGCTGGCGATCTTCATCGTGAACGTACTTGCGGTATCGTCCGTTGCCGGTATGGCTGTAGTCATAGAACAAAGCTTCGAGACGGTCGATATGATTGGCTTCCAGGGCGAAGTGGTTACGCTCGCCAAACTGCCCCTTGGCCGCCAGCCGGGCCATCTGTTCCCGGGTGTACCGGTGAAAACTGTCCCCCCCCACCATGGCGGCGTTCAACTCCTCGCTGGCAAACAACCGCCTGAAAATCTGGCCGGTGGTGGTCGTGCCGGCCCCGGAGGAGCCAGTCACCGCTATGATAGGGTGGCGTTTGGACATAATGAGAAATTCCCCGGATCAGGTCAGGCTGGTGAGCAGGCGTGGTTTTTCAACAACAAAGCCCTGAGCATAGTCCACACCCAACTGCCTGAGCATATCCAGAACGTCTCGGGATTCAACCTGGGAGGCAATGACTTCCCGGTTCATGTAGTGCGCCATGTCCACCATGGATCTCACCATTGCCTGGTCAGTCTGGCTCGACACCAGCTGGCTGGTGAAGGCGCTGTCAATCTTGATCAGATCCACCGGCAGGGAACGCATGAACTGGAACGAACTGGGGCCACTGCCGAAATTACCCAGACAGAACCGGCAGCCCAGTTCTTTCATTTCCATGATGAAATCGGCCACCGCCTGCACGTCGCTGATGGCAGAAGCCTCGGTCAGCTCAAACCACAGCCGTTCGATGGGCGCGTCTTTTTCACTGAGCTTCTCATAGATAAATTCCAGCAAGCTCTGATCATTCAACGAATACCCAGACAGGTTGATACACACGCCACCGACGTGTCGGGGGTCCGGCGCCTGGTCCCTCAGCCAGTCCAGCATATGCCCGACCACCCAGCGGTCCACCGCCTGCATGCGGTCATAGCGCTCAGCCATGCGCACAAAATCCTGGCCGGTTATCAGGGCGCCGCTGTCATCGTACATGCTGATCAGAATCTCATACTGGGCCGTCATCCGGGCCTCAGCATGAAGCGGTATGATCTTCTGGCAGCGCAGCAGCATGCGTTCTTCATCCGGATCCGACAGGCTGGCGACGCGCGCGGCGATCTGCTCCTGGCGGGCCTGGTCATCGGCATCCAGGGTATATTCGGCGATCTTGCCCGGCCCCATTTTCCGGGCCTGGGATAACGCCTGCTCCGAACTTCTCAGCCAGCGTTCAGCACTCACCAGAGCCGGCAACTCGGCCACCAGGCCAACGTTCGCCGACAACGTATACTGGCGGCCGCCAAAGGCAAACTCTGCCGATTCAATGGCCTCAATCAGGGCCGCGGCCACATCCTGGCCCTGCTCTTCCGCAACCAGCATGGCGAACTCATTGCCGGCCAGGCGCGCCACCGGCATGCCATCACCCACATGGCGGCACAACAGCTCTGCCACCTGTTTGAGGGTTTCATCACCAGCCTGGTAGCCAGCGGTATCATTGAGCAACCGGAAGCCACGCAGGTCCAGATGCAACAGAGTGCGGCTGTCTTCACGACGGGCCAGCTGCTGCTCCAGCATCCGTTCGAACTCCCGGCGGTTGAGCAAACGGGTCAGCTCGTCATGGGTGGATGCCCAGGACAGCTGGTCATAAACGTTGCGGACCATGCGGTCGATACTTTCATCCACCAGTGGTCGGTCGTACTGGTTATCAGGCACGATGACGCCTTTGCGCATCTGCCGGGCCAGCGCGTCCAGCTCCAGCTCAACCACCCGCATGCCCTGATGATTGACGAAGACAAAGCGGCTAAAGCCCCGGGCAATCCAGACCAGCCGGATATACTGGGGTTCATCAGGCCGGGTCTGGTCCCGCAGCCAGTCCCCGGTACGCAGCTGCTGTGACCGGTTGATCCAGCGCTGAAGGCTGCGCTGTTCCCGCTCGTTGAGGGTTTGCGGGTCTTTCTCGGCTGGTTTTGCCGGCGGCACTTCGACCATCTCAGGGGTTTTGTCGGGCCGGCGAACCAGGAAGTGCTTCAATTCATCGCGAATCTGGGATGACGGCATGTGATTGCTGGATATCGACGCCAGGCCGTCCTGGATCAGCCGCAGAAGCTCCGGCAGGTTGATACTGCTCTCCGGATCATCGGCAAAGGCCAGCAGCGAATCAATCACCGCCAGGTAGTCCTGCCAGAGCTGACTGTCTGGCCCCTGGCGAATCCAGGTCAGTGACAACAGGTCCCGCCAGCCGCCTTCCAGCAAACTGACCAGCGCCCGGGGTACCTTGCGACCGGCAATACGCTGATCAATCGCGGCGCTCACCGCCGCCTTGGACTCAGACACCTTCTGGGCACCCTCGGCCGCTGCCGTTACACGCTCGACGTTCCGGCGGTAGACCAGATTCTGCCGGTCAATCAGGGTGTCCAGCTCGGTCACCGTCTGTTCAAACACGCCGGTGTCCTGCTCGAAATCCGTGGCAATGCGCTGAACCAGCTCGTCGACCCGTCGCTGGACCACCGGGTTCAGGCGGCCACCCTTCACCCCCAGCTGGGCCAAACGGTTCATCACGCCGCGGACAGGGCTGTCCTGATCCTCAAAAAACGCCGGATCCCGCATCACTACCTTGAGCACCGGCACTTCCAGTTGGCGCATCCGGGCCTGCACATAGTCACTGAGCTTGGGGCTTTCCACGACACTTTTGAAAAAGCGATCAACGACATCCAGGGTTTGCTGCTGCTCGTCATCCAGCCGGGCTTCGCCGATTTCCTTGATCTTCTCGACCACACGCTCTTTCAGCGGGGCGGCGGATTCTTCCTGGCCCGCCGCGCGCACCTGCAACTCCTGCAATTCCCGGTGCAGTTCACCGGTCGACAGTGGGCGCGCATTGGGGGCAAAGTCCTCCCGGGGACTTTCCCCTCGGGAAACCCGGCTTGCCTGCAGGGTTGTGAGCAGATTGCGAACGGTGGAAAACGCCGTCTGGGCGGCCTGGGCGTAGCCGCGGAATTCGCCGGATAACCGGCTTTTCAGGGCTCGACTTGTGGTCGTGCCGCGGGATTCCTCGGCGGGCTGAGCCGGCCTCCCGGCCCGAGTCTCTTCTGGCCGGGTATCTTTCGGCGCGGGCGTGGGCTCGCTCTTTGGCGGTGCCTGCTCACTGAGGTATTTGGACAGGTCCAGGTCTGGCAGCACCCCATGACGAATGAGAATGTTGTTCAGTTCCCGGTACAGCGGCGCCAGTTGTTTAAGCACGGTTTGCTCAAAGGTCTTCAGGCAGATCTTCTCCACTTCCCGGGATGCCTTGAGCTGTAACAAGGCATGATGGAAGGCCTCACAGACCAGCGCCGGCCCAAGCGGGTTGTGGTGGCCGGTGCGATTGGCGATACCGAGCTTGTCCAGTCGCAGCTTGAGCTGAAGCAGGTCGCCCCGGTACTGGGTATCGGCCCGGGTGACCATTACCCGGATGGTCAGCCAGTCTTCGAACTCGTTCTTGTCGACCACAGACAACTCAGCCCCCGGCACCCCCTTCTGGGCTGGCTTCAGAGGAGATTCCAGGAACCTCGCCATATGGTGCCAAAGAATCCTCTGGCGCGCCTGGAGCTGCCCTGAGGCGTCCATATACTCGTTGGCCAACTGGTCGCTGGGTGCCTTCTGGGCAGCCTTGCGGAGCGCCTCTGCCATCTGCACGAAACAGGCATCCATCAGTGGCTCAATGAAACTGGTTACCGTTTTTGCGGACTGATGGAGAACAAACTGCACACGCTCACTCGGCGCCCGCAACGACGACCTTGCCTGATCACCACTGCTGCCGCAAAGCTGCAGCATGGCATTCAAGGCGTCGGGATTGGAGCGGGTGAAGTTTACCCCCATGGCGCCGTCGATACGCCGAACGGGACTGACGTGCAGTTCGTAACGACGCTGACCATCCGCACCGCGAAAACGAACCACCAGCTCGGACGGCTGGTTTTGATCGAACACCCGGTCCAGTTTTCGGGAGGTTTCACCGGAATAACGTATGAACAGGCCTTCGGCGCAAAAATCAGCAATCTGGCAGGGCCAGGTATTACCGCCACCTGCGTCGATCTGTGCCGCGAGTTTAATGGGCTGTCGGGTACTGCTACGACGTTCTCTCGGATCCATGAACTACCTGACCAATTGATAAGCCGGCCTGGTCGCCAATGACCGTTGCCCTGGCGAACATCCCTGAGTTAGTGGCTGTGATCTGCTGTTATGATAAAAAGAGTATAGCCAGCCCCGGAAAACAGCCAGCGAGCCTGTCACGACGAGCACCAGGGCGGAGCCGGAAAGACCATCAATCACAACGTACGGATACATGAGACAGCTTAGTCAGATCTATCTTCTTTTGCTACTGTTAACGGGGCTCCAGGGGTGTTCGACCATTGGCTACTATGGCCAGGCAGTGGGCGGCCATCTTTCACTGATGCTGCGGGGACAACCTGTGGAATCGGTTGCCCGCGACCCACAAACTGACCCTGAACTGAAACGAAAACTGTCCGTTGCACAGTCCGCACGCACCTTCGCAAATGACGTACTTCAGCTACCCGTCGGCAAGGCCTTTACCAAATACGTTGAACTGGACCAGCCCTGGGTTGTGGTCAACCTGGTTGCTGTACCCGAATTCTCGCTGGACCCTCACCAGTGGTGTTATCCCGTGGTGGGCTGCCAAGCCTACCGAGGCTACTTCAATCTGGAGCGGGCGCGCAAGGAGCAGGCCCGGTTCAACGCACAGGATTACGACACCTTCATCGGCGCTGTCACTGCCTACTCTACCCTGGGCTGGTTCAATGACCCTCTGCACACCGGTTTTACCAGCCTGCCAGATGACCGCATGGTGGCACTGATGTTCCACGAACTGGCCCATCAGGTGGTGTATATCAAGGAAGACACCGCGTTCAACGAAAGCTTTGCCACCGCCGTTGAACTGGAAGGCCTGAGAATCTGGCTGGAACAGCAGGCGTCCGAAGCCGGTTTTGACCGCGCCCTGCAGCGGCTGGAGCACCGTAACCGGACCCTGGACCTGGTCAACGGAACCAGCGCACAGCTCCGACAGCTTTATCAGCAACAACAGGTACTGGCCGCTGACGTGCTAAGGGGCCGCAAGGCAACCCTGTTGGAGGAACTGGCCCTTGCCTACGCCAAGCTATCCGAAGACTACCCGGAGCCTGGCCCTTTTGGCACACCACCGGTGCGCCTGAACAACGCCAACCTGGCTCTGTTCCAGCAATACAACCAGCATGTGCCGGCATTCCGGCAATTGTTGCGGGATCACCACTACGACTTCGGGCGCTTCTATGACTCGGTCAAGACCTTGTCCAGGGCCACGCCGGAGGCGCGGGAACAACAGCTCAGCGCCCTGTCACAACGGTTTGTAGAACACCTTTGAGTTGCGTTGGGTGTTGTAGGAGGCCAGCTTTGGCCCGGGCAAATCCTGCACCGCCGTGGGCAGAAAGCCCCGCTCCCGGAACCAGTGTTCGGTCTGGGTGGTCAGCACGAACAGTTTGCGGATACCCTGGGCCTTCGCCAGCTTTTCAATCATCGCCAGAATGTCGTCACCACGCCCGGCACGCCGGTACGACGGGTCGACCGCAAAACAGGACAGTTCACCGGTGCCTTCGTCCGGGTAGTGGTAGAGTGCGGCACAGCCAACGATCGTGCCATCCCGCTCGGCCACCACGAAGCGGTCCACTTCGGTTTCCAGCATTTCCCGGGAACGACGCACCAGGATACCCTGCTCTTCAAGGGGCTGGATCAACTCCAGAATACCCCCGATATCTTCCACCCTGGCCTGGCGGATCTGCTCGTAGTTATCCCCACTGACCAGGGTACCGGAACCGTCCCGGGTGAACAGCTCCTCCAGCAACGCGCCATCCTCAACGTAGCTGATGATGTGGGCCCGCCGCACGCCTTTCACACAGGCATCACAGGCTGCTTTGAGCAATGCCGCGTCGTGGCCGGTCACCGCATTGGTATTGAGGCGTTCCGATGCCTGGCGAGCCGACAGTTCCCGAATCAGCGAGCCGTCTTCTTCAAGCAGGCCTTCGTCATCGATGAACACGATCAGTTTTTCTGCCTGCAACGCAGCCGCTACCTGGCTGCCAACGTCCTCGTAGGACAAGTTGAAGGCATCGCCGGTGGGCGAATACCCCATGGGCGGCAGTAGAACGATGTGGCCCTGTTCCAGCAGCTGTTCGATGCCACGGGTATCCACCCGGCGCACTTTCCCGGTGTAGCCGAAATCCACGCCATCCAGGACGCCCACGGGCTTGGCGGTGACATAGTTTCCACTGGTGACCCGGATTCTGGCATTGTGCATGGGCGAGTTGACCAGGCCCATGGATAACTGGCTCTCCAGGTAGGCCCGTAATCCGCCAATAGCCTCCATAACCAGGGGCAGATGGTTATCCGGGGTGATGCGCAGGCCACGGGCAAAGGCGGACTCCAGGCCGGCGTCGTCCAGCCGGGACTGAATCTGCGGGCGACCACCGAAGGCCACCACCAGACGCACACCCAGGCTGCTGAGCAAGGCAATATCGTGGATGATATTGATGAAGTTCCGGTGCTCGATGGCGTCGCCGGGCATCGTCAGCACGACGGTTCGGCCGCGATGAGCGTTGATGTACGGAGATGAGTGGCGGAATCCGTGCAGCCATTCGTTCGATTTCAAACCTTTCTCCCCTTCCATCACAGACAGAACTGCTTGATCAGCCCGCGCAGAATGTCCACGGTTGGTTGTAATTGCGACATCTCAAGAAACTCATCCGGCTGATGGGCCTGGTCGATGGAACCAGGCCCCATCACCAGGGTTTCCAGGCCCAGCTTCTGCAACCAGGGCGCCTCGGTGGCGAAGGCAACCGCGTGGGCGGTATGGCCGGTCAGCGTTTCACACGCCTTGACCAGGGCCGCATCGGCCGGCGTTTCAAAAGGCGGTACGCCGTCGAACAGGGGCTCGAAAGTCAGATTCAATTGCCGGCGTTCTGCCAGGGGCTGCATCCGGTTGAGGATCGCCTGGCGCAGGGTTTCCATGTTCATCCCCGGCAACGGTCGCAAATCGAAGTGGAGTTCGCACTGGGCGCAGATCCGGTTCGGGTTGTCACCCCCGTGAATGCAGCCCAGGTTCAGCGTCGGCACCTGCACCTTGAAGTTGGGGTTTCGATATTTTTCCTGCCATTCCGTGCGCAGACTCAGCAGTTCCCCCAAGGCCTCGTGCATGCCCTCCAGAGCATTACGACCAAGGTCCGGGTTGGAGGAATGGCCGGACTGACCATCAAAGCGCAGCCGCTCCATCATGATGCCCTTGTGCATCCGCACCGGCTTGAGATTGGTCGGCTCGCCGATCACCGCATACCGGGCCTTCGGTTTGCCGGCCTCAGCCAGAGCCCGTGCGCCGTTCATGGAGCTTTCTTCGTCGGCGGTAGCCAGGATGATCAATGGTTGCTGAAGCGGTTGGTCGACAAAGGCTTTGGCCGCTTCAATGGCCAGCGGAAAGAAGCCTTTCATATCGCAGGTGCCCAGGCCGTACCAGCGATTGTCCTTTTCGGTCAGCGTGAACGGATCGCTTTGCCAGCGCTTGTCATCGAACGGAACGGTATCGGTATGGCCAGACAGCACCAACCCGCCCGGACCGCTGCCCAGGGTGGCAATCAGGTTGTATTTGCCCGGCATACCCGGCACTTCCAGGATTTCCACCGCAAACCCCATGGGCTCCAGCCATTCGGCCAGGGTTTTTACAACCGCCTCGTTACTGTGGTCCCAGTCCGGTGATGCGCTGCTGATGGAGGGCAGCGAAATCAACCGGGTCAGCATGTCCCGGATGTCCGGTACGGTCTGTAACTTGTCAGTGCTGTGCGCCATGGTAGCCTCCCGGCCGTTGATCTCAGTCTGCCCTGCCCCGCCGCCAGACATCAAATTGGGTGATGGCCCGAATCAATATTGGATAAGCCACCTCTCCGCCGGCAACGGTGCGTGACACTTCCAGCTCACGCTCACCCACGCTGACCAGGCGGCCTTCTACCTGATTACCGTTAGACAGCGTCACCCTGACCTGCCGCCCCAGCCAGGTCTGCACCCCTTCCAGGTCCGCCGGGTACCATTGCTGAACGCCGGGCTCCTCCCGGGGAATCACCGGTTCCAGCGCCTCCAAGGGCAACTGTGGCTCAGGGACTACCATTTCGGTCAGGTAGATGTCGGGGACCCCGGCACCGTTATAGTCAACGGGCCAGGCCGCTTCGGTCACGGATTCCGAGCGTACCGGTATTCCATAAGTTCCAGCGCCGGGCTGAATGGCAAATTGCAACTCGCCACCTTCCATCAGCCACTGTCGATAGAGCGCGAGCAACTGATCGCTACCATCGTAGCCGCGGGCTTTCAGGCCTGCCTCCATCACCGAGACAGCGTTACGGGCCCATTGGTTCACGTCCTGCCCGGTTTCCCGGGCACAGTATGCCGACAGGCGGCGCATCAGGCCGGCATCACGAAACGTAATACGAACCGGTTCAGCACTGCTCTCCAGGGTGGCCGCCAGGCCGGATAGATGAACCCGGGCGCCCGGCCATTCCGCTTCCAGGCTGCCGGTTTCTGCACTGTTGATCTCCAACCGGACCCCCTCAGGGCTCTGCTTCAGGTGCACATCACCGCGAATAGCGGAAATGCCCATGCGCATCAGGTCGCCACTGCCCAACTGCTGCCGGGGATCAGGTGCACAGGCCAGTGACACCAGCGGCGGCAGCCGCGATTGTGTCTCGGTACCCGCGGTCAGCCAGTTCCGGAACATGGTAGGCTCCAGAGCCATGCTGGCCTGCTCTGCCGCCAGCGACCAGGTCGCCGGCAGCGGTGACGGGTTGGCCAGGGTGGTCAGCAGGGTCACCGGGGAACCGGCATCAAACTCAATCAGACCCAGCTGCAACGGCTGGGTCAGTCGGAAATCTTCCCAGCGGGATTGCCTCAGGGTCACCCGCCCATCCAGAGCGGAACCAATCTGGCCTCGCTCCAGCACACCATAGCTGGAAAGCTCCGACCGCGCTTGTGCCATGCGCTGATCCGTCAGCCACCAGACGCCGGCCTTGAAACCGACAAAAGCCACGATTCCCAACGTGATCAGAAATGACAACAGGCGCTTCATCCGGTTGCTCCCGGGTCAGGTTGTTTAGTTCCGGGAAATCAGGGTACCAACGCCTTCGTCGGTAAAGATTTCCAGCAGACAGGCATGGGCAACACGGCCATCAATGATGTGGGAGGTGCGCACGCCGTTTTCCACCGCACTGAGCGCGCAGCGAATCTTCGGCAGCATGCCCCCGTGGATGGTGCCATCATCAATCAGGTCGTTGACCTGCTGGGCGGTCAGGCCGGTCAGCACCTTGTCTTCCTTGCTCTTCAGGCCGGAGACATTGGTCAGCAGAATCAGCTTTTCCGCCTTCATGGCTTCCGCCACCTTGCCGGCCACCAGGTCGGCGTTGATGTTGTAGGAGGCGCCATCCGGGCCCACACCGATCGGGGCGATCACCGGAATCACGTTGCTGCGGGTGAGCATGTCGATCACGTCGACATTAACACTAGCAACCTCGCCCACGTGGCCAATGTCGATGATCTCCGGTCGTTCCAGTTCCGGTGAACGGTCAACCACCTCCAGCTTGCGGGCACGAATCAGGTTGGCGTCTTTACCGGTCAGGCCCACGGCGGTGCCTCCCTGGGCGTTGATCAGGGATACAATTTCCTTGTTTACCTGGCCACCCAGCACCATTTCCACCACATCCATGGTTTCAGCATCGGTTACGCGCATGCCGTTCACAAAGCGGGATTTGATGTTCAAACGCTCCAGCAGCTCGCCAATCTGGGGGCCGCCGCCGTGAACCACGATGGGGTTGATACCCACCAGTTTCATCAGCACCACGTCCCGGGCAAAGCTGCTTTTGAGCTCTTCGTTTTCCATGGCATTACCGCCGTATTTGATCACAACGGTCTTGCCAGTAAATCTTTGGATATAGGGCAGGCCCCGGCTCAGTACCGAGGCCACCTGCATTGCTGTTTCACGATCCAGCGCCATGGTGATGTGCATTCCTTACTGTCAGAGAATGTGTCTTGTCAGAAGCCCGCAACCAGGTCGGGTGCGGCCTTCTGTAATTGTTCGCGGAAGACGGCTTTGATTCGTTCAAGCGCCTCGTCGGTTTCAGCTTCGAACCTGAGTACCAGAACCGGCGTGGTGTTGGATGCCCGGCACAGCCCCCAGCCATAGGTATAATCTACCCGAATGCCGTCGATGGTACTGATGTTGCCGTCACCAAATTCACCCAGTTCACCGAGGCGCTCAATGATCGCGAACTTCTCGCTTTCCGTCACCTCGACATTCAGCTCAGGCGTGCTGATATCCTCAGGGAAATCGGCAAAGACATCGTCACTGTGACGATCCTCAATACCCAGGATTTCCAGCAACCGGGCTGCCGAATACAGGCCGTCATCGAAACCGTACCAACGCTCACCAAAGAACACGTGGCCGCTCATTTCACCAGCCAACAGGGCACCGCTTTCTTTCATTTTCGCTTTCATCAGGGAGTGGCCGGATTTCCACATGATGGGCCGGCCGCCAGCTTCGGAAATCACGCCCGCCAGGCGGCGGCTGCATTTCACATCGTACAGTACGTCCGCGCCCGGGTTACGGGACACCACATCCCGGGCGAACAGCATCAGTAACCGGTCTGGCCAGATGATCTTGCCAGTGTTGGTCACCACGCCCAGGCGGTCGCCGTCACCGTCGAAGGCCAAGCCGATATCGGCGCCGGTTTCCTGCACTTTGGCGATCAGATCCTGCAGATTGGCTGGCTTGCCGGGGTCCGGGTGGTGATTGGGGAAGTCGCCATCCACCTCGCAATACAGCGGGGTTACCTCACAGCCAAGTTCCTCGATCAGCATGGGGCCGAGTTCGCCCGCGATACCATTGCCGGCATCCACCACGACTTTGAGCGGGGCAGCCACGGCGATGTCACCGACAATCCGGTCCAGATAGGCCCGGCGCACATCTTCCCGGGACTGGGCGCCCTGACCAGAGGTGAAGTCGGCGGTCTGAATACGCTGGTAAAGTTTCTGAATCGCCTCGCCAGACAGGGTTTCACCGCCCAGCATGATTTTCAGGCCATTATAGTTGGCGGGGTTGTGGCTACCGGTCACCATCACACCGGAGCCTGTCTGCAGCTGGTGTGTTGCGAAATAGAGCACCGGCGTGGGTACTGCTCCGACATGGATCACATTGCAGCCGGTGGCCATGATGCCACCGGCCAGCGCATCGGCCAGCTCCGGGCTGGAATGGCGACCATCGTAACCAACGCAGATGGAGGTAACTCCACGGGCCGAGGCCTCGGAACCAATGGCAAGACCAATCACCCTCACCACGTCGGGCGACAAGGTCTCGCCAACAATGCCCCGGATGTCATAGGCCCTGAAGATTTCAGGGGCAACCTCGACCGACGGCAGCTCGGCTTCCACTACCTCGGGGATATCCTCATCAAACAGGGCATCATCGCCACTGCCAAAACCAAGCACATCCTCGTCGCCATCGAGCATATCGATGTCGGGCATGTCCTTGTCCTGGAACAGGGGTTCTTCTTCACCGGAGGCGGGCTTTCTGGCACCGGCTGCCGATGGCTGCGGTTTTGCGCTCTCGGCGGCCTTTGCCAGCCGTTTATCAACCATCTGCGACAGGCGGAACAGCACCTCGCCAGTAGAGGCCACCATATCCCAACGGAAGGTCGGCAGTTTCACCCGCTCGCCACCAAACACCTTGTGCGACCACTGGATCAGGGCCGTCACATCCTGGCGAATGCCTCGCTGGGCGCCGCCCAACAACACCCAGACAACAATCGCGGCCGCCAGTGCCGGAATGCCGACCAGCACGGCAGCCACAATGGTATTGACCGGCGCCTCTGGCGCCCGGGCCGGCTGGAACACCACCGACCAGTCCGGATTCGTCAGGGTTCTGGCTTCAGAAGGGCCCGCCCCCCGGCCGGCGCTGACCACGGTGCGCTGGGAACCCGATGCCGCCTGCACCAGCGACAACTGGCCTCCCAACTGGCGGTTGCCAACGGTCAGAAGCGGCTGGAGCTGATCCGCGCCGTAAACCACCAGCACACTGCCCTGCACTGCATTGCTGACCGGATGTCGAACTGGCGCGGCGTACTGAAGATACCACTGATCGTTACGGGGAAAGGCGTCCGGCAATAGTGACTGCCCGTTCTCTGCCCGCCGGGCCAGCTCCAGGCCGGCAAACCCGAGCAGGCCGTCGCTGCTGCCGGTGCGGGGAATATCGCGGTAACGGAAGACAAAAACCGCCTGGGCTCCCGGCAACGCCGCCTGCAGCTGGCGCGCCAGCTCGTCCCGGTCACCTTGTTCGGCAAGCTGATTGCTCACATAGCGCTGATTGGCCAGGGCACGCACTTGTTCCTGCTGGGCGCTAAAATACTGGTTCAGCCTCTGTTGGGCGCCGTCGGCCTCAACCACCCGGGCCTGCTGGTAACTGCGCTCACCGGCGGGCACAATGACCAGGAAATGAAGCAGGGCCACCGCAACCACGCCGGCCAGAACCACCACCAGCGCCTGGTTGAGTGCTACGGTATTGAGTCGCTTGAGGCCTGACCCTGAAGATTCTGCTTTTCGCTTGTTTTTCTTTCCCGGCTTCTTTTCGGGATTGTCATCCACCGACGGCTCTTTGATTTTCTTTTTACCGAGTTTCATAGTGCTTCCCGCAATGATTTTTACGTCCCGGACAATCAGTTACCAGCAAAGTATAGACGCCGACCTGCATAAACGCTGCCAGCCTCCGGTAACCGACTCAGTGCGTTCCGGTTGAACCAAACCCGCCCTCTCCGCGGGTACTGGCGCCGAATTCAGACACCACTTCAAAGTCTGCCTGCACAACCGGCACCAGAACCAGCTGGGCAATACGTTCACCGATGGCGATGGTGAAAGCGGTTTGGCCCCGGTTCCAGCATGACACCATCAATTCACCCTGATAATCGGAATCGATTAACCCCACCAGGTTGCCCAGCACGATGCCGTGCTTGTGGCCAAGACCGCTGCGCGGCAGGATCATTGCCGCCAGCGACGGGTCGGCAATGTGCACGGATAGTCCGGTCGGAATCAGGTGAGTCTCGCCCGGCTCGACCGTTAATGGCGCATTCAGGCAAGCACGCAGATCCAGGCCGGCCGAGCCCGGCGTTGCATACTCCGGAAACGGTATGTCGGTGCCAATTCGATCGTCCAGGATTCGTACCTGCAGTTTCTTTTGCGTCATGAGTTCCCGACCTTGTTGCTGTGTTCGGCGATCAACGCCACCAATGTGTCTGCGATGGCCTGTTTGCTGTCCGGGCCAATCGCCTGCTCCCCGCTCGGCCAGAATACCGTGACGGCGTTCTGATCGCTGTTAAAGCCCAGCCCCGGGACGGACACGTCGTTGGCCACGATCATATTGAGCTTCTTGCGTTGCATTTTATCGTTGGCATAGCGGGCGACATCTGTGGTTTCCGCGGCGAAGCCCACGGTAAACGGAGGATTCTTGCGGGCGGCAATGGTCGCCAGCGTATCCGGATTGCGCACCAGCGACAGTGTCATCGCTTCGTCCGTTTTCTTGATCTTGTCGCCGGCACAGGCAGCAGGCCGGTAATCAGCCACCGCCGCCGTGGCGATAAAAATGTCGCAGCCCTCCGCCACTACCCGCTCGGCTTCCTGCAACATGTCTTGCGCCGTCATCACCGGCCGGACTGCCACGCCATCCGGCACCGGCAGGTTAACCGGGCCACTCACCAGCACCACCTGGGCGCCCGCATCTGCTGCCGCCCGAGCCAGGGCATAACCCATTTTGCCGGAGCTGTGGTTGGAGATATAACGCACCGGATCAATGGGTTCACGGGTAGGGCCGGCAGTGATCACCACCCGTTTTCCCGCCAGCGCTCCGACAGTGGCCCGGGTGGCATCAGCCAGAATCCAGCTGGCAAGGGCGTCCGGCTCCAGCATCCGGCCAGGGCCTGTATCACCACAAGCCTGCTCGCCCTGATCCGGCCCCCAGACGGTAATCTGCGGGTCTTCCGCCAGCAGAGACATATTTCTCTGGGTCCGGAAATTTTTCCACATGGCCTGATTCATGGCGGGGGCCACTGCAATGGGCGCCTCAGTGGCACAACAAACCGTGGTCAGCAGGTCATCCGCCATGCCCTGGGCCAGACGGGCAAGAAAATCCGCAGACGCGGGCGCCACCACCACCTGATCGGCCCATTTGGCCAGTTCAATATGACCCATGCCGGCCTCGGCCTCCGGGTCCAGCAGCGATGTACGCACCGGCTCGCCGCTGAGAGCCTGAAACGTCAGCGGCGTCACAAATGCCTCGGCACCCCGGGTCATCACCACCCGCACTTCAAGGCCCGCTTTCTTGAGCAGCCGGACCAGTTCGGCACTTTTATAGGCAGCAATGCCACCGGTGATTCCCAGCAGAATTCGTTTGGCAGCCATGAAGGGCTCCGTAATCCCGTAAAATGAAAGGGTTATAAGATAGCACGCCCGGGCCCGGCAGGCAGCCTGCAAGAGCACCCGTTCGTTTACCAAATGTTACTTTTTGGAGTAACCTTTGTAATTCTGAGAACCGATGCAGGATGCATCACAATCTGACACGCAAGGAAGCACAGCATGACCAACCCTGCCTGGCCAACCGATGAACGGCCCCGTGAGCGCCTTCTGGCCCACGGCCCGGAAGCCCTGTCTGACGCCGAACTCCTGGCCATTTTCCTGCGCACCGGCGCCACCGGCATGCCGGTGATGCAACTGGCCCGCCATCTGATCGCCGAGTTTTCCGGCCTGCGGGGCTTGATGACCGCCTCCCGCAGGCAGTTCTGTGAGGTCAAAGGCCTGGGCACGGCCAAATACGCCCAGGTTCAGGCCGCCATGGAGATGGCCCGCCGGGTGATGGACGAACCACTGCGCCAGGGCGATCCGCTACGCTCACCGGCCGACACCCGCCGTTTTCTCACCAGCCGGCTGGGCACTTACCCCCACGAAGTGTTCGCCGGCCTGTTTCTGGATAACCGCCACCGGGTGATCCAGTACCGGGAACTGTTTCGCGGCACCATTGACGGCGCGGCCGTGTATCCCCGGGAAGTGGTTCGCCAGGCCCTCGAAGACAACGCCGCCGCTGTCATTTTTGCCCACAATCACCCCTCTGGCGTCGCGGAGCCCAGCCAGGCGGACATTTCCCTGACCCGCAGACTGAAAGAAGCGCTCGGACTGGTGGATATCAGGGTTCTTGACCATATGGTTATCGGCCATGGTGAGGTAATATCCCTGGCTGAAAGAGGGTTGATGTAGCTGCAGCAGGGTCGATTCCGGAAAACTGGCCAAATTCCCAACAATTTTTTGCGTTGGTCGGCCAGTTCTGGTATAAAAGCGTCCCTTTCTGGCGGCGTCTGGCGAGCAGCGTTCAGTTTAGAGGCGCGAACCGGTGGCAGTTATTGCTCCGGAGCAACCAGAGACGCATTAAAAAACGAATTCGTATTGATAGACCATTGCTCAGGTCGGAGGCAAGTATGTCCAGAGTTTGTCAGGTTACCGGTAAGCGTCCGGTTACCGGTAACAATGTATCCCACGCGATGAACCACACTCGTCGTCGTTTTCTGCCGAATCTGCAGAACCACCGTTTCTGGGTTGAGACCGAGAAGCGTTTCGTGAAGCTGCGCGTTTCCACCAAGGGCATGCGCATCATCGACAAAAAAGGCATCGACGCTGTGCTGGCCGATCTTCGTGCCCGCGGCGAGAAAGTTTAAGGAGCCGCATCATGCGCGAGAAAATCAAGCTGGTTTCATCAGCAGGCACTGGTCACTTCTACACGACCAAAAAGAACAAGCGTAACACTCCGGAAAAAATCGAGATCAAAAAGTACGATCCGGTTGTCCGCAAGCACGTTGCGTACAAGGAAGCCAAGATCAAGTAATTGATCCTGCCTCCACAAAAAAACCCGGCCAGCGAGCCGGGTTTTTTTATACCTGAGCAAAACACCCCTGCACCGAAAGGGCCTCGCAGGCCTTAAAAAGTTTCCAGGTACCCCTTCGGCAAGGCCACATCCATGGCGATGGGCAAATGATCCGATACCGGATAACTGATCACCTCGGCACGTCGGATTTCCAGGGAAGGACTGACCATAATGTGGTCCAGGGCCTTTTCGGGCCGCCAACTGGGGAAACTGTGAGCCGTGCCCGGCAGGGGTATCAAGTCGGTTTCTTTCAAGGGCGTTTGGGTCAGCAGCTGCTCTGCATGAGCATTCATATCCCCCATCAGGACTACGTGCCGGTAGTCGGCAATGAGATCCCGCACGTAACCCAGTTGCCGCTGCTGTGCCGCCTTGCTGAGAGACAGGTGCATTTGTACCAGTATGAGCGGATCGTCTTCCGAACCATAGCGGGCAATGATCGCTCCACGGCCAGGAATCAGGCCGGGCAGCTTGTGCTCAGTGACATCCAGAGGCCGATACCGACTCAACAGACCGTTACTGTGCTGCGCGATCTGACCAAGATTGCGGTTTAATTGCTGATACCAGTAGGGAATACCGGCGGCTTCTGCCAGATACTGAACCTGGTTGATATAGCCACTGCGCAAACTGCCACCGTCGCATTCCTGCAACGCCACCACGTCGTATTGCCGCAACAGGGTGGCAATACGGTCGAGATTCTCGATGCGGCGACGATGAGGCAGAAAGTGCTGCCAGCTGCGGGTCAGGTAGTGATGGTAAGACGAGGTATTGATGCCCACCTGGATATTGAAGGTGAGCAGCCGGATATGACGATGGGGCTCGAACTCAGGCACATGCTCGCTACCAGAACAGGCCCCCCGGGGACCTTCCGGCCCCCGGAGAATGCCATTAATCTGATTGCGCAGACGCTTATACATAACAGGGGATTCCCACGCTGAACCTGAACGCGCCCCTCACTACCGGCGGCTCATTCTGCCGCAGCACGTTCCTGCTCGACCAGGTAGTCAACCACAGACAACACGGCCTCATGACCACCTGCCATGGAGGCGCTGACCACGTACTTGCCATTTACCAGCATAGTCGGTGTACCGGTGATGCGCGCGCCGCGGATCTTGGCCTGGGCCTGCTGAACCCGTGCACGAACACCGAAGCTGCGGTAGTTGTTGAGAAACTCCTCGGCATCAACGCCGTGCCCGCTGACGAAATCCGCCAGGGCTTCGGGGGAATTCAGGGGGCGACGTTCACCAGCCAGCGCGGTAAACAGGGCGTCATGAACCTTATCCAGCTCGCCCATGGCCTCTAACGCATAAAAGGCATAAGCATGCGGCTCCCAGCTCTGCCCAAGTGCCGCTGGCAACTTCACGACGTTCACGTAATCGGGAGCCTGATCAGCCCAGGACTCGATCAGTGGTTTGAAGGTATAGCAATGCGGACAGCCGTACCAGAACACTTCAGCAACCTCTACGCCGTCATCGGATGCGGTGCGAACGGGATTATCCAATGTGCGGTAATGGGTGCCTTCAACCCATGACTGAGCCTGCGCAACAGCACCGACCGCCATAGACAGCGCGAAAACAACAACTGTGCCTAGTGTTCTTATCATCGGGAATCTCCGAGTTCGATGTTCTGATGTGCCAACGATTATGACCCAGCAAACCGGGAAAGTTCCACTGCTGGCCAGAAGGGAATGGTTACGGAAAGGTAAGCAGCAAAAACCCCGCCTTGGCGGGGTTTTTACAACTCGCTACAGAAGCCGGACTCAGTTAAGGCCAGAAACGTAGTTTGCCAACGCCTTGATTTCAGCATCGGTCAGGCGGGTGGCAACGTCCACCATGATGTTGGCATTAGAGGTACCAGCACGCTCACCGTCACGATAGGCTTTCAATTGCTTTTCGATGTACTCGGCGGTCTGACCACCCAGTGCCGGGTAGCCTGCAGGCTCATTGCCAACGCCGTTCGGACTGTGACAAGCAGCACAGGCAGGAACGCCGGAGGCCATGTTACCGCCACGGTAGAGTGCCTGACCACGCTCAACCAAATCCGGATCCGCCTGGCCCACAACCATTTCCTGCTCGTTGTAGTAGGCAGCCAGATCCCACAGATCCTGATCAGACATGTTATCCAGCAAACCGGTCATTTCCGCAATGGCGCGATCGCCATTCTTGATATCCACCAATTGCTGATACAGATACTTCTCTCCCAGCCCGGTCAGCTTCGGATACACCGCCATGATCGGCTTGCCACCACCCTCGCCATGACAGCTGGCACACACCGCTGCGTTCTGTTCACCCGCTTCCGGATCCCCTGCCCCGTGAGCCATTGCCGTCAGGCCAACTCCGAGAACAACTCCTGCGATCAGTCTTTTCATGCTCGCTCCGCTTCTCTCATCTTTGCATCTTGAAAGTATTCTTCGTTGTGCAGCCGGCAGGCGCCAATCTGTCTGGCTTTTCACCGGGGCTGACAGCGGCAACGCGCAGCGTCCCGCCGGAAATTGGTGTAGCATTATACATTAATCGCCGATAACTGAAATCCAAAGGAATACCAACCATCGTGGACCCTGATCTGACTCAAAAAAGCGTTTCGTTCAACAGTGCCCGTTTTCTGATCAGCGCGTCCAAACTGGACGAGTGCCCGCCAGACATCGGTGCCGAAGTTGCCTTCGCCGGGCGTTCCAATGCCGGCAAGTCCAGCGCGCTGAACGCCATTACTGCCAACGGCAAACTGGCCCGGACCAGTAAAACACCCGGCCGCACCCGGCTGATAAACTTTTTTACACTCAATAAAGAAAACATGCGCCTGGTCGACCTGCCCGGTTACGGCTACGCCAAGGTCTCCCGAGACATGAAAGACGACTGGCAACAGCATCTGGGGCATTACCTGAATGATCGCCGCTGCCTGCGAGGCCTCGTGCTGGTGATGGATATCCGGCACCCACTCACCGACTTCGACCAAATGATGGTGGAATGGTGCGAGCATAACAACCTGCCGTTGATGATTCTTGCCACCAAAGCTGACAAGCTGAAATTCGGGCAAGCGAAAACGGCCATGCTGGGCATTGCCCAGAAACTGAAACCCTTTGCGTGCGTTGCACACCTGATTATGTTTTCCGCCACATCAAAACGAGGCGTGGATGAATGCCGGGAAGCATTGACAGACTGGCTGGAAGCGCCGGAATCGGAAACCCCCTGATGAAAAAACCGGCCTGCCATCAGACAGGCCGGTGAAACGTCAGGGTTTGCGACGTACCTGAGAACTCACTCAGGAGACGCAGGAAATGTCCGGTTTCCCACGTCACTACCTTTGAACGCGATCGCGGAAAAAAGTTCAATTTTTAACCAACCCCGACAGAAACCCCGGTTTCAGCCCGCGAGGACTCGCCGTTCTGCTCCGGATTTTCCGGCAGCGTTGGCCGATACTTTTCACGTAACGCCAGCACCTGCTCGCGATAATCCGGGGTCAGATAAGGCAATTCCAGAGTCAGCACCTGATAAATACCCTGCTTGAGTTCGGTCAGGGTGAGACTGGCAGGCTCGTCACTGGCGTGGGCGGTCTTCAGAAAAGCCATCCAGTTGGTGATCACCAGCCAGACGTTGAGCGACATGGCCGAACGTAGATCTTCCGGCTGCGGCTCGATGATACCCGCCTCCGCCAGCTTGCCGAAGATCCGATTGATGGCAGCAAGGCATCGATTGGTGAATTCCCGGTAGTCCTGGCGCAGCCGGGTATCGCTGTCCAGCAGATATTCCAGGTCCCGGTGAAAGAAGCGGTAACTCCACAAACCGTCAAACACCGATTCCAGGTAAAAGGTCAGGTCGTCGAGCGTCAGCAGCCGATCCTCCGGAATATCGAGGTAATAATCCACCAGTTTTTCATACTCCTGGAAGATCTCGTAGATGATGTCGGACTTGTTCCGGAAGTGGTAATACAGGTTGCCCGGAGAAATCGCCAGGTGCGCGGCAATGTGATTGGTGGTGATGTTCCTTTCACCCCGCTCGTTAAACAGCTCCAGACTGGATAGCAGAATCTTGTCTCTGGTTTTCATCGTCCCGCCAGTGATTGTTGTTATCTGCATCACGGATGGCCCGATGAGCCAACCGTCATTTCTTGACTGCCTAGAGTATATACTCTAATAATAGCCTCAAGTGCAAATCGTCCAGATTTTAGCCAACCAAAAACAACAGGCTCAGGGTATCGCCCGGCAGCCAATGGGGAGAGAAACATGGGAGCCACTGTCGTCCAGCTCACCGAGAGCAAAAAGCAGATTCAGCACACCCATCGCGTGTTTGAGGACCAGAAGAAGGCGTTCCGGAACAACCCGATGCCGTCTCTGACCGAACGCAAGGAGAATCTGAAACGGCTCAAGCGTGCCTTGCTAAGCCATCAGGACCGTCTGGTAGAGGCCATTGACAGGGACTTCAGCTGCCGTTCCAAAGATGAAACCCTGATTGCCGAGGTAATGCCATCCATCCAGGGTATCAACTACACGCTCAAGCACCTGAACGAGTGGATGAAGCCATCCAAGCGGCACGTCTCCGTTCTGTTCCAGCCCGCCAGCAACAAGGTGCATTACCAGCCCAAGGGTGTGGTCGGTGTGATCGTGCCCTGGAACTATCCGCTGTATCTGGCTGTCGGTCCACTGGTGGCGTCTCTGGCTGCCGGCAATCGCACCATGATCAAGATGTCGGAATTCACTCCGCACACCTCCGCACTGTTCAAGGAAATCATTGAATCCATGTTCCCGGAGGACCTGGTGTCGGTGATTACCGGCGAGGCGGACGTGGCCGCTGATTTCTCCCAGCGCCCCTTTGATCATCTGCTGTTCACCGGTTCCACCTCGGTAGGCAAACTGGTGATGCGCGCGGCCGCAGAAAACCTGACGCCGGTGACCCTGGAACTGGGCGGCAAGTCGCCTGCGATTGTGTCTCCGGATGTGCCGATGGAAGACGCGGCCCAGCGGATTGCTTTCGGTAAGGCATTTAATGCGGGCCAGACCTGTGTGGCACCGGATTACGTTCTATGCCCGGCGGATCGGGTTCAGGGGTTTGTGGATGAGTTCCGCGCGAAGTTTGCGGAGATGTATCCAAGCCTGCGGGATAACGATGATTTCACGGCGATCATCAATGAGCGCCAGTACGATCGCCTGCAGAGCTATCTGGAGGACGCCCGGGCCAAGGGTGCGGAGCTGGTGGAGATCAATCCGGCCAATGAGAACATGAAGGACGGCACCCGGAAGATTCCGCTGACGCTGGTATTGAAAACCACGCCGGATATGAAGGTGATGCAGGATGAGATTTTCGGGCCGATTCTGCCGGTGGTGAGTTACGGCGGTCTGGAGGAAGCCGTTCATTACATCAATGATCGTCCGCGTCCGCTGGCGCTGTATTTCTTTGGCTATGACAAGTCGCATCAGCAGTTTGTGGTGGATAACACGCTGTCTGGCGGTATGTGTATCAACGATGCGTTGATGCATGTGGCGCAGGATGATCTGCCGTTTGGGGGTATCGGTGATTCCGGTATGGGCCATTACCACGGTAAAGAAGGGTTTCTGACCTTCTCCCATCATCGGGCGATCTTTACCAAGCAGAAGTTCAACAGCGGTAAGTTTGTCTATGCGCCGCACGGAACGGCGGCCCATCGGATGGTTTATAAGCTGTTTATTCGCTGAAGCCTGACTGCTTGGTGCAGGGCTGGAGTGTGGTGCGTCTTTCCAAGACACGCCGTGAATACTTCCATGTAAGCTTGAGCAAAACATCCCTGTTTTGCACAGTCTTGGAAAGACGCACCACACCCCAGCCACCGGCACAGTGCCTGCCGCCCTATAACAATAATGTTAAAAGAAGCCTCAACAATGACCACGCCTTCCCCGAAATACTGCCCTGAAGATCGACCTGAGCTTAGCCGACGCAGTTTCCTGAAAACCGGCCTCGGCGGCGCCATGTTCCTGAGCACCGTCAGCATGACCGCCGGCCTCACAGGCTGTGCTACGGCCCCCGCCGGGCGGGTGAGTGCCGTTGATTCCCGTATGGACGCCAGTTACCAGTTCGAGTTTTTGAGCCGGGATGATATTGCCCTGTTCGAGGCGCTGTTGCCGGCGATGTTTGCCGGTGCGCTGCCGGAGGAGCCGAATCAGCGGCAACATGCGATTGCCGGGACCATTGAGCGGATTGATCAGGGCATTGTGATGTTCGGGCCGGCGAATCAGAAGGAGCTGCGCAAGCTGTTTGATCTGCTGAATTTCGCGCCCACCCGGATAACCCTGGCGCGGGTGTGGTCGGACTGGCCGTCAGTCAGTACTGAGAGTGCCGAGGCGTTTCTCAACCGGTGGCGGGATAGCCGGATTGGTCTGCTGAACAACGGCTACATCGCGCTGACCAAGATCAGTAACGTGGCGTTTTATGGCCACGACGCGCACTGGCACTTGTCTGGCTACCCCGGGCCACCCACCTGGGCGGTTGATGCCCTGCCCCAGTTCCACAACGCCTGACCCCATCGCAGATTACGGAGAGCAGTATGTCCATGAACGATCCTATCGCCCGGGGCCTGGCTTCTGGCTGGAATGTGACTGATGCCAGCAAACTGACCACCGATCAAACCGTGGAAGCGGATGTGGTGGTCATCGGCACCGGTGCCGGTGGCGGCACCACGGCGGAGATTCTTGCCCGGCAGGGGCTGTCGGTGATTCTGGTGGAAGAAGGCCGGCTGTATTACCAGAAAGACTTCAAGATGGATGAGCTGACGTCCTATGCCAGCCTGTATCAGGAAGGCATGAGCCGGGTCACCGCCGACGGCGCCATCGCCATTCTGCAGGGCCGCTGCGTGGGCGGTTCGACGACCGTGAACTGGACCAGCAGTTTCCGCACGCCAGACGAAACCCTGAATTACTGGAGCCAGAACCTGGGCTTGAGCGATCTGGCCCCGGACACCATGGCCCCCTGGTTCCAGGGGCGGGAAGAGCGCCACACCATGGCGCCGTGGGTAACGCCGCCGAACTTGAATAACGACATCCTGAAGCAAGGCTGTGAAAAACTCGGCTATTCCTGGCAGGTGATCCCCCGAAACGTCAAAGGCTGCTGGAACCTGGGCTACTGTGGCGTCGGTTGCCCCACCAACGCCAAACAGGGCGCGCTGATGACCACCATCCCTGGCGCCCTCGACAACAACGCCCAATTGTTCCATGGCCTGCGCGCCGACCGGCTGGTGATGAACCAGGACCGCATCGACCACCTGCAAGCCAGCGCCATGGGCCCGAACGGTGTCACGCCCTCCGGCGTCACCGTCACCCTCAAAGCCCGCCACTTCGTAGTCGCCGCCAGCGCCATCGGCTCCCCCGGGTTGCTGCTGCGCTCAGAGCTGCCGGACCCCTACAAGCGCGTCGGCAAACGCTCATTCATTCACCCGGTCAACGCCACCGTCGCCCGTATGCCCGCCAAGGTTGATCCCTTCTACGGTGCGCCGCAGTCGATCTACTCCGACGAATTCAACTTCAAACACGGCGTCGACGGCCCGGTAGGCTACAAACTGGAAGTGCCGCCGCTACACCCGGCCATGGCCGCCGGCGTCGTCCCCGGCCACGGCCAGGAACAGAGAGACAACCTCGGCCAACTGCCCTGGATGCAATCCGTCATCGCCCTGCTGCGCGACGGCTTCCACGAAGACAGCCCCGGCGGCACCGTCAGCCTGCGGGACGACGGCAGCCCGGTACTGGACTACCCCATCACTGACTACCTCTGGCAAGGCATCCGCCAGGCCTACCTCGACATGGCCGAAATCCAGTTCGCCGCCGGAGCCGAAGCCGTCCAGGCCGTGCACCTGGACTCCGGCTGGTACACCAGTTGGAACCAGGCCAAAGACGCCATCAACCAACTCCCCATGAAACCCCACCGCGCCCGCCTGTTCACCGCACACCAGATGGGCGGCTGCGGCATGGGTGCCGACCCGAAAAACTCCGTGGTCAACGGCTTCGGCGAACACCACCAGGTAGCCAACCTGAGCATCCACGACGCGTCCATCTTCCCCACCAGCATCGGTGCGAATCCGCAGTTATCGGTGTATGCATTGGCGGCAAGGAACAGTAACCGGTTAGCGCAGAAGCTAAGAAAGCAAGGCTAGCCTTCGCTCCTGCAATAAGATGAAAACGTGGAAAACTCCCAGAGATTCCGGGGAGACCTGCACTCAGTTGGGTAGCGCTGGTCGGGGGTGTCCTCCCGGGAGTCTTGAGGGCCATGGACGGCCCGAAAGAAGCACACAGGGAAGTGCTCGTAGCGTCTCCCGGGAGGCCACCCCGGACCGGCGCCAGCACCGAAACAAGGCACCATTCGCAAAAGGCCCGGTACACCACGCGGACTACAGCATGTAAACGGTTCCTGCTATCCTACGGCCCATCAACAAAAGGAGCTGTGCATGCCCAAAGTCATCTACCCAGGCACCTTCGACCCAATCACCAACGGCCACACCGACCTCATAGAACGCGCCGGCCGCATGTTCGACGAAATCGTCGTCGCTGTTGCCTACAACCCGAAGAAACAGCCCCTGCTCAACCTCGAAGAACGCTGCGAACTGGTCCGGCAAGCCACCACCCACCTCCCGAACGTCAGCGTCACCGGCTTCAGCAACCTGCTCGCCGACTTCGTACGGGAACAGAACGCCACCGTCATACTCCGCGGCCTGCGCGCAGTCTCCGACTTCGAGTACGAATTCCAGCTCGCCGACATGAACCGCCGCCTGGCCCCGGAAGTGGAGAGCGTGTTCCTGACACCCGCCAACCACCTGTCGTACATCTCGTCGACCCTGATCCGGGAAATCGCCTCGCTCGGTGGCGACATCTCCGAATTCGTCGACCCCGCAGTGGCAAATGCCCTGAAAGAGAAGTTCAGCAAGTCCTGAAGGGATTAAAGCAGTGGCGGCATCGGAATCTCGATGCCATTGATATCCAGAACCAGATCCTGCAGGCGGCCAGTCATGACCAGTTGGTCGCCGGCATCCACCAGCAACCCCTGTTTGATCAAGGGTGCCACCTGCATGCGCACGGCCGGATAGTTCTCAGCCAGGGCCAACGGCATACGGAAGTCCAGCGCCCCGGTTAAGCCCTGCATCACCATCAGCATGTTGGCCCGTTCACTCTCAGACAACTCGGGATGGGACAGATCCAGGCTTCCCTGTACGGCTCCCTCTGGCGTATCCAGGCTCAACTCCCGGATGCCGGCGGAAAATCCGGCGGCCGCCAGCCCGCGAACCGAGTCGTTAAACCGCTGCATCAGGGCCATCTGCTGCTCGAACGCCGCCTGCGGGGATTGACCGGCCTGCGCCGCCATCAGCTGCATGTCGGTCATCACCGAACTGAACTCATTCCAGCTGGCAACATCAAGACCATCTACAGCGAACTCTATCCGGTGCGGGCCGAAGGTACCGTCATCAAAGACAACGGAGTCCAGCTCCAGGGCAATCGAGGAATCCAGTCGCTCGCCTTTTCGGTCTGCCTCGCTATGACTGCTCAGGGCGATACCGTTAAACGCCACGGGTGGCACCTGAGGACCCTGCATGGTCAAGGCATCAATCGTGACCGCACCGGCGCCGGTCCAGATATCACCGGATAACCAGGCAAGGCTCTGCTCCATGTGCACGTTTTCAATGGTGACATTCATCTCCGGCCCGGACAGCACCACCGCCGGCCAGACCACCAGCATGTCGGCTTTTTCACCCAAACGGCCAATATCAATCCGTGCCAGACCACCGCTGCTGCGCAAAACACCACCACCGTGTGGCTCGCTGATCTCGATAGCAGGGGCCTGCAATTCCAGCGTGGCGGAACCCCAAACCCGGGTTTCCAGTGTCAGTTTTGGTTCGTCGTTGGGGAACCAGCCTGCCCCCTCCGGCTGCCAGCCTTCCGTAGGTCTGAAATTCAAGTGGCTGCCAGTAATGCCGTGAGAAACCTGAACCTCAAAATCTATGCGGTTACTCTCGCCCGTGGCCGGGTCCAGAAAGGTGGCTGTGCCAGACACTTCGGAGCTCATCACACCGCGCCGGTACCGATCGGTTTCCATGCGCAGGAATGGCTGGGCATTGTTGACTTCCTCGGTCGCATTCAGCCAATGTTGCTCAGTCAGATAGCCCACGCCCCAGGGGGCTACGCCAGCCACTACCAGTATCGCCGTGCCGGCGATGGTCCAACGTTTAAGATTCAAGGTTCCAATCCTGTTGTGTTTTTATTTCCTGCTGGCCGGGGCCAGCGTATTAATTCGGTTTAGAGGTTAACCGGTCCAGCAACACCAGCTGCGAAGCCAGGCGCTCCTCACCTTCTTCTGGCTGATTCTGTAGATAACTGCCATCAGACTGCAATACCCAGGACTGGCAGTTATCTGAAAGATAGGTATCCAGATCCTCGGTCACCCGCTCGATCAGCGCCGGCTCTTCGATCGGGAAGGCGGTCTCAACCCGGCTCAGCAGGTTCCGCTCCATACCATCGGCGCTGGAACAGTAAACGTCGGGTTTGCCGTTGTTGCCGAAGTAATATACCCGGGTATGCTCCAGAAAGCGCCCGATGATGGACCGCACCCGGATATTTTCTGACAGGCCCGGCACCTGGGGACGCAAGCAGCAGATACCACGAATGATCAGATCAATACTGGCACCGGCCTGGGACGCCCGGTACAGGGCTTTGATCACCTGCGGCTCGGTCAGGGCGTTGAACTTGAAGATAATGCGCCCGTTCTCCCCAAGCCCGGCTTCCCGCTCTATCAGGCTGATCAGGCGATTGTGCAGGGTGAAGGGGGCGTGAAACAACTTCTTGATCTTCAACGCCTTGCCCATGCCGGTCAGCTGCTGGAACAGCTTGTTGACATCGTCACCGATGGATTCGTCGCAGGTCATGAAGCTGTAATCGGTGTACAGCCGGGCGTTACCGGCATGGTAGTTACCGGTACCCAGGTGCACATAACGGCGCAGCCGGCCTTCTTCCCGGCGCACAATCAGGATCATCTTGGCGTGGGTTTTGTAGCCCACCACGCCGTATACCACAATAACCCCCGCCTCCTGCAGACGGCTTGCCAGCTCCAGGTTTTCGGCTTCGCTGAACCGGGCCCGCAGCTCGATAACGGCGGTCACTTCCTTGCCCCGCCGGGCGGCATCCGCCAACGCCTCGACAATTTCGGAGTCGGCTCCGGTACGGTACAGGGTCTGGCGGATCGCCAGCACATGGGGATCTTTCGCCGCCTGACGCAGCAGGTCGACCACCGGGCTGAAGTTTTCATAGGGATGCAATAACAGCAAGGGCCGCTTGCGGATGGCATCAAACATGGATTCCTTGCTGCGAATCTGGCGCGGAATCGAGGGTGAAAAACTGGAATAGGTCAGGTCGGGGCGATCCACCAGGCTGCCAACGGCCATCAGACGGGTCAGGTTGACCGGCCCATGCACCTGATACAGATCCCGCTCGGTCAGACCGAACTCCCGCAACAGAAACTGCACCAACTCCTCCGGGCAGTTGTCGGCCACCTCCAAACGCACTCCGTCACCAAACCGGCGACTCAACAATTCGCCGCGCAGGGCCGACGCCAGGTCTTCCAGGTCGTCCTCCAGCTCAAGGTCAGCGTTACGGGTCAACCGGAACTGGTAACAGCCTTTCACTTCCATGCCCGGGAACAACTCGTCCGCGTGGGCGTGGATCATCGATGACAGAAATACCAGGTTGTCGCCGCCGTCACAGACGTCATCCGGAAGCCGAACCAGACGAGGCAAGGAGCGGGGTGCAGGCACAATGGCCATGCCGGTTTCCCGACCGAAGGCGTCTTTGCCATCAAGTTCAACGATGAAGTTGAGGCTCTTGTTCACCAGGCGAGGGAACGGGTGCGACGGGTCCAGCCCGATGGGGCTGACCACCGGTAATATCTCTTCCTCGAAGTAGTTCCGCACCCACTCTGCCTGGGCCGGCGTCCACTCACGGCGCCGGACAAAGTGAATGTTCTCTTTCTCCAGCTCGGGGATCAGCACGTTATTGATGATGTCGTACTGCTCGTGGATGTAGTCGTGGGCCACCCGGCTGATCTCCGCCAGCACCTGGTCTGGCTGCATGCCGTCCACGCCCACGGTCTCCCGACCGTACTTCATTTGCTGGCGCAGGCCCGCCACCCGGATTTCAAAGAACTCGTCCATGTTGCTGCTGAAAATGCAGCAGAAGATCAACCGGTTGATCAGCGGATGAGTGGTATCCAGCGCCTGCTTCAACACCCGGTAGTTGAACTGAAGCTGACTCAGCTCGCGGTTGAAATAGTTTTCACTGGCGTCCAGATTGATGTCTTCACCCACCGGCGGTACATCTACCGGCGCAGGCACACTCTGGTCACTGATCTCTGCGGTTTGCGCATTCTCGGTTGTCATTACTCTTTATATCCATGGTTATTTCGGGCGCCTTCAAGCCCCTCTATGCCCGCGAACGATCCCTCATCAGTCTCGCCGCGCGCACTGCAAAATAGGTCAGGATGCCGTCAGCACCGGCACGGCGCATGGCCATCAGGCTCTCCATCATCACCGCATCGCCATCCAGCCAGCCGTTCTGCGCAGCGGCCATATGCATGGCGTACTCGCCGCTCACCTGATAGACAAACGTGGGCACCTGCAGTTCGGTTTTCACCCGGTGCACAATATCCAGATAAGGCATGCCCGGTTTAATCATCACCATATCGGCACCCTCGGCCAGATCCATCGCCACTTCATGAATGGCTTCGTCACTGTTGGCCGGATCCATCTGATACGTCGCCTTGTCGGCCTTGCCCAGGTTGGCGGCAGAACCGACCGCATCCCGGAACGGGCCGTAATAGCTGGAGGCATACTTGGCAGAGTAGGCCAGAATCCGGGTATTCACATAACCGGCACCTTCCAGGGCATCGCGGATAGCCGCCACGCGACCGTCCATCATATCTGAAGGGGCAACCACATCAGCCCCCGCATCGGCATGGGACAACGCCTGGTTCACCAGAGCTTCAACGGTGACATCGTTCAACACATAACCGTTATGATCAATAATGCCATCCTGGCCATGGGTGGTGAACGGGTCCAGGGCAACGTCGGTGATCACGCCCAGTTCCGGCTGAGCTTTCTTCAGGGCACGAACCGCCCGCTGAGCCAGACCGTCCGAATCCCAGGCACCCGAGCCAGACAGATTCTTCCTCTCAGCAGGGACGACCGGAAACAGCGCCACCGCCGGAATGCCCAGCTCCACCAGTTCCGCAGCCTGCTCCACCAGAAGATCGACGCTCAGGCGCTCCACCCCCGGCATGGACGGCACCGCCTCACGCTGGTTCTCGCCTTCAAGCACAAACACCGGGTAGATCAGGTTATCAGGCGACAGCTGACTTTCCCGAACCAGTCGGCGGGAAAAATCACTGGCGCGGTTACGACGCAAACGGGTCGACGGATAGGCTCGGCTTGAGATCGGCGGGCGCTGTTTGGACACGGATAACCTCCTGAATATGGATGGCTTTGGAAAGTGATGACATCATACACCCCAGAGGCCACGCATTGCAGGTTTGAGCCCAGTGTGCCGTTGACCGATGACAATCCAGTGACAAAAAACGGACGGCCCTGCCTCAGAATGACAGTCGCCGCCCGCCAACGAAGGGAATCAGATGGATCGGTTGTTAAACCCTACTTCCACCTTGCGTGGGGAGTCCGCACGGAAGGTGGTGTCCACCTCCTGTATCCGACCGCCACTTTGCAGGAATGCTTCGATATCAGCCTGCAACTGGGCCCTGACCCGTGCCCTGCCGGCAATGGAATGGTTATCGTCACTGTCGCTGGTCCAGTTACCGGACTGCTCCAGATTGCTTTCGTCGAATTCACTCATGGTATTTTCTCCATCAACGAAAACAGAACTACAAGTACTGTTGGCTCTACGCCTGACAGCACCCCGTCTCGACCGCCGGCCGCCTGCGGCCCCGTCTTGGCGTCTTTATAATCCGGTTTTGGTGACGACGCTATTTCCTGACAACCACTTTTTTGTAACTTTTTGTATCCAATCTCAAGCCCATGATTTTAAAGATGTCTTGTATGACAAAACAAACAACTGCAAATTGACACAAAGAATGAACCATGATTCACTACTTGTAAGGAGCCGGCATGGCCTATCGTGAAACCGAAAAGATGCGCGAACGGAAAGCCCGGGCACGCCAGAACATCATCGAGCGCACCTGGGAATGTGTCGCTGAAGGTGGCTTCCGAAGCGCCCGCATCACCCGGATTGCCGGCCTGGCCGGCGTCGCCACTGGCACCATCTATCGGCATTTCGAGTCCCGCGAGGACCTTTTTGCCGAAATCTTCCGGTTGGCCACCCAGCGGGAAGTCGACAAAGTGGCCGAAGCGCTCAACGTATCCGGGAACGCCGTTGAACGCCTCGACAACGCCTTGAGGAAATTTGCCCAGAGGGCCCTCAAAGGCCCCATGAAAGCCTGGGCCCTGATCGCCGAACCGGTGGATCCGAAGGTAGAAGAAGAGCGACTGGTTTACCGAAAGGCTTACGCCAGCTTGTTTGAACAAGCGATCCGGGATGGCATAGCCGAAGGCTGCATACCGAACCAGAACGCACGGCTCGCCAGTACCTGCCTGGTGGGCGCGATATCAGAATCCCTGGTGGGGCCCCTGTCACCAACCCAGACAGACATACCGCCGGGGCAAGACAACAACGAAGATGAGCTGGTCAACACCATCGTCTGCTTCTGCATACGGGGGTTGACCGGCACCAGGAGCTAACCATGAACAGCCCGCAGCGCAAGACCGAGTCCACCGCCGACAACCGCTACCTGTCGGCCACCCACGAGGTGATCAACCAGCCACGACCGCTGGAGAACTACAACCTCTACGAACAGGACACCGCGCTGCGGGAGGCGGTACTGCGAGAGGGCGCCGGCTTCGCCAACGACGACCTGAGTCAGTTTGGCGCCTGGGCCGGCCAGGCGGATACCATTGACCTGGGCAACCAGGCCAACGCCAACAAACCCTCCTTCCGCACCCACGATCGCTACGGCCACCGGGTAGATGAGGTGACCTTCCACCCGGCCTACCACGAACTCATGCGCGTGGCCCTGGAGAACGGCCTGCACAGCTCGCCCTGGACCAACCCCGGCAAGGGCGCCCACGTCGCCCGCGCCGCCAAATACTACCTGCACTCCCAGGTAGAAGCGGCCCATTGCTGCCCGATCACCATGACCTTCGCGGCCATCCCGTCGATCCAGAACCAGCCAGACCTGGCCAAACTCTGGGCCCCGAAAATCCTGGCCAACGAATACGACAGCCGCAACGTACCAGACACCGACAAAACCTCCGTGACCATCGGCATGGCCATGACCGAGAAACAGGGCGGCAGTGACGTACGTGCCAACACCACCGTGGCCTACCCGACAGGCCAGGAAGGCCCGGGCCAGCCCTACGAACTGGTCGGCCACAAATGGTTTGTCTCTGCCCCCATGTGCGACGCTTTCCTGGTCCTGGCCCAGACCACCAGCGGCCTGTCCTGCTTCCTGATGCCTAGATGGCGCCCGGACGGCACAAAGAACCCCTGGCAGGTACAGCAGCTGAAAAACAAAATGGGCAACGTTGCCAACGCCTCCAGCGAAGTGGAAATCCGCGGCGCCCTGGCGTGGATGGTCGGTGAAGAAGGGCGCGGCGTCAGAACCATCATTGAAATGGTCGCCATGACCCGCTTCGACTGCATGATCGGCAGCGCCGCCGGCATGCGCCAGGCCGTCGCCCAGGCCAGCCACCACTGCCACAACCGCAGCGCCTTCGGCGCAACCCTCAGCGACCAGCCGCTGATGCAGAACGTCCTGGCCGACCTGATCATCGAAAACGAAGCCGCCCTCGCCTACACCATGCGCGTAGCCCGGGCGATGGACAACCAGAACAACGAACACGAACGCCTGCTGGCCCGCCTGGCCACCCCCGTAGGCAAATACTGGATCTGCAAACGCACCCCCAACCACGCCTACGAAGCCATGGAATGCATCGGCGGCAGCGGCGTGATGGAAGACTGCATCATGCCCCGACTGTTCCGGGAGTCTCCGGTCAACGCCATCTGGGAAGGCAGCGGCAACGTCCAATGCCTCGACACCCTCCGCGCCCTGCAGAAAGAACCCGAAACCCTGGACGCCTTCTTCAAAGAAGCCGCCGAAGCCCGTGGCACCGACCGCCGCTTCGACCAGTTCCTGGCCCAGCTCCAGCACGACTTCGCCGACATCAGCGACTTCCAGTACCGGGCCCGCAACCTCGTCGACCGCATGGCCCTGACCATGCAAGGCTCCCTGCTGCTGCGCTTTGGCGATAAAAACGTCGCAGACGCCTTCTGCGCCTCAAGACTGCAATCCAGCGGCGGCATGAACTACGGCAACCTGCCCTCCGGCACCAACCCGGCGGCGATTATCAAACGGGGGACGCCTGTAGTAGGCTAGGGGAAACCCAGACAGCCCGTCCCGAAAGCCAGGGCAACCGGCTGAAGCGACTCCCCGTATACCGTTCGGGAAGCGGTGAGGGTGGGCTGTTCAAAACCTTGCGGAGCCATGGATGGCGGAGCAGAGCGTACAAGGACGTATCCACAGCGTGTTTTGAACAGCCCACCCTCACCGCTTCCTGCACCAAACGAGCCAAACCAGACATGTCAGAAGCCCTGAGAAAACTGCTCAAAGAAGGCAAAAACCCACAACAGCACCAGGACATCACCCCCCACGTAGGCGTCCTCACCCTACACTTCCAGCTCTACGCCTGCGAAGACCTCAAAGCCAAACGCAAAGCCTTCACCGCCATGAAAGCCATCTGGGGCAAAGAACCCGACCTCGCCGTCGCCGAAACCGCCGACCACGACGCCCTCGACTGCGCCACCTGGACCATCGCCGCCCTCGGCGCCAGCGCCCAGCAAATCACCCAGCGCCTCGACCAGATTGAAAAAGACATCCAGGACCGCATCGACGCCGCCATCCTCGACGTCCACCGGGAAATCCTCTGACCCCAACAGAGGCCAAAATCCCCATGGCCCTCGAGGCATAGCGTCATTCCTGTTCAGGCCTTATACTACCGCCCCTCAGGGAATACATGACCTGCAAGCACGCAGGCTATACTACGAGTGTCGGGCAACGCCCGGCTTCGTCCGCCAGGTTTCCGGAACCGACCTTGCGGATAACCACTGAAAGAAGTGTGTGGCTCTATGACCGGAAAGAAAAAATCCGCCCAGGCCTCCGTTGAGGCCATGTATCGCGTATTCACGGTGCCCGAGGCGCCGGAATCCACCCTGAGCCGCATCGACCAGAACATCTCCCGGAACCTGGCGGGCTTCCTCCAGGAACACATCGTCGCCGTTGAACGCGACCTGAGCGATGTCGAAAAAAACTTCGCCGACTCCGTGATTCCGGAAAAGCCGGTATTCGTCTCCGAACAGGCCCAATTCCTGCTCGACAAACTGGTCGCCAACTCGGTGCACACCGCCTCACCGGCATTCATCGGCCACATGACCTCGGCACTGCCCTACTTCATGCTGCCGCTGTCCAAAATCATGATTGCCCTGAACCAGAACCTGGTAAAAACCGAAACCTCCAAGGCCTTCACGCCGCTGGAGCGCCAGGTACTGGGCATGATTCACCGGCTGGTGTACCAGCAGGACGGCTCCTTCTACCGCAAATGGATGCACGACCCCCGGCACGCCCTGGGCGCCATGTGCTCCGGCGGCACCGTTGCCAACCTCACCGCCCTGTGGGTCGCCCGCAACCGCGCCTTCCCCGCCGAAGGCAGCTTCCGCGGCCTGCACGAAGAAGGCCTGTTCCGGGCACTGAGGTATTACGGCTGCGAAGGCGCCGCCATCGTTGTCTCCAAGCGCGGCCACTATTCCCTGCGCAAAGCCGCCGACGTACTCGGCCTGGGCCGCGACGCCCTGGTGCCGGTGGAAACCGACGAATTCAACCGTATCCAGCCCGATGCCCTGCGGGACAAATGCCTGGAACTGCAGAAACAGAAAATCAAAGTCATGGCCATCTGCGGCGTGGCCGGCACCACCGAAACCGGCAACGTCGACCCGCTGGACGCCATGGCCGACATCGCCCGGGAATTCGGCGCCCACTTCCACGTCGACGCCGCCTGGGGCGGGCCAACCCTGTTCTCCCGCACCCACAAACACCTGCTGCGCGGCATCGAAAAAGCCGACTCGGTCACCTTCGACGCCCACAAACAGCTCTACGTACCCATGGGCGCCGGCCTGGTGGTCTTCAAAGACCCCAGCCTCGCCAGCGCGGTAGAACACCACGCCCAGTACATCATCCGGAAAGGCTCCCGGGATCTCGGCAGCACCACCCTGGAAGGCTCCCGCCCGGGCATGGCCATGCTGATTCACTCCGGCCTGAAAATCCTCGCAAGAGAAGGCTACGAAATCCTCATCGACCAGGGCATAGACAAAGCCAAAACCTTTGCCAACATGATCGATGAACAACCGGATTTCGAACTGGTCACCCGGCCGGAACTGAACATCCTGACCTACCGCTATTGCCCGGAAGACGTACGTCAGGCACTGGCCATGGCCGACGAACTACAGGCAGAGAAAATGAACACCTGCCTGAACCGAATCACCAAATTCATCCAGAAAACCCAGCGGGAGCGGGGCAAGGCATTCGTCTCCCGAACCCGACTGGAGCCTGCCCGCTACTACCACTTCCCGTGCATCGTCTTCCGAGTGGTCCTCGCCAACCCGTTAACAACACCGGACATTCTGGAAGACATACTGAAAGAACAACGGGAGTTATCGAAGGAAGACGGCATTGCCGATGAGATTGAAATCCTGCATCAGATGGCAGCGGCCGTTTTAACGCAGAATCGCAAAGAGGCAAAGCAAGCATAAAAGAAGCCGAAGGTGGCCCAACTTACTTCAGACCGGGCCGCGGAAGTCCTTTCAAAGTTCTGCGAAACGAATCGATACCACGGAAGGCTGCGGGGCGGGGCTTGTGGGAGCCCTTTCCAAAACCTTGCGGAGCCATGGATGGCGGAGCAGAGCGTACAGGGAAGTATTCACAGCGTGTTTTGGAAAGGGCTCCCACAAGCCCCAACCTACTCCGAAAACGAACTTACTCCGAAGCCCGAAGCCAAAACCAGAATCAGTAAAGCGCCTCTTCGTCATCCAGCACCTCGTGCAGGATCTCCAGAAACATCTTATCTGCCTCACTCCAGTTCTCCGGAATCCGGATGGTGGTGTTGGCACTGATCTCGCGGGCGATCAACTCATCGGAATTCGGCTGCCCCTTGTACTTACGGGCAATATCCATGGATTTAACCGCAATGGTCGGCTCGCTCATCACCTTCTTGATGAACACCCGCAACTCTTCAATCATCTTGGCCTGACGGCTCTCGGAAGATGAACTCATTCCTGACTCCCCGATTATGGATAGCGTTAAAGCAATGCGGCCCGCTCGGGGCCTGATGTCCATAGTATGGCCAATCCGCGGGGCGGTAACCAGCCCCGCATAAACCGTCAGATCATCAAACCACGCAGGGCGAAGAACAGGAACGCCGCCATCAGGGCAGAAGCCGGCACAGTGATGATCCACGCCGCAGCAATCCGGAACAGGTGCGAGCGCTTGACCATTTCTTCCTTGTAGATCTTCTTCAGGCGCTTGCGTTCAGACTTGGACAGCGGCACCTGATCCTTCTTTTTCTTGGCCTGCTTCAGCAGATTCTCCATTTCCTCGACAGAGGCATTGCGGAAATCATCCAGGAACGGCTTCAGTCGCTCCTGCTCCGCCGGATCATGGTGCTCCATAATCTTGTGCAACTGGGTGGCATAGTTGGATTTGAGGTATTCCCGCAGGAAACCAACCCCGAATACGCCACCAATGGCAATATGGGTGGAGCTGACCGGCAGCCCCAACTGGGAAGCAAGGATAACGGTGAGTGCTGCAGACAAGGCAATACAGAACGCACGGGTTTTATCCAGCTCGGTGATTTCGCTGCCGACCGTCTTGATCAGGCGTGGGCCAAACAGCATCAAGCCCACCGCAAGACCCAGAGCACCGACCAACATCACCCAAAGCGGGATGCTGGCCGAGGTGACCACACCGCCACCGGCCTGGATGGCATCATTAATGGCCGCCAGCGGACCAATGGCATTGGCCACGTCGTTGGCGCCGTGGGCAAAGCTCAGGAGTGCTGCTGCGAAAATCAGCGGCCAGGTGAACAGCATATTCACACCATCGGTGCTGTTCTCCATCGTCGCCGCCTTGCGGCCAACCAGGGTTCTCATGGCGAAAAACACCACTGCCGCCAATGCCAGACCAATCAAGGCGGACTGGGTGAAGTCCAGCTTCACCAGCTTGCTCACACCTTTGATCATCAGATAAGTGCCGAAGGCCCACGCCATGATGGCCACCAGCCAGGGCACAAAGGTGCGGGCCGCTGACACCAGGTTCTTCTGGTACAGCACGGTCTTTTTGATCACAAACAGGAACAAGGCCGCCAGGGCGCCACCCAGTACCGGGGAAATCACCCAACTCGCAGCGATCTTGCCCATCACCGACCAGTCGGCAATGGCCCAGCCGCCAGCGGCAATACCGGCCCCGAGAACACCCCCAACAATTGAATGGGTGGTAGATACCGGCGCGCCCATCCAGGTAGCCAGGTTCAACCACAGGGCGCCTGCGAGCAGAGCAGCGGTCATCAGCCAGACAAAGGCGCGCGGATCATCAAGACTGGTGGGATCAATGATGCCACCCTTGATGGTAGAGACCACGTCGCCACCGGCAATGATCGCGCCACCGGCTTCAAACACCGCCGCCAGCAAAACCGCAGCACCAAGCGACAGGGCACCAGAGCCAACGGCCGGGCCCACGTTATTGGCAACATCATTGGCGCCAATGTTGATGGCCATGTAACCGCCAATCACGGCCGCCGCCATCAACAGCATATTATTGGGCAAGCCCTGGCTAAAGGAGCCAACCACAAGCCAGACGATAAGCAGGAACAGAACACTCAGACCGACCCGATACCGTTCCGTGGCGGGGCTGGTGAGCAGGGTATCCAGAAAATTGCTGGAACGGGCCATAAGCAATGTCATCTCTTGTGAGCTGAATGGACATCGGGCAGTCTTGCCACGGGGGGCAAACTATAAAATTTTTGCCATAAAATTGAAACAAAACTGACACGCAAGGCAGGCGTCACATTCCCGTAAAGAGGGACTGCAAATGCTACATAAATTGGCGCATACTTCTTAAATGAGCGCCAAAAAAATGATAAGAACCGCCATGATTCATGAAGCTACAGCTGATCACCTCACTTCCGGAGAACAGGAAGAGCGGCAGATTTCCCGATTGTTAAATGGCCTGTCGGTGATGGCTGCGTTGTTTCTGGCGGGTATTGGCACCAAAGCCTGGTACGCGGAGCACCCGGTTCATGCCTGGGTACTCTGGCTGTTTATTGTTCCCGTCGTGTTCAACATGATCTGGTACGCCTGGAAGCGGGATCGCGCAGTGCAGAAAGCCGGTCTGCTGATCACTGTGGGACTGCTATTTGCCTATCTTCTGGCTTCAGGCGGCGAGGGCAACACCGGACCTTTGTGGTTCTATGTCTTCCCACCACTGCTTTTTTACCTGACAAGTCTGAAAGGCGGGACTGCCATCCTGCTGTTCTGCTATCTGTTGGCGGTCATTGTTTTCCAGTTTCCCGGTTTGCCGCTGGTGACCGCGGAATACTCCACCGATTTCAAGATCCGGTTTTTCGCCACTCTCACATTCGAATCCATTTTCTGCTTTGTCCTGGAGGCGGGGCGCCTGAGGGCCAGGGGCAGACTCCTGGCGCTGGCCAAAACCCATGAACGTGCAGCCCGTACCGACGAGCTGACCGGACTGGCCAACCGTCGGGAAATGCAGAACCGGCTGGATACCGAGTTCTCCCGTTTCAAACGCGCTGGCCACCATTTCTCTGTAGTGCTGATTGACCTGGACCTGTTCAAGCGCATCAACGACGACCATGGCCACAACGCTGGCGACTCGGTGCTCCGTCAGTTCGCCGACCTTACCCATACTGTGGTGCGGCAATCCGACCTGGCGGCCCGCTGGGGCGGGGAAGAATTTCTCCTGCTGCTGCCAGACACCAGCCTGCTGCAGGCCCTGGCCCTGGCCGAGCGGCTTCGAGCGGAGGTGGCCAGTACACAGTTCCAGTATCAGGGCGAGACCCTGCCGGTCACCATCAGTGCCGGAGTCTGTTCCATTTCCAAGGCGGGTTCAGTAACTGAGCTACTAAAACAGGCTGATATCCAGTTGTACAACGCCAAAGATGCGGGCAGGAACCGTATCGCCCCCCGGGTACGAAGCCAGAGCACCACGGAGCCAACAGAAACCCGGGCTTGAGCCTGCGGGACACCATCGTTATGATCAGCCCCGGTTGGCCATGGGGCCGAAGTTACGATAACGCAGAGGTAGCGACATGGCAGCAATTCGAGTTCTGGTGGGCAGTGTCTATGGTGGTGCCCTGCTGACCGCCCGCAAGATTCGCGAGGAACTGGAAGCCGACGGGCACCAGGTGGTCGTGCTGGAAAACCCTCAGGTTGATGACATCACCGATAATGACGACGCCCTCCTGGTTTGCACCTCCACCACCGGGCAGGGCGAGATACCGGCCAACCTGCTGCCTTTTTACCTTGGCCTCCGGGAACAACTGCCTCAGCAGCCCGGCCGGCCTTTCGGCGTGATTGTGCTGGGTGACAGCTCATACGGAGACACTTTCTGCGGTGCCGGCAATTTGATCGAAGAAGCGTTTTACGAAACCGGTGCCCGCAAGGTAGGCGATTCCCTGAGAGTTGACGCTCTGGAAACCATGGAACCGGAAACCGAAGCCGTGCCCTGGGCAAAAAACTGGGTTAACGGGATTTGACCAATCTTTACACAAGTTACCAAATCTACGGCCTGTGATGCTTGAGCCGCCTTCAGCGACAGGCCATACTCGTCAGGATAATGACAATAACGGTAACCTGTGACTCTGATGAACCCGGCTAAGCTACTGGCCCTGCTGTTTCTGGTGATAACTCTGCCGCTTCAGGCGCAGCCGGCAAGCGTCTCCTATATCCCGGAGATGGAGTATCTGCGCCTGACGCCGGGCGTTCAGCTCACGCCCCAACAAGCAATGGCCTCAGTCGAGTGGCAGGTATTGCCGGAGAAAACTCCCAATTTCGGCTACATTCGAGACCATATCTGGCTTCGCTTTCCGGTCAGCAACCCGGAACTCATCACCCTTCTGGAAATCAGCTACCCGCAACTGGATCATGTCGACTTTTACCTGATCCGGGATAGCAACATTGTTCACCATGAAAGCACGGGCGACCAGAAACCCTTCCGGGAGCGACCGGTTCAACACCCTCACTTCCTGTTTCCGTTTCAGCTTCAGCCTGACGCCAATTACCAGATCCTGCTGAGGGTAGAGACCCAGGGCGCCATGCAGATTCCCCTGAAGCTCTGGAACAGCCGCAGCTACTTTGAAAAGGCCTCTGTCGAAAGCCAGCTGCACGCCGGTTACTATGGCATTCTGATCACCGTTATCTGCTTTAACCTGTTTGTGTTTCTGGCATTACGGGAGCCGGTCTATCTGCTCTATGTTCTGTCCACCTTCGGTTACCTGATCCTGGTTGGAAGCCTTAACGGCGTTACTTATCAACTGCTCTGGCCAGACGTCCCAGAGATACAGAACCGCGCCATGTTATTGACCGTGCCCTTTGCCATGGTCTTCACTCTGCTGTTCTCACGCTCGTTCCTGAGACTCAAGCGATCCAGTCCGGTGCTGGACCGGCTGATTCTGTTTACCATTGCGCTCAATGTACTGGTGGCAGCGCTCACCTTTTTCACCGACTACAGCACCGGCAGCCGCCTGACCGTCGCGCTTGCCATTCCCAGCTGCCTGCTCCTGACGGTAGTGGGACCGCTCCAATGGGTTCGCGGCAATCCCCAGGCGGTCTACTACACCCTGGCCTGGGGGGCACTTACGCTGGGCAGTGCCATTACTGCGGCCAACAAGTATGGCCTTATCCCCAACAACTTCATCACCGCTTACGGCATGCAGATAGGCTCTGCTCTGGAGGCCATTCTATTGAGCCTGGCACTGGCCGTGCGTATTTACCGGGAACGCCAGGACAAAGTACTGGCCCAGGAAGCCGAGTTGCGGGCACTGGAGGCCCGGAGATCGGCAGAGCTGCGGCTGATGGACCAGGCCCTGCACCACCCACTGACCGGCCTGCCCAATCGCAGCAGCTTTGAAATGAAACTGAGTGAGCTCACCCACTCGAATGACCGCAAACGCTATGGTGTGGTGATTATTCATCTTAACAACCTGAACTCAGTGACCAAGACCCTGGGCCACCGCAACAGCGATCGCATCCTGGAACTGGCCTCCAAACACTACAATGCGGTGATTCGGGATGTTCCCGGTGCCATTGCCCTTGAGCAGAGCGACCTCCGCAACTTTTATGTAGCCAGCCTGGATCCACAAACCTTTGCCTTTCTGGTTGATGCCAGCGAAGCGGAAGCTGCCACCAGGGCTGTGCTTCGCAGCATTGAGGAAGTCCGTTACCCGGTGGATTTCCTGGGTATGCAGGTACCATTGGCGCCGCAACTCGGGGTCGCGATCTATCCCGAACACGGTACAGACGCCAACACCCTGATCCGTCGCGCCGTGATTGCCGAAGGCTCTGACCGTGCCCGGGACCGGGGGATTGCCTACTATAAGCCGTCCCGGGATTCCTACAGTGCAGAACGACTGACTCTGGTATCTGAGCTCCGACACGCCATCGACAACAACACGCTGGCGCTGTATCTACAACCCAAGTTGTCGCTCAAGTCCGGCCAGATCGTCGGATATGAAGCCCTGATCCGCTGGCCAGACCGCGAACAACCGGTCGCACCGGACGAGCTCATTGCCCTGGCGGAGCAAAGCGGACTGATCAAACCCCTGACCCGCTGGGTACTGCAGGAAGCCCTACACATGCGCAGCCGGTTGCTGGAGCTGGGCTTCGACGCAGGCATAGCGGTTAATATCTCGCCCAACAACCTCCGGGAGCCGGATTTCGCGGTATTCGTTCAGCGCCTGATGCAGAGCTTTCATGCCCATATGGGTGCCATTACCTTTGAGGTAACGGAAACCTCGATGATGCAAGACCCTGTGAACTCTCTGAAAGCACTCAATGCCCTGAACGCGGCGGGCATCCCCCTGTCCATCGACGACTTCGGCTCCGGGTACTCTTCACTGTCGTACATCAAACAGCTGCCGGCCAGTGAGATCAAAATCGACCGGTCACTGATTACCGAACTGTCGCATCGGGAGGAAGACCGGGTGATCGTGCGGACCACCATCGATATGTGTCACAGCCTGGGCTACACGGTGGTTGCGGAGGGGGTTGAGGATGACGAAACGCTGCGCCTGCTGGAAGACATGGGCTGCGACCTGATTCAGGGGTACATTCTGACCAGGCCGCTGCCCTTTGACGGGATGATTGACTGGATGTCTGGTCAGCCCAGGCGCTCGCGAATCAGCGCTTCCTGAGTCGTTGACGCCACCAGCACGCCGTCCCGGGTAAAGAAGTTGCCCCGATTAAACCCCCGCGCACCGGACGCGCTGGGGCTGTCCTTGTCATACAGCAGCCAGTCGTCCATGCGAAAATCCCGGTGGAACCAGATAGCGTGGTCCAGGCTGGCCACCTGCATCCCCTTGCTCATAAACGTTCGGCCATGGGGGTTCAGCGACGTACCGAGAAAGGTGAAATCGGAGGCGTAGGTCAACAGGCACCGGTGCAACACGGGATCGTCCGGAAGGGGCCCAGCCGCCCGGAACCAGTTCTGCCGATGGGGCGGGCGTTTCTCTGGCTTGAACGGATTCATTGGATTGACCGGGCGGATTTCAATCGGACGATCCTTGGTCATCACATCCCGCAGTTTTTCCGGTAACTTTTCTGCGATCATCTTGCCCCAGTCCTGCTCGGAACGCAGTGACTCAGGTTCTGGTGCCTCAGGCATCTCCAACTGGTGATCCAGCCCCGGTTCGGTCACCTGGAACGACATGGAGCCGGTCAGAATTTCCTTGCCATCCTGGCGGGCAATCACACGACGCACCGAGAAGGTGCCGCCATCACGCACCCTCTGCACCTCATAATCAATCGGCATGCTGTGGTTGCCCGGGCGCAGAAAATAGGCATGCAACGAATGGCACAGCCGGTCCTCGACGGTGCGACTGGCTGCCATCAGGGCCTGCCCCAGCACCTGACCACCAAACACATGGGGGAATCCCAGGTCTTCGCTTTCACCCTGAAAATGATCATCACCGATGGGGGACAAGTCCAACAGCTCCACCAGCTTACGGGTTACCTCTAGCATGCCTGCTCCTGTGTTTTGTTAGCTCACGAACGGGTTTTCTACCCCAGACAGCAAAATTTCGCAACGACAACAACAAGGCAAGGAAGAATATCGGGGCCGGATGGCCCCGATGGCAGGCTGGTCAATCCTGGTGAAGAGGCGGCACTTCCCGCGCCAGCGCCTGTTTTTCAACGGCAAACCGTCCGGTCACCGCAAAACCGAGTGTTTCACCGGCAGGCGACTTGAACAACGCTTTCACGTCTGATGCTTCCTGTTCAATCTGCCAGTTCCCTTCGGCGCCGATCGGTGGCGGGCACACGGCTGTCGGGCAGCAAGGTGTCTTGACCATGATTGGCATGGTGCCATAGCGGACCTCGGTGCGTTCGCCCGTAAGGGTTTTCGCCAGAGCACGGGCGCAGGCCATCAACGGCAGTACATACAGCAGCACCTGGCCGTCCACTTCAGCGCAGTCGCCCAGGGCATAGACATCCTCTGCCGAGGTTTCCAGCGCACGGTTCACCTGTATGCCCCGCCCGGTGTCCAGCCCCGCGGCTTTCGCCAGCTCGGTTCGCGGCCGCAAACCAACCGCTGAAATCACCAGGTCGGCCTGCAGTGTTTCACCGTTACCCAGCGTCAGCCGGACGCCGTCTCCGTCCTCATCAACCCGCTCGACAACGGTTCCCAGGTGGAAACGAACCCCAAGCTCCGTCAGCTCATGGCGAACAGCCTCAGCGGCGGGCTCCGGCAACAGACTGGGCATCACCGTGGCGTCCGGTGCAATCACGTCGACCTCATAACCACCATTGCGAAGATCGTTGGCAAACTCACAACCAATCAGCCCGGCCCCCATGATCGCTACCCGCTTACCGCCTTCCAGCGCTTTGCGGAATGCCCGGTAGTCCAGCAGGTCGTTAATGGAGTACACACGGTCCAGGCCATTACCAGCCAGACCAAGGCGGATCACGTCAGCCCCCCAGGCCAGCACCAGCTTGCTGTAACCTAGCCGTTCATCACCCAGGATCAACTCGTGCTTGCCGGTGTCTATACCGGTCACCGTGGTGTAGGTGCGTACTTCCACCCCAAGCTGCTCAGCCATGGCTTCGGTGTCGGCCTGGGCCAGCCCCTGGGCGTCTTTATCTTTGGTAAACCCGGTAGACAGCATCGGCTTGGAATAGCTGACGCCATCATCGGCGGTGACCATAACGATCGGGGTGTCTTTGTCCAGCTTGCGGAATTCGCGTACCAGCGAGTAGCCCGACAACCCGGTGCCTACAATCACAATCGGTGCCTGGTTGGTCATTCATCTGCTCCGTTTATCAGCCGATTTCGATCATCTCGAAGTCTTCTTTGCCAACGCCGCAATCCGGGCAAACCCAATCCTCGGGCACGTCTTCCCATTTTGTACCCGGCTCGATTCCATCTTCCGGCCAACCCTCGGCCTCATCGTAGATCAGGCCACAAACCACACACTGCCACTTCTTCATGCTATCTCTCCCATCAATGTTGGCGGAATATTATTGTCTGACAATGCAACAATCAAGCATCACTTTAAAGATTTGTCCGGACAGGCCAGACAACCGCAAAGGGCCATAATACTCGTACCATTGCCGATGACCAATGCCAGCACGGACGCTCATCCCGGTATATTTGTGCCAATAGCAGTAACTACAGATAGCTACCGGGCGCCACCCCCTCCCTTCAATGGCCCCACTTCGGTATAATCGCCGGTTTTACGACAGGATCCGACCGTTATGACCGATACCGTCGCCGACATGAACCAGGTCATGGCCGAAGCCGACTGCCTGGTGAATGAGCAGCAGGTGAGTGCCGCCATCGACACAATGGCCACTGCCATTACCGAGCGCCTTAAAGACAGCAACCCACTGCTGTTCTGTGTGATGAACGGCGGTCTTATACTGACCGGGCAACTGCTGCCCAGGCTTCTGTTCCCGGTCCAGGCGGAGTACCTGCACGCAACCCGCTACCGCCAGGAAACCACTGGCGGCATCCTGGAATGGAAGCTCCAGCCTGAGGCCGACATGAAAGGCCGCACGGTATTGATTGTCGACGATATCCTCGACGAGGGTACGACCCTCTGCGCCATTGCGGATTACTGCCTGGCTCATGGTGCCCAAGAAGTCCTGACCGCAGTTCTGGTCGACAAGGAGCACGATCGCAAGGCCCGCCCTGGCCTGAAAGCAGACTTCACCGGCCTGTATGTCGAAGACCGATTCCTGTTCGGTTATGGCATGGACTACAAGGGATACTGGCGCAACGCGCCCGGAATCTATGCCGTCAAAGGACTCTGACCACCGCAACGGGCCGATCATTCCCCCCACGCGCTGGTACCGTTCTCTTGCTGCCGCCGGGCTTCACAATCCGGCGGTGCACGGCCCGGCCCGGCACTGGCTCCAGGTGGAGGGCTCGTTTACCCGGGCGCTCCAACAACAGTGCCGTTACCGCTTTCACGTGGAAGTCTGCAACGAGGGCTTCGCCGTGCCAACACTTGAGGAAGCACGGCGCCTCGGCCTCGCGCCCCGGCAGCGGGCCTGGATCAGGGAAGTACGCCTGTGCGGCGATAGCCAACCCTGGGTTCTTGCCCGCACCGTCATTCCCCTGGCCTGCCTCGAAGGCAAGGGCCGACGCCTTCGCAACCTTGGCAACAAGCCTCTTGGTGCCTATCTCTTCAGCCGTCCTGAATGGCTGCGCGGCCCATTGGAAACCGGACTATGCCAGAACACCGATGACCAGCAACCACAATTGGCCCGGCGCTCCCTGTTTCACCGAGGCAACGAGGCCCTGATGGTGGGCGAGTACCTGCTGCCAACACTCTACCAACGGTAAACGCGGGTTTAACCGGCGCCGCCAGGCTGGCTATAATCAGCCACTGCCCACGCACCCGACCGATGGAAGATCCTTGCCATGCTGCAGAACGCCCTGCCAGAACACGTCCAGAGCCGTCTGGCCGACTACGCGAAGCTGCTGCGAATCGACCGACCTATTGGCAGCCTGCTGTTACTCTGGCCCACCTGGTGGGCTCTCTGGCTTGCCGCGGGCGGAATGCCGTCCCTGGCCAACATTGTGATCTTCACCCTGGGCGTGTTCTTCATGCGGGCGGCAGGCTGTGCCATTAACGACTTCGCTGACCGGGACTGGGACCGCCATGTCAAACGCACCAAAGACCGCCCCCTGACCACTGGCCGCATCCGGGCCTGGGAAGCCGTCGCCCTGTTTGCCGGCCTGTGCCTGGTGTCGTTCCTGATGGTCGTGCTGTTCACCAACTCGCTGACCCTGTACCTGTCATTCGGCGGTGCCCTGCTGGCCTTCATTTATCCGTTCATGAAGCGCTATACCCACCTGCCCCAGCTGTTCCTGGGCGCCGCTTTCTCCTGGGCCATCCCCATGGCCTGGGCCGCCGAGGCCAATGAACTGAGCCAGCTCACCTGGCTGCTGTTCACCGCCAACGTGCTCTGGACCGTCGCCTACGACACTCTCTACGCCATGGTTGACCGGGATGATGACGTCAAGGTAGGCATCAAATCGACCGCCATCCTGTTTGGAGAGGCCGACCGGGCCATTATCGGTAGCTTGCAGGCGATGGTGATTATCATCCTGATCATGGTGGGCAACCAGGCCGAACTTGGCAGCTTCTATTATCTGGGAGTGGTCGCCATGGCCAGCCTGTTTGTCTACCAACAATACCTGGCACGGGAGCGCTCCCGGGACGGCTGCTTCAAGGCCTTTCTCAACAATAACTGGGCGGGCTTTGCAGTGTTCGCCGGCCTGGCGCTGGATTTGATGATCTGACCATCCAACCATGTCATATACTTGTAACAAAGACGCGTTGTAATGACTCAGCAACATTACTGGGGAGCAATTATTGCTCCCAGGGTCTGACACAGGTTAATGCTCATGACTGGAAAAACTGTCCTGATCGTCGATGACGAAGCACCTATCCGCGAGATGATCGCGGTCGCGCTCGAAATGGCTGATTATGACTACCTGGAGGCAGCGGATGCCCGAGAAGCGCATGCCCTGATCGTTGATAAACAGCCCGACCTGATTCTTCTGGATTGGATGCTGCCTGGCACCAGCGGGGTTGAACTGGCCCGAAGGCTGAAAAAAGAAGAGGCCACGGCGGATATTCCGATCATCATGCTGACCGCCAAGGTTGAGGAAGACAACAAGATCCAGGGCCTTGAAGTGGGTGCCGACGATTACATCACCAAGCCCTTCAGCCCCAGGGAACTGGTGGCACGTCTGAAGGCCGTGCTCCGCCGGGCAACGCCGGCCGGCGTTGACAGCCCCATTGAAGTGGAAGGCCTGACCCTGGACCCGGTCGGCCACCGGGTCACTTCCCCTGAGGGCGCACTGACCATGGGACCCACCGAATACCGGCTGTTGCAGTTTTTCATGACTCACCAGGAACGGGTGTATACCCGCTCCCAGTTGCTGGACCAGGTCTGGGGCGGCAATGTGTATGTTGAAGAACGCACCGTTGACGTGCACATACGGCGCTTGCGCAAGGCGCTCGGCGACAAGTACGATCACCTGATTCAGACGGTACGGGGCACCGGATACCGCTTCTCAACACGAGCCGCCTGATCCATACCGGCCGTCACGCATCAGCGCCGGACACACAACAAGGCAGACTTTGATGCAACACAACTGGTCAAGATATCTGCGGCTGATCATCGCCGGCCTTGCTGGCACCACCCTGGTGGGCTGGTATTTCGGCTACCCATTGTATGGCCTGCTTGCGGGACTGATGGCCTACCTCTGGTGGACGCTGGGCCAGGCACGCCACCTCTACCAATGGCTGGCCAACCCCAGCGCCACCGGCGAGCCACCCAAAAGTATCGGCCTGTGGGGTGACATCTTTGACAACCTGCACAAACTTCACCAGGGCCACCTGCTAACCCAGGACCGGCTGCGTGCCCGGATCAACCGAGTGCAGGAATCCACCAACGCCATGCGCGACGGGGTCATCATGACCGACGCCCGGGGCGCCATGGAGTGGTGGAACGGCTCAGCGGAATACCTGCTCGGTTTCAGGCGCAGCACCGACCAGGGGCAATACATCCACAACCTGATTCGCACACCGGCCTTCAAAGCCTACTTCGACGCCCGGGATTACCGGGAGCCGCTGGAAATTCACTCGCCTGCCCGGCCCCACATCCACCTGCAGATACAGATCAGCCTGTTCGGCGATGACGACCGGCTGATCGTCGCCAAGGACGTCACCCGGCTTTATCAACTGGAACAGATGCGCAGGGATTTTGTCGGCAACGTTTCCCATGAAATGCGCACCCCCCTGACCGTCATCAGCGGTTATCTGGAAACCCTGGTTGATCACGGTGACGAACTGCCCCCGAAGTGGCGACGGGCCATCAACACCATGGCGGCGCAGTCCTCACGCATGGAAGCCCTGATAACCGACTTGATCCTGCTGTCAAAGATTGAAACCGGAGAACACACCGGCGACGATGCCCTGACCGATGTCGAACATCTAATCAATCAAATCTGCCACGATGCCAGGGCGCTCAGTGGCGACAGAAATCACAAAATTCTGGTAGAGGTCACCGACCACCGGCTGTTACGGGGCGATGAGAGTCAGCTCAGAAGTGCCTTTTCAAACCTGATTTTCAATGCCGTGAAATACACCCCGGCCAACGGCAGCATCGAAGTCTCCTGGAGTACCAACCGGGACGGCGCGCACCTGCGGGTAAAGGACACAGGTATCGGCATTGACCCGGTTCATATTCCCCGACTGACCGAGCGCTTTTACCGGGCAGACCCGAGCCGACACAAAGATACTGGCGGTACTGGCCTGGGGCTGGCCATCGTCAAGCATGTACTGATCAATCACGACGGCAATCTCGAGATTCGCAGTAAGGTTGGCGAAGGCAGCGAATTTATTTGTCATTTCCCCCGGGAACGACTGGTGGAGCGGGTTCCGGAAACCAACGACAGCTGATTCGCCAGACACCAGGATGCGCGAGCGACTACCTGCCGGCGCGGAACCGCGCCACAAACCGTGACAGATCTTCCAGTTTTTTCGGGTCCTCATCGACAAACCGGATGGTGACGCTGACAAAGTCGGTATCCTGGCGTTTATCGACTGCCTGCAACTGGTGCACATAGCCATTCAGCCGAGCCATCTGCCCGTCGCCAATATCAATATCCACCACCGCCTGATCCAGAATGCCGGGAAACTCCTGGTCCCGCTTGGCAATCACCCGAACTTCCGTCAAGTTGACGTCTTTCACCACAGATTTCAGCGTGCTGTCGGAAAACCTGACCGAGGCCAGGCTCATGGGCCCGCGAGCAGCCGGTCTGGACGAGGCTTCTCGCCGCCCCCCCGCCAACAGCGGGTTGTCCTGTTCCGCGGCAGCAGCGGCCGGGTCTTTTCGAGGCTCCGGAGCATCCCGTTTCTGGGTTAGCAGCGCCGCGGATTCCTTGAAGGCATCCGCCGGCCCCTCCATGGATTTGCCGCCTCTCTCCATGGCGTCTTTCAGGCGCCGCCCCATAACCTTGATAATCTTCTTGCTCAACCCTTCGGGACTGAACGGCTTGCCCAGGTACTCGGACACCCCTTCCTTGACCGCCTCAATCACATGGTCCTTATCGCCCCGGCTGGTAATCATGATGAATGGCACTTTCTCGTACTGAGGCTGCTGGCGCATCCACTGCAGCAGTTCCAGCCCGGACATCTCGGGCATTTCCCAGTCACACAGAACCAGATCAAAATTGCTCCGGGACATCAGCGACTGGGCCCGGCGACCATTCTGGGCGTCGGTAGTCTCGATCACCGGGAATCGCTGGCGTACGGTGCGCTTTACCAGATCCCTTACAAAACTGGCGTCGTCCACCACCAGCGCTTTCAGTGTTGCCATAAAACCATCCACTCCGGGCTTGCGTGCATCCGTAAACTATAGAACATCACGGGCTCAGCGTGACCCACCCGCAACAAAAAGACGACAAACACGACAGATGCCATCAGGCATTAAAGAATTGTCACACACCTGGCCCTCAGGCAGTGTTTTCCCGGCTGGAAAACAGGCTAACATGGCGACATCGATCGCTTACCTTCGTCCCGAGAGGTTTACTGTGGCTCATCTGATTACACGGCCGAACATCCGCCGTACCCTGGCTGCCCTGTCACTGTCGGCCCTGGCCTTTGGCGCTCAGGGCCAGAGCATACCGGTCATGACCGACGAGCAATTTGCCGAGTGCAAACAATCCCTCGAGGCCAGGGCTGTCGGTGCCGGCGTCAGCGAGGCTACCGCCCGGGACGTTCTGGCCAACGTTAACTATATTGAGCGGGTGATTGAGCTCGACCGTCGGCAACCGGAGTTCACCACCACGTTTGCCGATTACTTCAACCGCCGCGTGAATGAGTCCCGTATTACCAAAGGCCGGGAGTTACTCGAAACGCATCGGGATCTGCTCGACCGGGTTACCCGGGAAACCGGAGTTCCGGCGCCCTACCTGCTGGCGTTCTGGGGTCTTGAGACCAACTATGGCAGCTACTTCGGCAAGATGCCGGTGCCCAGCTCGCTGGCAACCCTGGCCTGCGACCAGCGTCGCAGCACATTTTTCACCGAGCAGTTCGTTGCGGCCCTGAAGATCATTGACGAAGGGGCCATTCCCGCGGAGCAGATGGAAGGCTCATGGGCCGGCGCCATGGGCCACGTCCAGTTCATGCCCACCGTGTTCCTGCAACATGCGGTCGATGCCGATGGCGACGGCCGCCGGGACCTTTGGAACAGCCTGCCGGATGCCATGATGTCTGCGGGTAAGTTCCTCCAATCCATGGGCTGGGACGGCGAGTATCGCTGGGGCCGGGAGGTCCTTCTGCCAGCCAACTTTGACTTCAGCCTGTCCGATGGCCGCCGTTTACCATTGGCCGAATGGCGTGGTATGGGCATCACAGATGCCTTTGGCAACGCCCTGGCAAACGAACCGATTGAAGCGGCACTGGTGGTGCCCAGCGGCCATCGGGGCCCGGCGTTCCTGGTTTACAGCAACTTCCGGGTCATCATGGGCTGGAACCGTTCGGAGTTCTATGCCGTGTCCGTTGGCCACCTGGCCGATCGAATTGCTGGCGCCGGCGGGCTTCAGAATCCACCGCCGGAAGATCAGCCCACCCTGTCCCGTGACCAGATCATCCAGCTTCAGGAGAACCTCAACACCAAGGGTTTTGCCAGCGGCAACCCTGATGGCATCCTCGGCTCAAACACCCGTAAGGCCATTCGCGAGTTCCAGAAATCCCAGGGCCTGATTGCCGACGGCATGCCGTCGGAACTCCTGCTAGAGAAACTGAACGTGATCAATGAAAGCTGACGCCCATTGCGTCGGCTTTTTTTACACGTCCTCCATTGGCCAGACTACTAATCCCCTATTAACAGGCAGTTATACACCTGGCACAGATCTGGCTACATGTTCCAGCGATTCCCGGAGCCGACGGGAGAAACTGACTAGCTGGTAACAAGGTGAAGATCATGAACACATTGATGAAAGGACTCGTTGCAACTGCAGCCATGGGCTTTGCGGCGACAGCAGCAGCATTCCCGGTTGACCTGGAAAGCGTATCCGGTGCCTGGGGAAGCCCCACTGGCGGCAGCAATATCCAGGGCGTGGGAACTGATAATTTGCGCTGGGGAGAAGGTCTGGTTACCTGTTCCGGCAAACTTTGGTGGAAAGAATGTTCACAAGGGCCGCAAAGCGGGTATGGGTTTGAGGGTGCCAGCAACCTGCCTGAAACCATTACTTCCAGCGACCCGTTTGTTCTTGGCAGCTTCACCCACTTCAACAACCGGATTACCGGCGACAGCATCACTGCCGTAGATCTGGACGTTTATGCAACCTTCTCGACAACCCCGGACAACGGCACTGTCACTGGCCCCTATACTTTCCAGTTTTCCCATAACGAGACGCCAAATGTCTATTGTGGCCCACTGTCCTTTATCTTCGGTTGTTCAACCAAAGACGTTGATGACATTGTGCGCCTGGACAACATGATTGAAAGTTCAGAGTTCCAGTTCGGCTCCAGTATCTACTCGCTGACCCTGCTGGGCTTTGAGGGTGGCGTTGATGAGATTTATACCGCGGAAGGCAAGGCTACCTCGGTTAACCTGCTGGCAAAACTGAACGTTCGCTCCGTGCCAGAGCCCGGCACTCTGGCCCTACTAGGCCTTGGCCTGGCTGGTCTTGGTCTGGCCCGTCGCCGTAAAGTCTGATTCTCCCACACCGGCGGCCCGCCCGCCGGTGTCTTTCCTCCCAACCAGTGATCTGATTCCGGAATCAGCGCATAATATCTGGCATATCCCTCACGATATTGTCCCGGAGATTCATGGATTCCATTACCCAAGCCGCTCTCGGCGCTTCCATTGCCGGTGCGGTTGCCGGCAAAACACTCGGTCGCTCTGTTCTGCTCACCGGCGCACTGCTGGGCACCCTGCCTGACCTCGACGTGGTCATCGATTACGGCAGTGCCGTGGCCAATTTCACCCAACACCGGGGCTTCAGCCATTCCCTGTTTATCCTGATCCCGCTGTCGTTTCTGATTGCCTGGGGCTTGTGGCGCTGGAAACCCCAGCTTTCCTATCAACGGTGGCTGGCCCTGGTGGGCTTGATCCTCGTCACCCACCCCCTGCTGGATGCCTTTACCACCTATGGCACCCAACTGTTCTGGCCCCTGGGGGACCCGGTAGCCCTCCACAGCATTTTTATTATCGATCCGTTGTACACCCTGCCCCTACTGGCAGGCTGCCTGGCCCTCCTGATTCGCCCCCCGGCAACAAACGCCGTTACCGCGGGCCTGGTGCTGTCGACCCTGTACCTCGGCTGGACCCTGGTTGCCCAGCAGTGGATCACCGACAGGGTTCAGCCAGCGTTGGCGGAGGTTGGTATGAAGGACGCGTCCTTGCTGGTTCAGCCGATGCCATTCAACACGATTTTATGGCGGGTAACCGCCATCACGGACAAACACAGGATCGAAATAGTCACCGGGTTTCTTGATGGCAGCGATGAACTGACCCTGGAGCACTTCCCCCGCCGGCCCGAACTGGCGCAATCGGTTGCCTCCTTGCCGGAAGCCCGCCGTCTTGAATGGTTTACCCGAGGCTTTCTGGACTACCGGCTAGCCGGCAACCAGATCACCGCCACAGACATTCGCCTGGGCATTCCCGGCGCTCACCCGTTTACCTTCATTCTGGCAGAAACCTCCGAATCCGGCGTAACCCCCATCCCCAGCGGCCGGATGCCGCGACCTTCGGTTAACCGAGACGCCCTGCCACTGCTCTGGTCAAGACTGACAGGGCGAACGCCGGTGCTCTGCCTGGCAACCTTGTCTACGCCTCCGCAAGGGCACAGCTGCTGATGCGACTGGATCAGTTTGTCAGTAACAGCAGCGGGCTTTCCCGCAAGGACAGCAAGCGAGCGATTTCGGCCGGGCGGGTCCGGGTGGATGGGAAAATGACCAAGAGTGCCAACAGCCGGGTGCCGGAGCACGCAAAGGTGACATTGGACAACCAGGCGCTGACTCTTCCCGACGGCCTGTACCTGATGATGAACAAACCGGCTGGCGTTATCAGTGCCACCAACGACAGCAGTCAGCCTACCGCCATTGACCTTCTGCCCCCTGAGCTGGCGAGACAGGTTCATATCGCTGGCCGGCTCGACAAAGACACCACCGGACTGCTGCTACTGACCAGCGACGGCCAGTGGTCTCATCAGGTAACGTCACCACGCCGGGCTTGCCCGAAAACCTACCGGGTCACCCTGGCCGAACCGCTGGACGAACATGCCTGCCAGGCACTCGAGCAAGGCATCGAACTGAAAGGCGAGCAAAAACCGACGCTACCCGCCCAGGTGCTGCAAAACTCGGCAACCGAGATCGAACTGACCATCCGGGAAGGCAAGTACCATCAGGTAAAGCGCATGCTGGCCGCGGTGGGCAACCACGTTGTGTCACTGCACCGACAGAGCATTGGCGATATCATTCTCGACCCGGCCCTGGCACCCGGACACTACCGCTCATTGACCGCGCAGGAAATACAGTCTGTGGTCGAGCCCGATTAGTCAGCGGCGATACGTTCGAATTTCTGGGCCTCGAGGTTTTTGCGCACCGCACCTGCCTCAAAAACTTCACCGTTCATGGCGATATAGACCCCCGATGGCAGGAGCTGCGCCGCCGCCCAGGCAAAACCGACGTTAAAGATGGCGTCGGTACGGCGCATGCGGGCGGGCTGCATGGCACCGGTCAGCACAATGGTGCGATCAGCCAACGGCTTCAGAACCTGGGCGGTTTGGGCCATGGTATCGGTACCATGGGTAATCAGGATTCTGGAGCAGTCCGAGGTACGAACAGCCTCCAGAATGGTCGCCCGGTCATCGTCAGTGAGTTCCAGGCTGTCCTTGCGCATCAGCTCGCGGATGATGTAGCCATCGTGGATATTGGACTCCCGGAGCAACTCCGGGAGCAGGCTCTCACCAATTTCAAACTTGCTGTTGGCATCAAAGTACACCTTATCGATGGTGCCGCCGGTCGTCAGTATCTGGATCATCGTCACCTGAACCCTGTTATTGGTTGATACGCGCTGTCTGGCTTCCCTCGGTCGCCGCCCAGGCCGCGTTTCTCTCCTGCTCGTAGCGCTTGGCGGCAGCCGCCACAGACCCGGGATCGCCACTCGCCAGCCAACGTTTGATTCGGCCGGCATCACCCATCGGCGATCGGGTGCCCAACGAATCCAGCAGCACCGTAATCACCGGCTTGCTGTCCATTTCGGACACCATGATCAGGCAACGGCCAGCCTCCGTCAGGTAGCCCGTCTTGCTCAGCCCTACTCCCCAGCTTTGACGATGCACCAAGGCATTGGTGTTACCAAACGACAGGCTGTACCTGGGACCCCTGAATTCAGCACGATAATAGCCAGTGGTCGAGTATTCGCCAATCAGCGGATGCGCCAGTGCCGCATTGGCAAGCCGTACCAGATCAGAGGCGCTGGAGACATTCTCGACAGACAGCCCGGTAGGATCAACAAACCGCGTGTTATCCATACCCAGTTCGGCAGCCTTGGCGTTCATCGCCGCGACAAAGCCATCGAAACCATCGGGATAGGATCGCGCCAGGGTGTAGGCGGCAAAATTCTCCGACGACATCAGGGCAATTCTCAGCACGTCACTCCGCTTCAATCGAGAGCCCACGCGAATACGGGTCCAGGCGTTTGCCGCTGCGGGCACGTGGCGCTCTTCGAAGGTCAGCCATTCATTCATGTCCTGGCCGGATTCCACAACCACCAGGGCGGTCATCAGCTTGGTGATTGACGCAATCGGAACCGGCCGATCGGCATTCTTGCCAAACAGCAGCGCGTCTTCTCCGGCAACCGCGGCGGCGGCATTGACCGATGCCAGTGCCGGCATTCCCTGACTCCCCGCCAGTACCGGGTTTGCCGACAACAACGTGACCGCCAGCAGCACCGGCATGATGAATAACCGCTTGATGAAAATCATACTGCGTTGCACTCCCGAACCTTATCCTGTCGCCTCGCCGAAACGCCTACTATACCAGCGCCAACCATCTGTTGCGCAGGTCTCATTTTAATCATGCGTTTTAAACAGCAAATGCAAAATACGATCAAATACATTAAAATTTGTTGAAATTCATATTGTTACAACGCGTTAACGGTTGTAATTTTAGGTAATCTTCAGCCGACCACGTTGCCAGGATGTTCACCGAATGGATTCCGAACCCGCAAACCAGACCAGCCGCCCCCCGCTGACCAGGCTGCCTTTTTTGCAATCACTGAATCGCTGGCTCCCCTTCCTCATCCTGTTTCTGGCCGCCGGCTACGGCCTAACCACTGCGCTCCTCAGTGCGCCTTCCGCCGCCCCCGACCAGGCCCTGACGGCAACCATAGGCAGCGCTTCTCCAGTCAGGTTGCACCCGCAGTCCCACTACCTGCTCGCCCCACTGGCCGAGGTACTTGAGCAGCAACGCTGGCATTCCGGGAACTGGGAACCACTGTCAAAGGACCGTGCCGGCATCGGCTATCCGAGAATGCCCGCCACTTTCCGGATGACACTGACAACCGAGGGACAGGAACCGGTCGACAGCCAACTGGTGGTACCGGCCCCCTATCTGGATCACCTCCAGCCGGCTCTGATTCATCCGGACGGTACCATCGAGACGCTCCCGGTGATGGGTGACCAATACCCGTTTGATAACCGCTATGTGGCACTGCCCCAGTGGATCTGGCCCGTCACTCTTCAGCCCGGCGAAACCGTGTTGCTGATGGAGGTGAGGAACAGCGGCCCGGTGATGTTGCCGCTGTCTGTTGCAGGAGGCAATGAGGTCGTCAGCGAAGGTACCTTCAGCACCGCGTGGAAATCGTTTGTTACCGGATTGCTGGTGTTCGCCCTTTTGCTCAACCTGAGCATCGTCGCCAAGCTGAAACGCCCCGGGCTTGCCTGGCTCAGTGTGCTGATGATCGGCGTCATTTACAGCCAGCTGGTTATGGATGGCCTCGGGCTATGGTTATTCTGGCCGGGCATGCCAGAGCTCAACTCACTGCTCTCGGTCAGCCTGTCGCTGTGCCTGATCGCGCTGTGCGAATTCACCCCCCATTTCATGGCCATCCACCGCACGGGCCGCAGAATTCTCCGGGGCTTCAGCATGGCTGCCGGGCTGCATTTGCTGGCCGCCCCGTTACCACTGCCATTACTCGGACAAGACGTTTTTCTGATCATCAGCGCCGCCGGTGGCGCCTTCATCCTGGCCCTGGTCCTCAGCCAGCTTCGCAAACACGTTTACGCCCGCTATTACGCACTGTCGGTGCTTGCCATTGTCCTGGGTGCCGTCATTAGTTCCCTGAGGACCATCGGCTGGTTCCCGGTCACACCGCTGACCGACTCCGCCTTCTTTCTGGGGGCAGCCGCCGGATCGCTGATACTGACCAGCGGTGTTGGCCGTCTGCTGCTGGAAGAGCGTAAGCGTCGCCTGAGCTCAGACATTCGGGTGCAGGAGGAACAGAAACTGCGAGCCCGCATCGAGCGGGATTATGACCGGGTACTGAAAACCCATCGGGTTACCGGCAAACCGAACCGGCCGATGCTGGAAGAAGCCCTGGGCAACATCGACTGTCAGCAAACCCCCTACACGTTGTGCCTGATCCGCCTGGCGCGGTTCAACGAACTGGAGCAGGCCCTGGGCTACCGGACAGCCGAAGACCTGCTCAAACAATACCTGCGTCTATTGAACCGCTACCTCAAACGCACTCTCGGTGATCGGCTGATCATGATCAATGGCTACGGCATTGCCACACTCGACACCGTCAACCACGCCTTCGCCATGGATCGCGGCAGTGATCCGGCACAGGATCGCGAATTACTGGAAACCATCAGTCACTGGCTGTCAGAGAACTTCCGTGAGGGGCGGTTTTCGTTCTCCTGGGCGGCATCGATGGGGGTCGCCTATGCGCCTGAGCATGGTACCGATGCCGCCAGTGTGCTCTCCTCCGCCGGTTTTGCATCACTGGATGAAACCCGCCCGATGGCGATCTACGACCCGGCCATTGCCGACTGGCAGTACCAACAGCAAATCCTGATGCTGGATGTTGAAGATGCCCTGCCCTGCGCTGCGGCGACATGTGGCTGGAATACCAGCCCAAGGTGAGCATTCGGGATGGCAAGGTGCGCTCAACCGAGGCGCTGATTCGCTGGCAACATCCGGAATTTGGCCGGATTCCCCCGGATCACTGGATTCCCCTGGCCGAACAGGTGGGTATCATTCATTCCGTGACCTTGTGGGTACTGGACCAGGCCTGCCAGGATTTTACAGCCTTGCGACAGCGTTACGGAGATAGCATCGGTGTTGCGGTTAACATCTCTGCCAAAGACGTTGCCCATCCATTGTTCCATGAGGAAGCCGGCGCCATCACCCGCCGGTACGGGGTCAGCCCCGACCAAGTCATTCTTGAGATTACCGAAACCGCCGCCATGGCCGACCCGGAAGTGGCCCGGCGCGCCATCCGCACCCTGAGCAGCATGGGGTTCCGCATTGCCCTTGACGACTTCGGTTCCGGGCACTCATCCCTGGGCAACCTGGCCAGCTTCCCGCTGGATGAACTGAAGATTGACCGCAGTTTCCTGCAAGACGTACTGCTTTACCCGGTCCGCCAGAAAATTCTGAGAGCAGCCCTGGAGTTAGGCGAGGCGCTGGACCTTGATGTGGTTGTTGAAGGGGTAGAGGATGAAGCCATCGCCCTGTGGCTTCAGCAGTTCCCCGGCCTGCACGGCCAGGGCTACTACTGGGCACGCCCCGAAAGGGTCAGAGCAGCGCTGGTCAGCCCCCGATAATCACAGAGCCGCTGCCGATCGTCACCCCGCCGCAGGATACGGCGCTACCAGTGATGGCAGCCGGCTTGCCATTGATCATTACCGAAGATGACCCTTCTGCAATCACTCTGGGGTGGCTGGAGTGCTTGGGCTTGGAATGGGGTGCCAGGGGGTCGCCCAGACGGGCAACCGGCTTGCCATCCACGAGTACATCGGGAGAACCGGCGAGAACCGGGGTGGGCGGGAAACCCTGATGGTCTGAACCAAGATCTCCCAACAGCACGATAGCTTTGCTCATTGTCTGATTCCTTTCAGGACAAGTTTGGAAGAAACATCCTATAACGTTTCTACCGATAACCCAACCCATCGCTCGTGGCTTTGTGACGCTTCCGAAAAGATGCAATTACGACTGACCTGAATCAAGGGCTCCCCGGGCCGGGCGTTTTACACTTCTTTCACACTCTCAAGCTCGAAAGCCATGGAGGCCGCACCATGCCATCGCCCAACGTACAAGCTCCATCGCCGGCTGCTGCAGACAACAGTGCAGCCTACCAACGCTGGCAGCAGGGCTATGGTGTTATCCGCCACTCGGAAGACACCGAAGCCAGGGTTCAGGCCCTGGCCCGAAAACTGGTGGCGGATGGCCTGCAGCCCGATACCGATACCGTCTACCAGAAACTGGCGTACCTCGACCGGCTAACCAGCGCAGGGCTCTGGCTGGTGGTGCACATGACCTACTGCAACCGGGTGGACATTTCCGGGGCGCCCCTGGCTGCCCAGGATTTCAAGGCATCACCTGAAGGCCATACTGGTGGCGCCCTCAATATGGTGCCTGCCTACGCCGCTTATCTGGCCTTGAACAACCTGACCGGGCAAACCCGGAGCTGGCTGATGGGCCAGGGCCATTGCGTTGCCGCCGTCGACGCCCTCAACGTGTTGACGGGCAACCTGCATCCGGAACAGCGGGCGCGCTACCTGGCACCTGAAGGTTTGTCGCGGCTTGCCGCTGACTTCTACAGCTACCGCCAGAAGCCCGACGGTGCCATGGCCTCCCCCCTCGGCAGCCACGTCAATCCGCATACCGCCGGGGGCATCCTGGAGGGCGGCTACCTGGGCTTTGCCGAACTGCAGTACGCCCACATGCCGCTACCGGGCGAATCGCTGGTGGCCTTCCTCTCGGACGGTGCCGCCGAGGAACAGAGAGGCAGCGACTGGATTCCGCGCTGGTGGCGGGCAGACGATTGCGGGCAGGTTCTGCCGATCATGATTGCCAATGGCCGAAGAATTGAACAGCGCACCGAGCTGGGCACCAGGGAAGGGCTGGAACGCTTCGCCGAGCTGCTTGAGGCACATGGATTTGAGCCGGTACGTTTCGATGGCAAAGACCCGGCGGCGTTTGTCTGCACCCTGCTTGATATGGAACGGACACTGGCGGCCCACGGCGACGCCGCCAGCCGGGGTGAAGCCAGCTACCCTGTCCGTATCCCCTACGGTATCGCCGAAACCACAAAGGGTTTCGGGTTCTACGGTGCCGGCCAGAATTCCGCCCACAACCTGCCCCTGCCGGGCAACCCACGGCTGGACACCCGGGCCCGGGACCTGTTCAACGAGCACATCCAGCCCCTGTGGGTACCTCCGGAAGAACTTGAATGGGCCGTCGCTGCGCTTAGTGAGCACCGTCAGCAACAGCGCCCCCTTGAGCGGGATCACCCCCTGGCACTGCGCAACCCACGTGAACCCCAGGTTCCGGTATTGCCTTACAGTCAGGACAAGTCATCACCGATGACGGCAGTGGACGCCTTCTTCCGGGCACTGACCAAGAGCAATCCGGATCTTCGGCCCAGAGTAGGCAATCCGGATGAACTGGCAAGCAATCGGCTGACGGGTGTTCTCAAGGACCTCAGGCATCGGGTAAACGATCCGGAAAGCGATGACGAATCCATTCACGGCCATATCATCACTGCCCTCAACGAGGAAGCGGTGGTCTCTGCCTGCCTGGGGAACAAGGCAGGCCTGAATCTGGTCGCCAGTTACGAGGCCTTCTGCGTAAAAATGCTCGGTGCGGTGCGGCAGGAGCTGATCTTTGCCAGGCACCAGAAAGAGGTGGGCAGGCCCGCCCGCTGGCTTGGCTTCCCGATCATAGCCACCTCCCACACCTGGGAAAACGGCAAGAACGAGCAGTCCCATCAGGACACCACGTTCTGCGAGGCCATGCTGGGTGAAATGAGCGATGTATCCCGGGTGCTTTTCCCTGCTGACTACAACAGCGCCCTGGCGGTTCTGCCGTCGGTATTCACCGAACGCGGAAGAATCAGCTGCATGGTTATCCCGAAGCGCGACCGGCCCTGTGTGTTCAATGCTAACGAGGCTGAACGCCTGGCCAGGCACGGCGCCCTGGTAGTCGACGAAGACACCTCCGCCGGTGAGGAGCCCCTGCTGCTGATTGCCAATGGTGCCTATCAACTATCAGAGGCCATTCGCGCCTGCGAACGTTTGCGGGAAACCGGAACGCCGTTCCGTCTGGTCTACTTGCAGGAACCGGGCCGGTTCCGCCAGCCCCGGGATCCCCTCGAAGCGGCAGCCTGCCTGACCGAGTTCGAGCGGGAACGACTGTTCCCGCACCGGATGCAGCGGCGAGTGGCGCTAACCCACATGCGCCCGGAAGTATTCCGGGGACACCTGCACACTCTGTTCCCCCAGCCCGCCCATTCACGGGTATTGGGATACATCAACCGCGGCGGCACCCTGAACGAAGCCGGCATGCTGTTCGCCAACCAGTGTTCCTGGGGCCACACCCTGGCGGCCTTTGCCGACGTCATGGACAAACCACCGGGCGAGTGGCTGTCGAGTGCAGAACTGGCAGCCGTGGAGGGTCGCGGAGATCCTTCAGTGATCACCCGCGGCCTGCCTTGAGTGCCACGGCCACGGTGTCAGCCAGGTGCCGTGGCCGTGGCCAACAACCGCTGGCGAATAGCGGTTTCGATTTCCAGCAACACCAGTACCGTCACACCGGCCGCGCAGGCAAAGCCGAGCAATTCCAGCGAAAGCGCACTGGTACCGAAAGTTGCCTGGAACCAGGGCGTGTAGGTGAACAACAGTTGAAGGCCGATCACCGCAGCCACCGCCAACAATACAACCGGGGTGCCCAGCACTCCCCGTAGAGTGATGGAAGGCGTATCCAGGTAACGTACAGCAAACAGATAAAACACTTCCATCGCCACCAAGGTATTTACCGCCAGGGTGCTGGCCACCGCCATATCGTTGAAGCGATGCATAGCCCAGAACCAGGCCCCGAATATCCCCGCCAGGAACAGGAACGACACAAACACAACCCGCCAGACCACGAAGCCCTGTAACAGTGACTCTTCCTTGGGGCGCGGCGGCTGTTTCATGACGCCGGGTTCCGGGGGCTCAAACGCCAGTGTCATCGCCAATACCACTGAGCTGACCATATTGACCCACAGAATCTGCAAGGCTGAAATCGGCAAGGCAAGTCCCAGTAAAAGAGCCGTGATCAGGCTGATGGATTCCCCCCCGTTGACTGGCAACAGAAAGGCAATGGCTTTACGCAGATTGGTATAGACCGTCCGCCCCTCCCTAACGGCCGCTGCGATACTGGCAAAGTTATCGTCCAGCAGCACCACGGATGACGCTTCTCTGGCGGCTTCAGAGCCTTTCACACCCATGGCGATACCAACGTCGGCCCGTTTCAGGGCCGGCGCATCGTTCACGCCGTCACCGGTCATGGCGACCACACCGTGCAGTGCCTGCAACGCCTGGACCAAACGCAGTTTGTGTTCAGGGCTGGTACGGGCAAACACATCCACCTCACCGGCCAACTCTCGCAACTGGTCATCATTCAGTTCGTCCAGTTCCTTGCCGGTGAGCACTCGCTCGCTGTTTCGTAAACCCAGTTTTCGGGCGATCGCTCCTGCGGTCAGGGCATGGTCACCGGTAATCATCTTCACCCTGATGCCCGCATTATGGCACTCTTCAATGGCCTGAATGGCCTCTTGCCGGGGTGGGTCTAACAACCCGACAACACCCAGAAGCTCCCCCCCCTGCTCAAGGTCTTCAACCACCAGTTGGCGCCCCGCTTCAGCCATTGGCTTTCGGGCAATCGCCAGAACCCTTAGCCCTTCCGACGCCATCTCGGTGACCGTGTCATCCCAGCGTTGTCTGTCGAGTGCCACCACACCACCGTCCCCGGCCACTTCACTGGTACACATCTCCAGTATCCGCTCCGGCGCCCCTTTCAGGTAGGCAACCTCATGGCCATGATGATCATGGTGAAGGGTCGCCATGAACCGGATGCGGGTATCAAACGGTATCTCATCGATTCTGGGCCAGTCTCCGGAACTGGATTCGGTATCGAATTCGGCCTTGCGGGCAAAGACCTTGAGGGCGGCTTCCATCGGGTCGCCATGGATAACGGGGCGGCCATCCTTTTCACCCAGGCTGGCGTCATTGCACAGGGCGGTTGCCCTGGCCATTTCTGCCAGCAATCCGGAACTCTCTACTGGTTGTTGATCCCGGCAGATCATGCCATCGAAGCTGTAGCCTTCACCGGTAACATCGAATCTCTGACCACCGGCAACAACCGCCGTCACCATCATTTCGTTGCGGGTCAGGGTGCCTGTTTTGTCGGAGCAGATCACCGACACCGCACCAAGGGTTTCTATCACGGGCATACGCCGAACCACCGCTTGGCGTTTTGCCATTTGCCGAACACCGATAGCCAGGGTGATGGTCAGAATGGCCGGGAGCCCTTCCGGAATTGCGGCAACCGTCAGGCCCACAACCGCCATGAACAACTCCCGGAACGCTAGACCGCTGAATGCCAGGCCACCAAGGAAAATACCAATGCCGGCCAGTATTACAATAATGGAAAGCACCCGGGCAAAGCGATCCATCTGCTCAAGCAGCGGTGTTTTCAGTGACGCGGTGGTTGCCAGCAAGCCAGAGATTCGACCGATCTCGGTATTCGCTCCAGTACGAACCACCACACCGCGACCGGTGCCAGTAGCCACCATGGTGCCGGAAAACACCATGCTGACCTGATCACCCAAGGCTGCATCTGACGCTACCGGTTCTACGGCTTTGTCTACCGCCTCGGATTCCCCCGTCAGTATGGCTTCCTCAACCTTCAGGTTGTGGCACTTCTCCAGCCGGATATCGGCAGGCACCCGGTCGCCGGGCTCCAGCAGTACGGTATCGCCCGGAACCAGCCCGGCGGCATCCACCTGATGCTGCCCATCCTCCCGCACCACCCGCGCCTTGGGTGCCAGCATGTGACGAATGGCAGACAACGCCTGCTCGGCCTTGCCTTCCTGAATAAACCCCACCAGCGCCTGGATCACCACCACCGCCAGAATAACCCCGGAGTCCACCCAATGGCCAAGCGCAGCGGTAATGACCACAGCGGTCAGAAGCACGTAAATAAGGAAATTATTGAGCTGTCGAGCCAGACGCCGCAAAGGCCCGGCACTCCGGGTCTCTGGCAGCTGATTCGGACCATAGCTTGCAAGCCGGGCATCAACGTCGGCCTGCGATAACGGGCTCGATGCTTTCAGGTGCTGACGAGCGTCGGCAACGGATGCGGCATGCCAAACAGGGCCGGCGGCCTCCGAAGGGGCGGCGCTTGGTCCGGAAGAAAACGATGGAGGGTTGGACATGTAGGCTCCCTGCTGATGAACGACCGTCTACTACAAACCAGTACGAACAAACTGCCAATGCGCCAGATCAAGGTACCGACAGAAAATCCGACCGCATCGGCGGCCTCATCACATTAGCCTGCGACCGGGCCCGGGGCAATCACCGGGCCCGGTCCGGCATCATGAAGACAGGAGTTGCAGACTGCGCTGCCCTTCGCCGGGCAAAACCTGCCTGGACGCAGATGGTTGCTGGTCGGCTCCATAATCGCGACTTTTGACGGTATCAACAAAGTACCAGTCAGCGCGCGCATGCTCTGGGGTGAACGTCACCAGCATATACCCCCTCTGGCTGATGTCGAGGTAGTCCAGATCATCAACCAGCAGCCCAATGCCCTGCTCAGCTTGCGGAATCATCTCTGCCGGCAGCCCCAGATACCCCTCCAGCCCGGGCGAGGTCACCGAGGCCGTGGCAAACTCCACGCCAATCTGTCGCCCTTCAATATCCCGGAGGTTGTTGGCCCACGCGTTGTGGGTATCACCGGCCAGCACCACCAGGTTCCTGTCCAGCTGCCGGGCGGTGGCGAGAACCACTTCCCGTTCGTGCTGGTAGCCGTCCCAGGCATCCAGGTTATAGGGTGCTGCCAGTTCAAGCCGCGCCAGCTCCTGTTCGGTAAGTGTGGGATCATCCTGCAGCGCCCGGGCTTTCAGCGTTGCCAGGTCGGCCAGTGATGCAGGCAGGTTTTCCAGATTCTGTGTCGCAATGGCCATCAGCAGCTCGGCGGGCAGGTTCATGCGCCCCATCAGCACCTGCTGGCCAAGCACCTGCCAGGTACCCGTCCCCTGCGCAAGTGCCGACTGCAACCACAAACGCTGTTCGGCGCCCAGAAGGGTGCGGTTCGAATCCCCTACTGCCGCCCGGAAAGCATCTACATCCAGGCCACCCTCCCCGAGGTAGTTCATGTAATCCAGCTGCTGGTCACGGCCAATAATGCGTGTATCCAGCATATGCAGATCAACCAGGTCACCGAACCGGAAACTCCGATAGATGGTTTCGTTACTGCCCTGAATCACCGGGCGGATCGGCATCCACTCAAAGAAGGCCCGCAAGGCCGCCATTTTGCGTTCCCCGAAATCACCTTCGCCGAGCTCCGGATTGTGATTCTCTGCACCCTCGCGCCAGGTGTCGTTGGTGACCTCATGGTCATCCCATACCACGATGAACGGCATAACGCGGTGCAGTTCCTGAAGGTCATCGTCCTTACGATAAATGCCGTAGCGTTGGCGGTAATCCTGCAGAGTAATCAACTCCCGATTATTGGCCTCCGGGAAGGTGCGCCCCAAGGCCTCGGCATCAGCTGCTGCGTAGCTGTCGGCCTCACTGCTGTATTCGTAGATGTAGTCTCCCAAATGAACAAGGGCATCCAGATCCTGTCGGGTGGCAATCTCCCGATACACATTGAAATAGCCCGCCGGATAGTTGGAGCACGAGACAACAGCCAGCTTCACTTGATCAATGCTGCCCTCGGGGAGGGTTCGGGTAGTACCAACAGGCGATGTGCTGTTGGCGGAGCGGAAACGGTAGAAGTAGCGCTGGCCATCGGATAGGCCCCGGGCATCCACCTTCACCGTGTAATCATGCTCTGCGCTGGCCTCGGCAGTGCCGGAGTGTACGATCTCATCAAACTCGGCATCCCGGGCAATTTCCCAGCCCACGTCTACCGAGGTACCCCGATCCGGCACCGCACGCGTCCAGAGTATGACGCTATCCTGCAACGGGTCGCCACTGGCGACACCATGGGTAAATTCAACACTGCGCTTATCGCTGCTGTCGAACACACAACCCGCCAATCCGGTTGAGACAGCTACTGCCCCCATCCCCAAGGCCGAGGCTTTCAGAAAATCCCTGCGTGTTAACCGTGCCATTCTGTTCCCCTTATTATTCATTCTGAGCTTGTCCTGTTGTTGGCAGCCGCACGACTTGCGACCGCAGATCAAACGCTAGACTGCTCAGATGAAAACCGCGTTGCCGGATTGCGACATCCCTGTGGCAAATGCCGACAACTGGGGAAAGGCAGGCACCAGGTCACAAAAAAAGGGAGCCGAGGCTCCCCTTTGATAGCTGATGATTGGCAGGTTGTGGCTACCCGCTGACAAACACCGGGCCGACACCGAAGTTCCAGAGAATGACTGAGCCGACACGAGTAGAAACGAGAATCACCAGGGCAACGGTCAGCAGGGCCCCGCCGTACATGACCGCACGCTCTTTCTCGATCCCCATCACGATGGGCAGGCCGTCATACATCAGCCAGGCACCGTAACAGGCTGCGGCCAGAAACACGGCCGCGTTGAACCATGGCACCGGGTACAACAACGCAAAGCCAGCCAGGAACAGCGGAGTGCAGGAATAAGCCGCAAGGGCAATACCGTTAGAAGGTATGTGTTCCTCTTTGGCACCGTAGGTTTTTGCCATCCAGTTAATGGCGTAGCCCAGGGCAAAGACGCCCACCAGCATGGCAATGTATGTCAGGACGCTCAGCTGCAACGCACTGATTTCCGTTAGCTTGATCAATCGCTCGTTGCCGACGGACCAGCCAAAATGCGCGGTTGAGATGTAAGCACAGATCGGCGCGATGGCTGCCAGAATAACCACATAGGCAACATACAGCCGGGTTGGATGTTCGTGTTCTTTCTTTATGGATGCCCACTCTTGGTCCGGGTGGGTAAACAGACCAAACGCGTGTGACAGGAGCATAGACCACCCCCTCGTTATTGATGTTATTGGTATGGGTGGATACGGTGCCTGAACGAGTTCAGACTTATCACCGTTCCTGTTCTTAACTATAGTCAAGAACGGTCAGGTTGAAAGCAGCACCTGATGCCATTTTGTTCGCGAATCCGGTGCTCTCAGATCATTTGGTTCTGTAAAGCAGTATTCATCGGGTGTGTCTGAACACTCGTATGACAAGGAATCCGAAATCACACAAGGAGATGACCCACATGTCTGGAATCAGAAAAACAACACACCTCACTGCGCTCGCCCTGGCTATTGCCAGCGCCAGTGCCAACGCGGAACTTCGCACCGAAACGGTCACCTATGAAGTGGATGGCCAAACCTTTAGCGGCTACATGGCCTGGGATGATGAGGACGAGGGCAAACGGCCCGGCGTTCTGGTGGTTCACGAATGGTGGGGCCATAATGCCTTCGCCCGTGAGCAGGCAGAAAAACTGGCCGCGGCAGGCTACACCGCCTTTGCCCTGGACATGTACGGTGACGGCAAGCTGGCTGAACACCCGGATACCGCCCAGGAGTTCATGCAGGAAGCCACCAAAAACATGGATCAGGTGAAAGCCCGTTTCATGAAGGCCAAAGAGCTGCTGCAGAACCACGAAAGCGTGGATGCCGGCCGTATTGCCGCCCAGGGTTACTGTTTCGGCGGAGCCGTAGTATTGAACATGGCTCGGCTTGGCGTTGATCTGGCGGGGGTGGTCAGCTACCACGGGGCACTGGCCAGCCCGATTCAGGCAGAGGCCGGCAAGGTAAAAGCCAAAGTGCAGGTTTACACCGGTGGCGCTGACCCGATGGTGCCTTCAGAGCAGGTGGCAGGATTGGTTCGGGAGATGCAGAACGCTGAAGTGGACCTGACGCTGGTGAGTTTCCCCGGGGTTACCCACTCTTTCACCAACCCTGGCGCAGACAAGGTTGCCGAACAGTTCGGGATGCCCATCGCTTACGATGAAACGGCCGCTGCCCGGTCCTGGAACGGCACCATGCAATTCTACAGTGAGATTTTCGCTCGCTGAACCAGTCGGGCCGGGTTAACGGCCCGAAATGCCAACAAAAAAAGGCAGCCGAGGCTGCCTTTTTCTTGGTTATTGCTGAATCCCGTGGGGATTACAGAGCAACAACGTTCTCCGCCTGAGGACCTTTCTGGCCCTGAGTTACGGTGAACTCGACCTGCTGGCCTTCGGCCAGGGTCTTGAAACCAGAGCCCTGAATGGCGCTGTAGTGAACAAATACGTCCGGGCCGCCTTCACGAGTGATAAAGCCAAAGCCTTTTGCTTCGTTGAAGAACTTAACAGTACCGGTAGTAGTAGACATACTTAAACTTCCTGAAATCAATCATATTATCTGCTGCCACACACCTTCATGGTATTGGTCAGCGTTTGACGGAAAAACTGAACTCGCGGAATCAAAAACAGGACGGTCACTACTAACTGCGGAGGTACGTCTTATTCATGAACTGCTTGGCTAATCTTTCCTACACGAACCACTCTACTCTGGAATTCCCGGCTTGCCAAGGGGCTTTTCAATAATTTATGTAGGTAGTCATACCCAGTTCCGGTGGCGCCCACGTACCGTTCAGCCCTTGATCAGACTGAAGGTATAAAAGCCCAGGGCAGTCATAAGAATAGACCCCACCACATGGGCGATAATGCCGGTGAGTGCCATGGCCCACTTGCCTTCCTGCAGTGCACCGAACATTTCCAGCGAGAAGGTCGAGAAGGTGGTCAGCGCACCACACAACCCGGTGATGGCAAACAAACGCCATTCCGGCGCCAGGGCGTTACTCTGGGTAAAAAAGCCAATCAACAAGCCAACCAGCCAGCCGCCACTGAGATTGGCCACCAGAGTGCCCCAGGGTACCGCGTGGTAACTGGCATTCAGCCATAAGCCGAGCGCCCAACGCAGGTTGGCGCCGATCACGGCGCCAACGCTGACTGCAACCACTGAGAGCCACATCTCATCCTGCTCCGTCAGGCCGGGTTGTGGTCAATCAGGGTGTCCTTGTTACGGGCAAACTCATCAAACGGGAAATCGTCCACGGTGAGCATCTCCAGCACCACCTGCTCATACTGGCGCATGAAATCTGCTTCTTCCTTGGTGTAGATGCCCGCTTCCAGAGCCGCTTCAAAGCGCTCTTCCGGGTGCAATGCCGTCATCGGCAGTTCACCCTTGGCATAGGCCTTGGTGGCTTTGCGGTACAGCTGCTCGGCCTTGTCGTAATCCTTGAGCAGACCGTTGTAGCGGGCTACCGGATTTTCCACGGTGCCTTCGCCGTCGGTGGTCCAGGCACCCGCCATCAGCTTGTTGCGGATGGGCGTATCGGTAGAGATCGCCCGCGCCAGCTTGCGTGCCAGATCATCATGAGGCGCATCCCAACGACATCCCAGCGGCAAGGTTACCGCCCGCAGGGCCAGGGCCACCGGACGATTCGGCAGGTTCTGCAGGAACTCATCCAGGGCCTGTTCAGTACGGTGTAGCAAAAATGCCAGGCTGTACTGCATCAGTTCTTTCTCGCCTTCCACTGGCTGGGTCTCATGCCAGTTTTTCAGCACCATGGATGCCAGGTAGAGATTAGACAGCATGTCGCCGAGACGGGCGGAGATCAACTCACGCATTTTCAGCTCACCACCCAGGGTGGTCATGGCGGCATCGGCACACAGCCCGAAGGCGGAGCTGAACCGTGCCAGGGCCTGAGCATACTTGCGCGAAGCGCTGTCAAACGGCACATCGGCCTTGCCGACGCCCAGGGCCTGGGTGAACGCACGGGCGGCGTTACCAAAGATCAGGCCGGCATGGCCAAAGAACGCCTCATCGAACGCCTTGATGTCGTCATTATCCTTGGCTGCCAGCTCTTTCAGAACGTACGGATGGCAACGGATCGCACCCTGCCCGAAGATCATCAGGCTGCGGGTCATAATGTTGGCACCCTCAACGGTGATTGATACCGCCGCACCGCTGAAACCAATCCCCAGATAGTTACGGGGGCCGAGGGTAACCGTTTTACCACCGTGAACATCCATGGCGTCGGTCAGGATTTCACGCTGGAACTCGGTCAGGTGGTACTTGAGGATCGCCGACGGCACCGCCGGTTTTTCGCCCCGGTCGATCATGTTGGCGGTATGGTTCACCGCCGACTGGGCAATGTAGGTTTTCGCAGCGATACGGGCCAGGGGCGCCTGCACACCTTCCATATCCGCCACCGGCGTATTGAACTGACGGCGAATGCGGGTGAAACCGCCAGCCGTGCCCACGGAGTACGCGGCCGCACCAGCCGCACCAGACGGCAGGGTGATACAGCGGCCGACAGACAGACACTCAACCAGCATACGCCAGCCCTGGCCGGCCATTTCCTGGCCACCGATGATGTAATCCAGCGGGATAAACACGTCTTTGCCCTTGATCGGTCCGTTCATGAACGGAGTACCAATGGGGCAGTGGCGACGACCGATTTCCATGCCGTCGGTGTCCCGGGGAATCAGCGCACAGGTAATGCCATAGTCTTTGGTGTCACCCAGCAGACCGTCCGGGTCAAACATTCGGAACGCCAGACCCACCACGGTGGCCACCGGCGCCAGGGTAATCCAGCGTTTCTCGAAGTTCAGGCGGATGCCCAGCACTTCCTTGCCATCCACTTTCTGTTTGCAGACGATGCCGGTATCCGGCAGCGACGTTGCATCCGAGCCTGCCCGCGGGCCGGTGAGGCCAAAGCAAGGCACCTCACGGCCATCGGCAAGGCGTGGCAAATAGTAGTTTTTCTGTTCTTCGGTGCCGTATTTGACCAGCAACTCGCCGGGGCCGAGGGAATTGGGAACACCTACGGTCACCATCAGCATTTCGTTGGCCGCCAGCTTCTGCAGCACGGCGGTTTGGGCTTTCGCCGAAAACTCCAGGCCACCGTATTCCTTCGGAATGATCATGCCGAAGAACTTCTCTTTCTTGAGGAAGTCCCACAACTCTTTCGGCAGGTCAGCCCGTTCCACCGCCAGATCCCAGGCGTTGCACATGGAAATCGCCTGGGTACATTGATTATCAACGAATGCCTGTTCTTCGTCGCTCAACCCGGTATGACGGTTGATCAGCAGGTTGTGCCAGTCCGGGCGGCCGGTAAACAGCTCGCCGTCCCAGCCGACGGTGCCGGCTTCCAGCGCCACCTTTTCTGTTTCCGAGACCTTGGGCGCCACCTTCTTGAACATGGCGAACACCCGCGGAGTAAGCCAGTTGATCCGGAACTGCGGCAGCCCCGCCATCGCGGTAATGGCCGCACCGACAAATAACACCAGCGCGAGCCAGCCAGAGCCCGAGAAAAGGGCGATCACACCCACCACCGCCATAACACCAATAGCAGGCTTTGCACCGGATTCGCGGCGCAATACAAACAGCAGGCCGCCCAGTGCGATCAGAAACAGTATCAACGTCATCACAGGTTCTCTCTGTCTTCCGTGGATTGGAGTCTTTGGACAATAACCAAAGCCTTATAACACTTCGTTACGTTCAACTTACTCTATCAGATGCCATGTTGCCAGATAACGCCCGCAACTCAGCCAGTTAGTCCACTTCAGGAGGTTACAATCACCCGAATACCTTCCAGCGCAAGACTGGCGTGGCCCACCGCTTCCCGGGCAGCATCCAGCTGGCCGCGCAGATAATCGATTTCCTCACTGCGAATGGCCGGGTTTACCCGCTGCAAGGCTTCCAGCCGGCGCACCTCGGGAACAAAGCCCGCCTCAACCTGCGCCAGCGCTTGCGCCTGCAGCTGCGCCAGATGCGGCTCTGCCAGTCGCTCAACGTGGTCCACCATGGTTTCCACCTCGGCCCGGATCTTTGGCACGATGGCCTGTGCCGTGCGCCGGCGAATGTTGGAACACAGCTCATTCAGGCGATCATGAGGTAACGCGTTGGACAGGTCCCGTCCATTCACATCCACCACCACGCGCAGCGGCGAAACCGGCAGATAGCGGGTCAACTGTAAGGACTCCGGCGCCGGACAGTGTACGGCAAACAGGGCCTCCAGCAGCAGGGTACCGGGTGGCAGTGCCTTCACGGACAGATTGGCCAGCGCCGCTTTGCCCAGGCCCGAGCTGGTGACAGAATCCATCACGCCGGTCACCATCGGGTGCTCCCAGCTCATGAACGCCATATCTTCCCGCTGCAGGGCCTGCTCACGCTCCCAGGTGACGGTCAGGCCGTCCTCCGGCAGCTCGGCAACATGGCCAGCCTGGTATTGTTCGCCAGGCTTGAGCACATCGGCATGCTCGCTGTGATCTTCTATATCCACACCCAGAATATCGAACGCCTGCACCATGTAATCACGGACCTGGGCCGAGCTTTCCTCCTGCTCGATACTGGCAATCAAGGCTTCGGCTTCATCCCGGCGGCAGGAGTTGAGCTCAATCAGGGCATCCCGGCCGTTGTGCAGCAGGGTTTTCAGCCGCGCAGTTTCCTCGGCACTGCTTACCAGCATGGGTTCAAGGGCGGCGTCATCGCCGTCCAGGGCCTTCTGCCACTCGTCACCCACCTGGTCGTGAACCGCCACACCGACGGCACAACTCTCGGCAAAGGCGTTCAGCCCTTCCTGGAACCAGCGGTACTGTACTTCCTGGCTGGTGCCCTGCAGGTAGGGTATGTGAATCCGGATGGCCTCGGTCTGGCCGATGCGGTCCAGCCGGCCAATCCGCTGTTCCAGCAGGTCCGCGTTGGCGGGCAAATCAAACAGCACCAGGTGGTGGGCAAACTGGAAGTTACGGCCCTCACTGCCGATTTCCGAACAGATCAGCGCCTGGGCGCCCTGCTCGCTGTCGGCAAAATAGGCGGCAGCACGATCCCGTTCCAGCAGGCTCAGGTGCTCATGGAAGGCGGCACTGCGAATGCCGGCCCGCAGCTGCAGGTAATGCTCAAGCGCCATGGCCGTATCAGCCCGGGCGCAGATCACCACCACTTTGGCCGGGCGCAAGCTGGCCAGTTTTTTCTCCAGCCAGGCTACCCGGGGATCTTCCGCCAGCCATTGCTCTTCCGGCACGTTTTGCTCCGGGGCCAGGCCCACATCGCCGTACCGGCAATCGTCATACAGAGCGGGACACGGCAGGGGGTCGGGCAGTGGCTGGCGCTCCGGGAAGCCCTGAATCGCTGCCCGGGTGTTGCGGAACAGCACGCGGCCAGTGCCATGGCGATCCAGCAACGCGTCAATCACCGCCTGGTGAGCGCCATCCCGGGCCAGAAGCTCCTCCAGCTCATCACCCAGCCAGCCGGCAAGGGCCGCTTTATCTTCCGGGTCAATATGGTCCGGGGTTTCAAGCAACCGGCGCACCACTTTGTTAATGACCTCATACTGCTGTTCTTCCTCCCGGAACGCGTCCAGGGAGTGGAACCGTGCCGGGTCCAGCAAGCGCAAACGGGCGAAATGACTGGCCACACCCACCTGCTCCGGTGTGGCCGTCAGCAGCAGCAGGCCTTTGCTGGCCTCAGACAGGCTTTCAACCACCTGATATTCCGGGCTGGCCTGCTCCGGCGACCAGGCCAGGTGGTGGGCTTCGTCTACCACCATCAGGTCCCAACCCGCCGCCAGGGCATGGTCACGGGCCTGTTCGCTCTGCACCAGAAAATCGAGACTGCACAACACCAGCTGGTCCGCCTCGAACGGGTTGACGCTGTCGTCGTCACCGAAGATGTGGTTTACCAGGGCGTCTACATCGTCTTCCTGGGCTTTGATGTCGTCGTAGCGGCTCTGGTCCACTATCGAGAAGCGCAGATTGAAGCGGCGCAGCATCTCCACCAGCCACTGGTGAATCAGTGAATCCGGCACCACAATCATTGCCCTTCGGGCCCGGCCGGTGTGCAGCTGATAGTGCAGAATCAGGCCAGCCTCAATGGTTTTGCCCAAACCCACCTCATCGGCCAGTAACACTCTGGGGGCATGGCGGCGCGCCACTTCGTGGGCAATGTATAGCTGGTGCGGCAAATGCTGGGTACGGGCGCCAATCAACCCCTGGGCCGGCGAAGCTCTGAGCCGATCGAGATGCTGGAGCGTGGAGACCCGTAACCGGAAGGCACCGTTACGGTCAAACTGACCGGCGAACAGGCGCTGGTGCGGTGCCGAAAAATTGACCGAACCGGCCAGCTTTACCTCGGAGATCTGCTGAAGATTCTCGCCGTCATCGGCGTGGTACATCAGAACACCGTGGAGATCCTCAACGGCGCGAACAATGTAACGCTCGCCGTCGTAGGTCTCTATCTCCTCACCCAGCTGATAGACAATGCGCGACAAAGGCGCATTATCGATGGCATAGGTGCGCTCTTCATCGGCCGCCGGAAACCCCAGGGTGACTCTGCGCCCCGAGATGTCGGTAACGATACCCAAACCCAAAGCGGTATCGCTGTGGCTGACCCAACGCTGACCGATGACAAATTCCGATGTTTCCAAGAAACCTCCGCAAGCAAGTTACTGTTGATTCGATGTATTTTCACGCACCCAATAGGCGGTTGCTCCGCACACCGCAGCCGGCACCACCACCAGATTAAGCACCGGCACCATGGCCGCCAGGGCCACCGGCAAGCCGAAACCCAGCGCGGATAACCGCTGAGCTGCAAGATCCCGGCGCAGCCGGGCAAAACTGACTTTATGGTTATCTGCCGGATAGTCGACGTACTGCAACGCCATCATCCAGCTGTTGAACAGGAACCAGAGCACGGCCGCCACCAGGTTGACGACCGGAATCAGCCCGATGATGAACAGGCCCAGAGCACGGGGCAGGTAATAGGCGATCTTCTGGACCTCGCGCCAGAGAATACGCGGGGTATCCTTCAGCAGGGCTGCCCAGCCTTCGTCCGGATTGACTTCCTGGCCGGTCAGATGCTTTTCGGTAAGTTCGGCCAGATAACCGTAGAACGGCGAGCCGATAAGATTGGCAACAATCACAAAACCGTAGGCCAGCATCAGCAGAATCACCACGCCGTAAAGTAACCAGAACAGCCAGTCCAGTGCCTGCAACCAGGCCCAATCCGGCAGCCAGGCCATGGCCCCGGCGATCAAGACCGAAAACAGCTCCGCCATGAAATAGAACATCAAACCAAACAGGAGGATGTTGATCACAAGGGGAATGATGACAAACAGGCGCAGGCCCGGCAGGCGGATCAGCCTGAAACCTTCACCCAGATAACCCAGTCCTCTGAAAAAGTTACCCTTGAGCATCGCTGATGATCCTCCGCTGCCATGACAAAAACGGGGCGCAAAGCATATCATGTCAGGATCGTTCCCACAGCCTGCAACCACACCCGGATGACTTGATGCTCCCATTTCAGCAAACCGTCTCTACCCTTCTGCGCATGCGCCGGCTCTGGCAGGCAGTCTTGCTGATCTCGGTGGCCGCCATCCTGTACCTGGCCACAACCAGCTCCAGCTACCCCATCCCTGCAGCCGCCAACGACAAGGTCAACCACATTATTGCGTTTATCGAATTGACCATTGTCACCCGGCTGGCCTGGCCTCGCCTGAGTGCATTCTGGTACGCCCCTGCCCTGCTGGGCTTCGGCCTGGCGCTCGAAGCGGTCCAGGCCAACCTCCCCTATCGGGATTTTTCCATGGCCGATGTTCTGGCGGATGCCCTGGGCATCGCGATCGGCATGCTGCCCTGGCCGGGCATCCGCAATGCCGGTGAAGTGGATTTGAGAAATTCGCCCGACTCTGCGTGAGACATTTCCTACAAGCATGTAAGAACATGTAGCCGCGTAGCGTGCGCAGACGCGAGCGCTCACCCATGAATTCATCCTATATTTATGATTTTTAACAAAAAACATTGATGGCCGCAGTTTCGTGTTCAACGAATCGTGCACAGTTCACACGTCTGTAAAGGTGGGATTGGTATGATGTTCAACGTCAAGGATGACAGGGAAAAGGACGACGCACCGGACGCACCCCTGCATGGATTGTGGGGAGAGGCAAGGACACAGGGACGCCTCGCTTAAGGGATAACGAATTGGATGGCTGGCTCGGACGCCGGCACCAGGGAACGGACGCAAGGACTGGCAACAAGGCAGTTGCCCACCGCGCACGGAGGCGCCAACCTGTTCCGAATCTGAACTGCTCAGGATGGCGGTTCAGTACCTGCGAAGGGCAGCCCGAGGGTTGCCCTTTATTTTTTCTGTCACGCCCCACTGCTTGCTGCTACAGCCTGCCCCGCGCAAGATAAATGCGCACCTTGTTGAACTCCTCGAATTCATTCAGATCCGGCCAGGTTCTAGCCTCAATCACTGCCTGCTTGTCATAGGCCGGATTGGCCAGATTCCTGATTCTGGAGTCTGCCAGCAACACCTGTTCAGCGGAAGCGCGAAAGGCCTCCAGCAGCGGCCGGTTTTCCGGGTCGTAAAGCACATCAGCCGCGGTGATCAGGTCCAAGTGCCCGGGCCGCTGCGCCCAGTCCGCACACAGCTCCACCTGCACGCCGTTCAACTCAGCGTTGGCAGCTGCAGCATCCAGCGCTGCCGGATCAATATCGCAGGCAATGGCTCTGGCCGCACCCGCCCGTGCAGCAGCCACCGCTACCACGCCGGAGCCGGAGCCAAAATCCAGCACGGTTTTGCCTGCCACCAGCGTCGGGTGGTCCAGAATCCACTGGGCCAACACCTGGCCACTGGCCCAGCAAAACGACCAATAGGCCGGCTCCGCCACCACGGCCTGGGCCTCGTCATGACTTAGTGGCCCCTCAAGCACAGACGGGTCAAACAGGTAGAGCGGTATCTCCGGGCAGCCGGCCGGCGCCGATTGGGCCACCCGGCCGCGACTAAGGGTTTTGCGCAGGTGCAGATTGAGTGTTTCCGGATTCATCACTGGTCCTTTCAGGCCGTTTCCGAGGCGGCATTGTACCCTTTGGCCGGGATATCAACAGTCCGGTATACTGCCGCCTCACTCTGAGTAACAGCGATTCATGGAAATGGCCAGCAGACCCGACACCGATGACTACCTCAACCTGTTCCTGAACGACATCCCGTTAATGGATGTGCGGGCACCGGTGGAGTTTGCCAAAGGCAGTTTTCCCTGTGCTGAAAATGCACCGCTGATGAACGATGAAGAACGGCACCGGGTGGGTATCTGCTACAAGGAGAAAGGTCAGGACGAAGCCATCAAACTGGGCCATCAACTGGTCTCAGGCGACATCAAGGCGCAGCGTATAGAAGCCTGGAACCGCTTCATCGCCAGACACCCCGAGGGATACCTTTTCTGCTTTCGTGGCGGGCTACGCTCACGGCTTACCCAGCAATGGATCAAAGACTCAGGCATTGACTACCCCCTGGTGAAGGGTGGCTACAAGGCGCTTCGGCGTTTCCTGATCGACAGCCTGGACCAACTGATTGCCAACGGTGATTACCGGATTCTCAGCGGCCGCACCGGCACCGGCAAAACCCGCGTCCTGCTTGACCTGCCCAATCCGGTCGACCTTGAAGGACTGGCTAACCACAGAGGCTCCAGTTTTGGCCGACAGGTTACGCCGCAACCTTCCCAGATAGACTTCGAGAACCGTGTGGCGGTTGCCATGCTGAAGGCGCATCACCTGACCGGCGGTTTGATCTACCTGGAAGATGAAAGCCGACTGATCGGCCGCTGCGCCCTGCCTGAGTCCCTGCGGGCACGAATGGCGGAATCGCCGTTGATGATTCTGGAACAACCCATGGAAGAGCGGGTTGCGATCATTCGCGCCGACTACGTAGAGGCCATGCTGCAGGACTACATTTCAAGAGACGGTGAAGAGGCCGGTTGGCTCAACTTCCGGGATTACCTGCTCAGCGCCCTGGACCGGATACGCAGGCGCCTGGGAGGTGAACGCTACCAGCAGCTCCGAGACCTGATGACCCAGGCCCTCGACCAGCAACAGGCGACCGGCACCCTGGACCGCCACCATGCCTGGATCGAAACCCTGCTCAACGACTACTACGACCCGATGTACGACTACCAGCTCAGCCAGAAACAGGGGCGGATTCTTGTACGCGGCAATCCGGAAACCATTCGCGACTACGCCAGAAACCACCACAAGCTCCTGAAATAAAGCGATTACAACATCTCCGCGCAATGCAGGTTTAATCCATTTGTGCTCTATACTGCGTAGAGTCAGATTCCCTTGCGGCAATCGATTGTCCAGGCAGTTACACCTCAAAAAACACTAACGAACAAGGAGCTCCCCTATGGAAGACCTCTTCAGTGCCGACGGGCAGGCCAGCCAATGGATGGACCAGGCAGTTGCCCTGACCATGGCTTATGCCCCGAAGGTCTTGCTGGCCATCGTAACCCTGATTGTGGGTTTGTGGCTGATCAACCGCTTTGTCGACGTACTTGACAAGAAACTGGGGCAGAAAGACCCCACTCTGAACAAATTCCTGTGCGGCCTCATCAGCGCGCTTCTGAAGGTCATGCTGTTGATCTCGGTCGCGTCCATGATTGGCATTGCAACCACCTCATTCATCGCGGTTATCGGTGCCGCCGGTCTGGCCGTTGGCCTGGCCCTGCAAGGCAGCCTGGCCAACTTTGCTGGTGGCGTACTGATTCTGATTTTCAAACCATTCAAAGTTGGCGATGTCATCGAGGCTCAGGGGTTCCTGGGTAGCGTGGTGGAAATCCAGATCCTGTATACCGTGGTAAACACATTCGATAATCGCCGTATTGTCATCCCCAATGGCAGCCTCTCGAACGCCAGTCTCGTCAATATGAGTGCCTACGAAACCCGTCGTTGCGACATGACTTTCGGCATCGGGTACAACGACGATATCGATAAGGCCAAAGCTATCTGCAAGCGCCTGATCGAGGAGGACGAGCGCGCCCTGAAAGACCCGGAACCTCTGATTGTGGTTGGCGGCCTGGGAGACAGCTCCGTTGATCTGACAGTAAGGGCCTGGACAAAATCTGCAGACCTGTGGCCGTTCTACTGGGATATGCAGGAAAAGGTCAAGAAGGCGTTTGATGCCGAGGGCGTATCCATCCCGTTCCCACAGCGCGATGTTCACATGTACAAAGCCGATTGAGCGGAACCGTTACACACAAACACAGATGGATACTCGCAAACAGCTCAACCTGGGCTAAGCTGACGGTAAGAAGGGGCGCCCGCCCCTCTTGCCATCGGGGCCAGGCCCGGGACGGCGGATGGCTCCACAACACCGACCATGCTGTCAGGAGGTTGTGACTATGCCGGTGAAGCAGTTAACAGAGTTCCTGGAAGAGGCAGGTGTGGAATACATGTGCCTCTCCCATCCCCCTGCCTTCACGGCCCAGCAGCTGGCCCACCACGTCAAGATCGCCGGCGACCGGGTTGTAAAAACCGTCATCATCGAACTCGATGGCAAAATGGCCATGCTGGTGATGCCTGCTACCTGGCGGGTGCGCTGGGATCGACTTTCCCGGGTGCTGGACACCGATTTCGTGGATCTTGCCGACGAACAGGAATTCCAGGACCGGTTTCCCGAGTGCGAGGTGGGCGCCATGCCACCGTTCGGCAACCTGTTCGGCATGACGGTCTATTGCGCCGAAGTGCTGACGGAGCAGCCGGAACTGGCCTTCGCCGCCGGCACCCACACCGAATCCATTCACATGAAAACCGCAGACTTCCTGCAACTGGTCCACCCCATGGTGATCAACCAGGGCTTCACCCGGCCAGGCGCCCAGAAACCGGCTTGGCTGACGAAAGGCCGTCAACGGCCGGAAGCCACTGAGGAAAAGACCGTCTCCAGACTCGCGGGGTACTGAAACCCGGCGGATTGATCCCGGTCGCTTGTCTGGCCCGTGGCATCGCGTAAACTGATGCCATCAGACAGGAACCGGATATGAACCAAGCATTTGACATCATCATCGTTGGCGCCGGCATGGTCGGCGCCGCCCTTGCCAATGGCCTTGGCCAGCAGGGCATCAAGGTCGGCCTGATTGACAAGGCCGAGCCCTCGGACTTTGACGCGGATGCCAGCCCCGATATCCGGGTATCAGCGCTCAGTGCCGGCAGCGAGCGCTATCTGCAAAGCCTGGGCGCCTGGCCCCGCATTCAGACCATGCGCGCCACGCCCTATCGCCGCCTGGCCGTGTGGGACGAGACCCCGCACCCGCTCAGCCGCCTGCTGCCCGGCTCGTTGACCGAAGTGGAATTCAACGCAACCGATCTCGGCGCAGGCCATCTGGGCCATATCGTCGAAAACAGCATCACCCAGAACGCCCTGTGGCAAACCTTACAGGACGAACCCGACGTCACGCTGATTACCGGCCAGGGGCTCAAGGCACTGACACAGAATGCCGAGCGTGCAACGATAACCCTGGACGATGGTACAGAACTGAGCGCCCAACTGATTGTCGGGGCGGACGGCGCCATGTCCAGAGTGCGGGAACTGGCCGGCATTGGCGTGACCCGCGACCAGTACGAACAACAAGCCATGGTGATTTCGGTCCGCTACCTGGGCCAGCCCGAGGACATTACCTGGCAGGGCTTTTACCCCAGCGGCCCCAGAGCCTTCCTGCCGTTACACAGTGCAGGTAAGCAACACCCCGGCGAAACCTGGGGATCACTGGTGTGGTACGACAGCCCGGCAAGGCTGGCCGAACTCAAAGCCATGGACAACAGCACCCTGATGACGGAAATCCGCAAGGCCTTCCCGGCGCGCCTGCCGCCGCTGAACCACATCGATGCCAAAGCCAGTTTCCCCATCGCCCGCCAGCACGCCAAGCACTATGTCCAGAACCGCGTGGTGCTGGCCGGCGACTCCGCCCACACCATCAACCCCCTGGCCGGCCAGGGGGTGAACCTGGGCTTTCAGGACGCCCAATGCCTGCAGGGCCTGCTGAAAGAAGCCCGACGCAGCAGCGATGACCTGGCCAGCCAGCACTGGCTGGCGCTATACGAACAGCAACGCCGGCCCGCTAACCGCCGCATGATGCTGGCCATGGACCTGTTCTACCATCTGTTCAGCAACGCCATCCCGCCGGTACACCTGGCCCGCAACCTGGGGCTTGGCGCTGCCCGCGCTTTGCCCTTCGCCCGCAACGGTGTAGCCCGCTACGCCATGGGCCTGGATGAAGAGCTGCCGGCCGTGGTCAGGCAGATCACTTCCCGGATTCCGGGTCTGAATCAGCTTTAACACCGAACAACAATCCCAAAGACAATCGAAAAGGAGCCACCATGTCAGAGACGATTTTCACCAAGATCATCAACCGGGAAATCCCCGCCGACATTCTCTACGAGGATGACCTTGCCCTGGCGTTCAGCGACATCAACCCTCAGGCGCCGGTGCATTTCCTGGTTATTCCGAAGAAGGCCATCGCCACGATCAACGACATTACCGAGGATGATCGGGAACTGGTGGGGCATCTGTATGTGGTGGCAGCGAAGATTGCCAAAGAGAAGGGATTTGCCGACGATGGCTATCGGGTTGTCATGAACTGCGGCGAAAATTCGGGGCAGACAGTGTTCCATATCCACCTGCACGTTCTTGCCGGCAAACCACTTGGCTGGCCGCCTTATACTGACAAAATGAAGCAGGCCTAGGTTTTTTTTACCTGTGCTCTCCGGAGCGATACTTTGGAGCAGGCAGCCGAGCCGGTAGTGCTGTTCGGGAGACGCTCAAGGCATCCATGCGCGCTTAGCTTTGGCCATCCATGGCCAAAGATACTCCCGAACAGCACTACCGGCCCGGCTGCATCCGGCCTGGTGCCAAGCCTTCCAGAGCATTGAGTCTGGGTTTGGGGAAACCAATGCCTTGGTCCGGCTGGCTGGTGTGCGGGTTGGCTTTACGGGACTATCTTTCGCCAGGGATGGCGAAAGCTAAGCGCCCACGGACGGCTTGAGCGTGTCCCGTAAAGCCAACCCGCATGCCAGCCCTCCACCAAAGCCCGCCCCCGCATGGGAACGGGATTGTGCAGATTTACCGGCCAACCACCTTCTCAGCCTCTTCCACGGGCGTATGGCGAACATCCTCGCCTTTGACCATGAAAATGACGTTCTCGGCAATGTTACAGGCGTGATCACCCACCCGCTCCAACGCACGAAGCACCCACATCACCGACATACACCGTGAAATATTGCGGGTATCTTCCATCATAAAGGTCAACAGCGTACGGGCAGCAGCCTGATACTCCTCATCCACCCGCTTGTCTTCCTTCATCACCCGCAACGCCTGCTCCGAGTCCAATCGGGCAAACGCATCCAGCGCATCGTGCAGCATGCTCAACACATGGGTGGCAATGTGGCGGATCTCGACATAGCCACGGGGCGCCTGGCCTTCTTCGGACAGTTTAATCGCCATCTTGGCGATCTTCTTGGCCTCATCGCCAACCCGCTCCAGGTCCGCCACCATTTTGATCACCGCAATCACCAACCGCAAATCCCGAGCCGTGGGCTGGCGACGGGCGATGATCAACGTTGCCTCCTCGTCCAGGTCCACTTCCATTTTGTCGACCCTCTTGTCACCGGCACGCACGTCTTCGGCCTGGTGGCCGTCGCCGTCTACCAGCGCCTGAACCGCACGCTCAACCTGGCTTTCCACCAGACCACCCATGTTAAGAAACTGGGTTTTCAGCTCGGTCAGTTCGTTGTTGAACTTGTGGGAAATGTGATCCCCGTATACATCGTCCTTTTTATTCGGCATATCTGATATCTCCAGTGTTCCCCGGTGCCCTTAACCAAAGCGGCCAGTAATGTAGGATTCCGTCAGCTCGTGCTCCGGCGAGGTGAATACCTTGTCAGTCTCGTTCACCTCCACCAGATGCCCCAGGTGGAAATACGCGGTGCGGTTGGAGACTCGTGCCGCTTGCTGCATGGAGTGGGTCACGATCACGATGGTGTAACTCTCCGACATCTCGGCAATCAGTTCTTCCACTTTCGCGGTGGCGATCGGGTCCAGGGCCGAGCATGGCTCGTCCATCAGGATCACTTCCGGACTAACAGCAATGGCACGGGCGATGCACAGGCGCTGCTGCTGGCCGCCGGACATACCGGTGGCCGTAGCATCCAGGCGATCTTTCACCTCATCCCAAAGACCGGCTTTGCGCAGGCTGTTTTCAACAATCTCATCAAGATCGGATTTACGGTTGGCAAGGCCATGAATTCGTGGGCCGTAGGCCACGTTGTCGTAGATCGACTTGGGGAACGGGTTCGGCTTCTGGAACACCATGCCCACCCGGGCTCTCAGCTCAACGACGTCCCGCTTCGGGTCGTAGATATCATGCTCGTCGATCATCAACTGACCTTTGACCCGGCAGATATCAATGCTGTCGTTCATCCGGTTCAGGCACCGCAGAAAGGTCGATTTGCCGCAGCCGGAAGGCCCGATAAAGGCAATGACTTCGTTGCGGCCAATGTCCAGGCTGACGTTCTTTATGGCCCGATCCTGACCATAGAACACTTCGACATTACGCAGCTTGAACTTGGGATCATCAGACAGAGGAACCCCAACGGTCGTGCCTTCTTCAATGACGGTTTCCGCTGGCCGCTCGTCTTTTACCGGGATAACAGTGTCTGCCGGCATGTCCGCCTCACTCGTGATTGTCGGATTCATGGTATTCATTAGTACTCTCCTTACCACCGGCGCTCAAGACGTTTGCGCAGCCAAATGGCTAGTGCATTCATACTGATCATGAAGGTCAGCAGGATCATAATGCCCGCTGACGCCAATTCGATAAAACCCTGTTCCGCGCTGCTTGCCCACAGATAGATCTGTACCGGCAGTACCGTGGCGGAGCTGAAGAAGCCGTCCGGAATCTCCACAATAAATGCGACCATCCCGATCAGCAGCAACGGGGCAGTCTCACCCAGCGCCTGCGCCATACCGATGATGGAACCGGTCATCATGCCCGGCATCGCCAGGGGTACCACATGGTGAAGCACCACCTGCATCTTGGAAGCCCCGATGCCCTCAGCTGCCTCGCGAATGGAGGGCGGCACACTCTTGATGGCGGCACGGCTGGAGATGATGATGGTAGGCAACGTCATCAGCGCCAGTACCAGACCACCCACCACCGGCACCGAACGGGGCATGCCAAACAACCCGATGAACACCGCCAGACCCAGCAGACCGAAGATGATCGACGGCACCGCCGCCAGGTTGTTGATGTTCACCTCGATGAAATCGGTCAGCTTGTTCTGGGGCGCGAACTCTTCCAGATAGACCGCTGCGGCCACCCCGACAGGGAAGGCAATCAGCAGGGTCACCACCATGGTCAGTAATGAACCGATGATAGCGCCCAGAATACCGGCGTTAGACGGCTCCCGGGAATCGCCAGACTGGAAGAATACGTCGTTGAACGCCGTCTGGATAACGCCACGCTCCACCAGATAGTCCACCCATTCAATCTGGCGCTCAGACAGTCGAACGCTGTAATTATCGTTGTCGGCATGCTTTACATACACCGATACACGATCGTGGGCCAGGAAGGTCAGGGTCTGAGTGGTGCCCAACAGTTCCGGCTGGCTACGGAGCAGGTCGCGGATCTGATTGGCGCCATAACTTCCCACCAGCCGGCTGAGCTCGCGCTGGGCAGCACGATCCTCAACACCCGGAATCAGATCACCGAGGGCGGTGATGATCGGTGCATTGAAATCGGCCATGGAGCGCTGGTCTGCATCGGTAGGATCGTCCAGATACATGGCCTCACCATCCAGATGCACATCCAGCGTAATGGTGGTTTTGATAAACCCGGTGTAGCCCTTGCCAATGATATCGGCAAACAGGATCACCAGGGCCGACAGGGCGATGGCAATGGCCAACATACCGTAGGCGCGGAACCGCCGTTCCTTGCGATACCGGCGTTTCAGGGACTGGCGGACAATCTCCGCCTGGGAGCGTTGATCAGTCATACTGTTCCCTATATTTACGCACAATCTTGAGAGCAATCACGTTCAGAATCAGTGTCACCACGAACAGCATCATGCCCAGGGCAAAGGCTGCCAGGGTCTTGGCGCTGTCGAATTCCTGGTCGCCGGTCAGCAGGGTGACGATCTGTACGGTGACGGTGGTGACAGAATCCAGCGGGTTGGCCGTGAGGTTGGCTGCCAGGCCTGCGGCCATCACCACAATCATGGTTTCACCAATGGCGCGGGAAGCGGCCAGCAGAATACCGCCCATAATGCCGGGCAGCGCTGCCGGAAAGATCACCTGCTTCATGGTTTCAGATTGGGTGGCACCGAGAGCCAGAGAGCCGTCACGCAGAGTCTGGGGCACCGCGTTGATCACATCGTCAGACAACGAGGACACGAACGGGATAATCATCACACCCATCACCAGGCCAGCCGCCAGGGCGCTCTGGGACGAAGCATTGAGGCCAACGGTCTCGGCCAGGTCCCGGATAAACGGTGCCACGGTCAAGGCGGCGAAGAACCCGTAAACCACCGTCGGAATACCCGCCAGCATTTCCATCAGCGGCTTGATCACGGAGCGGGCTTTCTTGCCCGCGTACTCGGAAAGGAAGACCGCCGAGAGCAAACCAACCGGCACGGCCACGATCAATGCAATCGCAGAAATCAGCAGCGTACCGGTAAACAGCGGAATCATGCCAAAGGAGCCGTCTGCGCCAATCTGGTCAGCGCGCAGCGCGGTCTGCGGGCTCCAGTTTGCACCCAGGAAGAACTCCCAGAAAGGCACCTTGCCAAAGAACCGGATGGTCTCGAAGATCACCGAAAAAATGATGCCCACCGTAGTCATTACTGCGACGGCGGCGCACACAAAGAAGATTCTCCGCAGAGTGGTTTCGACACTCTCACGGGCGTTAATATGAGGCGCTACCCGGAACCAGGCAACAACCGCACCCAGCACCGCAATCAACAGCACCAGTATCGTTTTGAAATTCTTACTCTGGTCACGCAACGTCTCCAGTAACGACGCAGCACCTGCAATATGCTCCGGCACGAACTCCGGGTTGAGCTTGCCCGCCGCGACATTGCCAATCTGGGAAACTACCAGGCTGGCCTGCCCGGCCGACTGGGGCATGGCCTCCGGAGGCAGGGACCCGATCACAATATTTTGGATAACCTTGCCTTCAAAGCCCGCCCACAAAGCGAGCGTAATCAACGCGGGAATTCCGCACCACAATGCCGCCCGTGCAGCATAGTAAAACGGCAGTGATTTGAGATTGCGTATACCACCGAGAGGCTCCGCCACGGCGCGCGATCGCATATAGGCGAGGCTGTACGCCACCACTGCGAGCACCAGAACGATAGGCAACAAATTGGCCGATTGCATAACTGTCTCTTTCCTGAAAGGGTTTCACGCTGACCTATTGTGCCAGCAAACCCGAAGGATCTTTACTGAATACAACAAAGGAACGCAGCCTGCCGGCTGCGTTCCTCTCATTTTCGATCATCCCTGACCTTTCGCTGCAGAATCTTACAGCTCGTTTCCAGTCATGGACTTCAGAGCCTTGGCATCCTTGGCCGCCTGCATACGAACGTTGCGCGGGTTCGGGATCAGGCCTACGTCTACCAGGTAGCCGTTGTCACCCCAGGCGCCTTCGCTGGTGAATTCGTTGACGTATTCCTGGATGCCAGGAACCACACCCACGTGGGCTTTCTTCACGTAGAAGAACATGGAACGGGCAACCGGGTAGCTGTCGTCACCGATGGTTTCCTGAGTCGGCTCAACGCCACCGATGGTGCTGGCCTGGATCTGACCACGGTTTTCGTCCAGGAAGCTGTAGCCGAAGATACCGAAGGTGCCGGTGTCGCGGGCCAGACGCTGAACGATCAGGTTGTCGTTTTCGCCAGCTTCAATGAAGGCACCGTCTTCACGGATGTTGTGGCAGATGGCGCGCATATCGCCCTTGCTCTTGGACTTGATCCAATCGTAAGTCTTGCAGCCACCTTCCATAGCGATTTCGACGAAGGCGTCACGGGTACCGGAAGTCGGAGGCGGACCCATTACGCTGATGGCCATATCCGGCAGGCTGGAATCGATATCGCTCCACTTCTTATAGGGGTTCGGTACCAGATTCTCGCCACCCTGCGGGTTGGGAACGTCTTTCGCCAGGGCCAGGAACAGCTGGCGCAGGGAGATATCCATCTTCTCAGCCTGTGAAGAGTTAGCAAGCACAATGCCGTCTGAACCGATACGAACTTCGGTAATGTCCTTCACACCGTTGTTCTGGCAGTCCTGGAACTCACTGGTCTTCATGCGACGTGAAGCATTGGTGATGTCCGGGTGCTGGGTGCCAACACCGGCGCAGAACAGCTTCAGACCACCGCCGGAACCGGTAGATTCCAGTTTCGGGGTCGGGAAGTCGGTGTTACGACCAAAACGCTCGGCAACCACAGTGGCGAACGGGTAAACCGTGGAAGAACCCACGATGTTTACGGTATCACGGGCCATGGCCGGGGTAGATACCGCCGCAATGCTGCCAGCCAGGGCAACAGAGGCAAGAGCTGCTTTCAGTTTCATCACGTTGAGTCTCCAATATCGGTGGACGTTGTGTATGGATCTGCTTTACCGATGAGTGCATCCTAAGGAGTGTCTGTGACAACTTTGTTACAGCATTTGAAATATAGACGTCATTGTTCAAATTTTCTTGCAGCACGCCGCCAGCCCGTTACCATGCAGGGAAAACAACTCATAAGTATCTACAGGCGACTCCCATGACTGCATACGATGACGACAAACCCAAACCCCGCGGGGAACTCACCCTGCAGGTGGTACCCCTGCCCTCAGACACCAACCCCAACGGCGATGTGTTCGCCGGCTGGCTGGTCAAGCAGATGGACATCGCCGCCGCCACCATGGCCGGGCGTATTTCACAGGGCCGCAATGCCACCGTGGCCATGGACCGGATGGAATTTCTCTCACCCTTGCGGGTGGGCTCCCAGGTGGGCTGTTACTGCGAGCTGGTGGATATCGGCCGCAGTTCCATGAAAATCAATGTAGAGGTGTGGACCCTCGACCGCACCTCGAAGAACCCGCGCAAGGTGACTGAAGGCCTGTTCGTGTACGTAGCCATAGATGAGCATGGCCGCATCCGGGAAGTACCGGACCAGAGCCACTGATGTTCCGCTGATGGCTCAGGGCCGGTATGCATCCCGGCCCTGGCTCCCTATCGGGACGACTGCCATCCGTGCAGCAGCCGGGCATAGTTCAATCGCTCCCAGGTGCCGGCATCCGGCACATTATCCAGTGACAAGGCGCCACGGGCCTCCTGCAGGGATTGATAGCCTATGCTGGCGAGGCGCGTGGTGAGTTCACCCCCCAGCCGCTCGAAGGCGGCAGGGCCGTGTTGCAGAACCGTCGAAACCAGCTGTACCACCGTGGCACCAGAGAGGATCGCTTTGGCGGCATCGTCGCCCGTGTGAACGCCCCCAGACGCTGCCATGTCCATGCCGGTGCGGTTATACAGCCTGGCCATGGCGTGCAGGCGCAAAGGCAGCTCGGCACTGGTAGACAACACCACCTCCCGGCTCAATGCCAGCTGCTCCAGATCAATATCCGGCTGATAGAACCGGTTGAACAGCACCAGGCCCCTGGCCCCTGCCGCTTCAGCGCCGGCCTGCTCAAGTTCCGTGGCATGCTGGGTCCAGCCACCGGGGGAAACGCCGTTGAGGGAGGCAATCACCGGCACGCCCAGCTCCACTTTCAGCTGCTGCAATCGTTGCAGGTAACTGCCGGAGCCCATCTCGAAGATCTCGGATTCCGGAAAAAACGAGCGAGCCTCAGCATCCATGTTGATACGGGAATCGATAAACCGGTGCGCGGCCATCTGCTCGGCCACCAGCTGCTCCTCAAACAGCGAATGCATCACCACTGCACCGGCGCCGGCCTGCACGCAGGCCTTGCTCTATTCGGCGAGGATCAAACCGGTACAACGGCCAGGCCCAGCTGTCCACCGCTCGCTTTTGCTGCGCAGGGGAGTGCACCAGGTCGTAGCCGTGGGCAATGCAGGGGCTGTGGGCGATAACCAGCGCGGGGCCGTCAAAACTCTCGGCCTCCTGCAATGCCTTGGTGGCCTGGTTGCTGTGGGACTGCAAGGCCACCTGGGCCACATATACATGACCATAACTCATGGCCAGCAGCCCCAGATCTTTCTTGCGGGTTTCCTTGCCCGCCGCTGCAAACTTGGCCACAGCCCCCATGGGCGTGGCCTTGGATTGCTGGCCACCGGTGTTGGAATAGACTTCCGTATCGAGCACCAGCAGTTTGATGTTCTGGCCCGAAGCCAGGGCATGGTCCAGCCCGCCGTAGCCGATATCGTAGGCCCAGCCGTCGCCACCAATCACCCAGACGCTCTTGGGACAAAGTTCATCCGCCAGGTTATCCAGTTCCTGCGCTTCGGAGCCTTGTTGGCCTTCGAGCCAGTCACGCAGTTGGCCTATGGCTTCGCGCCGGGCCGCCACGGCGCTCTCGTCGAGAGTGACACAGGGGCTGGTCAAGGCCTGGTAGAGTTCAACCGGGAGCTGCGCTTTGATATCTTCCAGCAATTGCCGGGCCCGGCCAGCCAGTTTGCCCAGGCCCATACGCATACCCAGGCCCAGCTCTGCGGCATCCTCGAACAACGAGTTGTTCCAGGCAGGCCCCCGGCCATCGGCATTGACCGTGTAGGGCGTGGTGGGCAGGTTGCCGCCATAGATGGAGGAGCAGCCGGTGGCGTTGGCGATCATCAGCCGGTCACCCAGCAACTGGGTGAGCAACCGGATGTAGGGAGTTTCACCGCAGCCGGCACAGGCCCCCGAATATTCGAACAGGGGGATCAGTAACGGCAGAGATTTGAAATCCCGGGGGATTCGGTCACGGGGAACATCGGGCAAGCTACGCAGGAACGCCAGATTAGTGGCCTCATCCTCCAAATGTTCCTCAACGGGGCGCATGTTGATGGCCTTGCGCTTGGGCTGGGTGCGATCTTTTGCTGGGCACACTTCCACACACAAGCCACAGCCAGTGCAGTCCTCCGGGGCTACCTGAACCCGGTAGTCCAGCCCTTCCAGTTCGGGGGTATGGGTTTCCGGCACCGCAAAGAAGCTTTCCGGAGCATTTTTAGCGCTGTCCGGCTCGAATACCTTGCTGATAATGGCGGTGTGGGGGCAGATCATGGTGCAGAAATTACACTGCACGCACAGGTCTGATTCCCAGATCGGAATCTCCTGGGCAATGGCGCGCTTCTCGTACTGGCTGGTACCGGTGGGCCAGGTGCCATCCAACGGGAAGGCGCTGACCGGCAGTTTATCGCCCTGGCCATCCATCAGCAGCCGGGTAACTTTCTGTACAAAGTCCGGGGCATGCTCCGGCACTCTCGGGGGCCGGCTACGGGTGGCGGTTACTGAACCGGGCACCGGCACTTCGTGGAGATTATCCAGGGCGGAATCCACCGCCTCCACATTGCGCCGCACCACCTCCGGCCCGCGCCTGCCCCAGGTCTGGCGAATGGATTCCTTGATATGGGCAATGGCCTCTTCACGGGGCAGGATATCGGCCAGGGCAAAGAAGCACACCTGCATCACCGTGTTGATTCGCCGGTCCAGCCCAGCCTGTTCGGCGACGCTGGCGGCATCGATCACAAACAATCTGGCACTGCGCTCTACCAGCACCCGCTGGGCTTCCACCGACAATTGGTCCCAGGCCCGCTCCGCTGGCCATGGCACATTCAAGAGCACCGTCGCCCCGGGCGCAGCGTGTTCGAGCACGTCAAACTTCTCCAGAAACTGCGGCGCGTGCACGGCGACAAACTGGGCCTGACGAATCTGGTAACTGGAACGAATGGGATGCGGCCCGAAGCGCAGATGGGAGACGGTGGTAGCACCGGATTTCTTGGAATCGTAAACAAAGTGCCCCTGGGCACACAAATCGGTGCCCTCCCCCAGAATCTTGATGCTGGCCTTGTTGCTGCTGACCGTGCCATCGGCACCAAGACCAAAGAACAACGCCCGCCAGGTGTCCGGCGATTCGATATCCAGCTCGCTGTCCACGTCGAGGGACAAGTGGGTAACATCATCCCGCACCCCGACGGTAAAGCGGGTTTTCGGCGCCGGCTCCTGCATTTGCTCAAACACCGCACAGACCATGGCCGGGGTAAACTCCCGGGACGACAAGCCATAACGCCCGCCGATCACCCGGGGCAGATTCGGACGCTCACCCCGGCTGAACGCCTCGATCAGCGCTCCGCTGATTTCCAGCAGCAAGGGTTCACCCTGGGCGCCGGGTTCCTTGGTGCGGTCCAGCACGGCCAGATGTTGCACGGTATCCGGCAGCGCCTTCAGGAAGCGATCGGTGGCAAATGGCCGAAACAGGCGCACTTTGAGCACACCCACTTTTTCGCCTTTGGCCATCAGCCATTCCACGGTTTCATGGGCGCACTCTGCCCCGGAACCCATCAGGATCACCACCCGCTCGGCTTGCGGATGCCCCACGTAATCGAACAGCTTGTACCGCCGGCCGGTAATGTCGGCAAAGCGGGACATCACCGCTTCCAGATGGTCCGGGAAGGCTTGATAAAACGGGTTGGCCGCTTCCCGGGACTGGAAAAAAGCGTCGGGATTCTGGGAGGTGCCCCGCAGCACCGGGTGGTCTGGCGTCATCCGGCGGTTACGATGAGCTTCGATGCCCTGATAAGGCATCAATGCTTTCAGTTCATCGTCGCTGAGCGGAACAATCTTGGCGATTTCATGGGAGGTACGAAAGCCGTCGAAAAAGTGCAGCACCGGCACCCGGCTTTCCAGCGTGACTGCGTGACCAATCGCGGCCATGTCCTGGGCTTCCTGTACTGAGCCGGAGGCCAGCAGGGCGAAGCCGGTACCCCGCGCACTCATGACATCGGAGTGGTCACAGAAGATCGACAAGGCGTGGGTGGCCAGGCTGCGGGCGGCCACGTGCATGCAAAACGGCGTCAGCTCGCCAGCAATCTTGTACAGGTTGGGCAGCATCAGCAGCAGCCCCTGGGATGCCGTAAAAGTAGTCACAAGCGAACCAGCCTGTAAGGCACCGTGCATGGCGCCGGCCGCGCCAGCTTCGGACTGCATCTCCACCACTCCCGGTACCTGGCCCCAAACGTTTGGTTTGCCCAGGGCCGCCCAGTCGTCGGCATGCTCCCCCATGACCGAGGCCGGAGTAATCGGATAGATGGCGATGGTTTCACTCAACCGATAGGCCACTGAGGCAACGGCTTCGTTGCCGTCGAGGGTGCGGAACGCCATGGATACCATCCTTGTTGAAACGGCGGGATAATATCCAGTCTAGGCAGGGCCTGTGAGGCCCGCAAGTTGGCGCCAGACCAACCTAACGGCCAGCAATCAGGTCATCCAGCAGGGCCCGGTAACGCCCCGCCAACCGAGACGCCCGCCAGGCATCAGGGGAAGTAGAAGCGGGTTTATCCACCATGATCTGTTCCAGGCAGTCAGCCGCAGCCCTGGCTTCCGCTTCCGGGCTCGATTCGTCACTCCGGTAACGGCAAGGCTCGGGCACATACTCCCGGTACGCCAACCGGTCCGGCACCAGGGCCACACAGCCCGACGCCATGGCCTCCAGCACCGCCAGACCCTGGAAGTCGTGCAAGGCTGTGGACAAAACAATGTCTGCCTCGCGCAGCAACCGGTCGTACCCATCACGACTTTCCACATAGCCCCAGTGTTTGATGTGACCGGCAAATTGCTGGTGGATCTGGTCGAATGCCTCCGGGTAACGGCGGAAGCCCTCCCCCACCACACTCAAATGAAAGGGCATGGACCGGCCCTCCAGCGCCTGCAAAAACGCCAGCAAGCGATCCGGCCCTTTATCGTATTCCCAGCGATGGTTCCAGAGCAGGTGTGGGCACCGCCAGTTCAAGGCGCGCCCCTGGTCGACAAACAAACGGTTTTCAATCGGCACCGGCAGCACCCGGGATTTCTCTGTTAAAGCCTGCACCACCCCCGGCGGCACCGCATCGGGCATTTTGTTCAGTAAGGCGTCAACGCCCCTCAAGAAGCTGTCACGGTTCCAGGCGCTGTTGAACGCTACCGCGTCCGCAGCCAGCGCGCTGTATAGATTCACCATCTGCGGCTCCAGCCGACCCTGCTGCTGTTCGCTCACCGGAAAGGCAAACTGGTTTTCATGCATGTAGAGCAGGCACGGAGTGGTTGCCAGCTGGGGATGCAGACCCCGCAGGGTGGCCAGATCCACCATGGACGTGGCGACTATCAGGTCCCAGGGTTGTGACAGGCATGGCTCGGCCAGCCAGCTTACCGGGTTACCGCGAATGCGCCACTGGAAGAACCGGGGAGGAAGCGTCAGGGTCTGCCAGTGATAGTCGGGACACATCGCCACCAGCTGGTTCCGCCAGCGCTGGTGGCTGGCGGCGTCGTAGGCGGACAACAGAAGAATTCGCGGGGTCATGGCGATCCGTAACAGATGGGGCGGCTGAATCGGGCTATTGTATCAGGCTGGCGCCTTGCCTCGGCCCAGCGATAGCAATCCGAATACCGGCCCCGGCAGCAACAGCAGCGCCACCCACACCCCCCAGGGGCTCCAGAGCCCGCTGGTGATCCAGATAGCGGGCAGCGTCAGACCAAACCCGACGGCATTCATCACCGCCAGTGAGGAACCGACCGTTTCTTTCGGTGCGGTAGCCGCCGCCAGAGCCGAGAACTGGGGCGAATCCGCCACCACGGCAATGCCCCAGATCATCAGTAAAGCGATCAGCAGTATTGGCGACAGGCCGTGCAACCAGGGGTACAGCAGGCACAGCGCCCCGGAGACCATCAGCGCCCGCCGCGCCACCCACTCACTACCCCGGGTCCGAATAAGCCGGCCACCGCCAATGCAACCGGCCGCGCCGATACCGATCACCACGAACGATAGCCAGGGCACCAGCGCCTCACCCTGCCCCAGTCGGTTTAGTTCCCGGGCAATCAGTAACGGCACCAGGGTCCAGAACGCATAGAGCTCCCACATGTGGCCAAAGTAACCGCCGGCCACCGCCCGGAACCGGGGAATTCGCAGGGCTGCCAGGCCCTGAGTGATGGGCAGCCCGCCATTGGCTTTGGGCAGGTGCGGGCCATCACCGAGCAGGAACACCAGCAATCCACCCGCCAGCGCCAGAACCGACGCCGCCAGCAACGGCCACTCCCACGGCAGGCCCAGGGTTGCACCCCGCATTAAATGAGGCAGCGCAGTCCCCAGCGTGAGCATGCCCACCAACCACGCCAAAGCGGCGCCTGCGTGCTTGGGCGTCCAGGCAATGACCAACTTCATGCCCAGAGGGTAGATACCAGCCAGGCACAGGCCAGTGGCGAACCGCAACAGGCTATCCACCGGAAACACCCCCGCAACCAGGACAAAACCGGCATTGGCCAGGGCGCCCAGGACGCTGGAGACCAGAAAAATCCGACTGGCGCCAAAACGGTCGGCCAGCCCGGTAACCGCCAGGGTCAGCGTACCGACAATAAATCCGGCCTGAACCGACAGGGTAAGCCGCCCCAGATCCGATTCCGCCAGCCCCAGCTCACCAGCCAGGGATAACCAGACCCCATTGATACTGAACCAGAGGGACGTGCCAAACAGTTGTGCCAATACAATCACTGGCAGGGGATAACGTTGCAGTAGTCCGATCATCTTGTTGTCTTTATTGCGGGTGAAGCCCAAGCCTAGCCCCAAAACCGCTCGAGTACCCATGCTACTTTGGTGCCCGGTCAGGGTTCTATCAAACGATCCAGCCGCAGCCGCTCCCGCTCATCGAACAGCCGGCGACCACCCCAGCCCACCGCCATGACGGCTCCAAAACCGGTGCCGGCGGTAATGATCAGCATCACCAGAATCTGGTATTTCACCGCCACCGCCGGTGGGCTGCCCGCCAGAATCTGACCGGTCATCATGCCCGGCAGGCTGACAATCCCGGCAGCAGCCATGGCGTTGATGGACGGCATCATGCCACTGCGCATGGCGTCCCGGCGGATATCCTCCAACGCCTGCTGCCAGGTCTGGCCCAACATTAGCCGGTTCTCGATCACTGCCCGCTGGCGCCACACCGAGTCATTCAGGCGATCCAGGGCCAGGCTGACACCGGTCATGGTGTTGCCCAGCATCATTCCCAGCAACGGAATGGCGTACTGGGGCGCATACCAGGGGTCGGGGCCTATCACCACCGTCAGCGCAAGCACCGTCACAGTAAAAGAGGACACAAACATGGCCCCGGTACCGATGCCAAACGCCCACCAGCCACGCAGGCGCCGGCCCTGGCGCGCCACCACCTCCCGGCCAGCCACCAACAGCATGATCAGCGCCAGCAGGGCAATCCAGTAGAACGCCGAAGAGGCAAAGAGCGCTTCCAGTACCAGCCCAATCAGGGCCAGCTGGATAACCGTGCGGACAGTGGCAATCAACAGACTGCGGGACACACCCAGCCGGGCCATATGACTGGTTAATGCCAACGCCAGGATGAGCAGCGCCGCCAGCCCCAGCTTCCACCAGGCCAGATCAATCACTTCCATGTTCGGGCTCCAGTGCCGTTCCGCGAATCCCATAGTGGGCATCCGCCACGCGGCGAATCTGGGCCGGGTCGTGGGCTACCCATAAAGTTGCAATCTGCTGGCGCTGAATCTCGTCCAGCAGCCAGTTTTCAATGTTGAGGGTGCTGTCGCCATCAAGATTCGCCGTCGGCTCATCCAGCAACAGCGCCTGTGGCTTAAGGGCCAATGCCCGCCACAATGCCAGCCGCTGCCGTTCACCGGATGACAGCCGGCTGACCGACCAGGCCATCACGTCCGCAGGGAACCCCAAAGCGGCAGGCAGCCGTTCGCCAGCCCCTTCGGGAAAGTGGGCACTCACCTCGTCAAACCACCACTGACTGTCCGCCGGCACCATCACCACCTGGCGTCGCCACTGATGGGCCGGCACCGCGCCCTGGCTGGTGCCATTCAGGGAAATCTCTCCACCGTGGGATTCCAGGTCTGCCGCTGCCCGCAATAACCGGCTTTTACCACTGCCGGATGGCCCGGACACACAGACTACCCGGCCAGCGGGTACCGCCAGTGACACCCCGGTAAGGGCACCAACGCTGACCTGATCCAGCAACAGGCCCGTCAAAACCGGCTCACCAGGGCAGTTCCTCACCGTTGCTGTGCCAGAACGAACCGGAGTTCTCCAGGTTCAGGTTGGCAATGCGCTCGGCCAGCCCTTTGGCGGACTCTTCCGGAGTGATCAAACCACCAAAATTCACCATTCGGGTCTTCACATAACCGGGATGCAACTGAGCCACCGCAATGCCCCGTGGTTTCAGGTCTACTGCCAGTGATTTGCCAAAAGCGTTGAGGGCCGCCTTGGAGGCGCGATAGCCGTAGCGGCCGCCGGAGTCGTTGTCGGCAATGGAACCCATGCGGCTGGTGATGTTGGCGATCTTGCCGCCTTCACGGATTTGCGGCACCAGGGCTTCGGTGACCCGCAGGGGTGCGTAGGCGTTGATTTCCATCTGAGTGCGGATGGAATCGAAATCGATACTGCCCAGCTGTTCATCCTGCAACAGCCCGGCGTTGTTGATCAGCAGGCTGATGGACTTGCCCGCAAGGCCGGTTTTGAGTGCGTCAATACCGGCATCGGTGGTGACATCCACCCCGTCAATCACCTGGTTCGCAACCGCGGCCAGCTCGTCCGAGGACTGCCGGCATACGCCGATCACCTCACAGCCCTCCCGCGCGTAATGCCGGGCCAGTTCCAGGCCAATGCCACGGTTGGCACCGGTAATCACAACCACTTGGGGTTCAGACATAACACCTCCCTTTTACACGGTTTGTTCAGCCCTATTGGCAGGGTCTGCCGAATCTGTAATGGTTACACCATTGCACACCATCTTGCCAGTAACCCACCGCAGAGTATCGGCGCCCATGAACATTCGAACCCTCACCGCTGTCACACTCACCCTGGCGCTGGCCTCATCACCGGCGGCGGCAGACATCGGTTTGTCACCCTTTGCCGGTTACCGCATGGGTGGCTCGGTAGATATCGAGACGGCCGGCGCCAGCACCGATGACCAGATCCGCTTTCGCGATTCCGTGAGCCATGGGCTGGTGGTCAACTTCGACCTGCCGGAAGCCGGCAAACAGGGGGAGCTCTATTTTGGCCGGCAAAGCACCTCGGCCAGGCTGGACAACGGGTTGTTCGCACCGGGCACCCGCTCCATCGACCTGACCATCTACCAGTTGCAGTTTGGCGGGCTCTACTTTCCGGGCGGTAAAACCTATGGCGGGTTTGTCTCCGGCGTGCTGGGCGTTACCCGGCTGGAACCGGACGATTCCAGTTACGACACCCACCACCGAGCCGCCCTGTCGCTCGGCGGCGGCTACCAGTTTTTCCTGAGTGAACAATTGCGCCTGCGACTGGACCTGCGGGGTGTCTACACCGCCCTGGATTCGGGCGGCTCGGTGTTCTGCTCCGGGGGATGTGAGCTCAAGTTCCGCAGCAGCGGATACCTGCAGGTAGAAGCCAGTGCTGGCCTGGTGGTGCGTTTTTAATACCCACTCAGGCCATCACCTGCCGCCGCTCAGGCAGCAGCATTGACAACAGAGCCGCCATGGCCACCAGCCCCGCCGAAATCCACAAACAGGCCTCCAGCCCATACACCTGATACACCCAACCGGACAGGATAGTACCCAACAACCGGCCGGCAGCGTTGGACATGTAATAGAACCCCACATCCAGCGACACGCCGTCGCCCCGGGCATAGCTGACAATCAGGTAGCTGTGCAGGGAGGAATTGATGGCAAACAGCACGCCGAACAGCAACAGCCCCCCGACAATGACCACCTGTGGCGACCAGCCCGCCATCAGGCCACCGGCAATGGCTGCCGGGATAAGCGCCAGGAACGCCGCCCAGAGTACCGCCGGTTTCTTGCCTTCCATGTTGCCGGTAATCCTGGGGGCTATGGTCTGGATAAAGCCATAGCCGATGATCCAGCTGGCCATAAAGCCGCCCACTTTCCAGTGGTCCCAGCCAAATACCGTGTGCAGGTAAACCGGCAACGCCACCACAAACCACACATCCCGGGCGCCGAACAGGAACATTCGTGCGGCAGACAGCACGTTAATCGCCCGGCTCTTGGACAGAATATCGGTGAACTTGGGCTTGGCCTTGCTCTTGCCCAGCTCCTGTTTAAGCAGGAACAGGCTGGCCAGCCATACCAGCCCCAGAGCCACCGCCATGATCACCACGGCACCTGTAAAGCCGGCCGCCATTAGCAGCACGCCACCCAGGAAGAAACCTACCCCTTTAAGGGTGTTCTTGGAGCCGGTGAGAATGGCCACCCACTTGTACAGGGTGCCCTGTTGCTCATCCGGCACCAGCAACTTGATGCCACTCTTGGCGGACATTTTGTTCAGGTCTTTGGCAATGCCGGACAACGCCTGTGCCGCCATCACCCAGGGCACGGTCAGCATGGCCGCCGGCACCGCCAGCATGGCCAGGGCCACAATCTGCAGGAACAGCCCGATGTTCATGGTGCGGTTCAGGCCCATACGGGCCCCCAGATAACCGCCCACCAGGTTGGTTACCACCCCGAAGAACTCGTAGAAGATGAACAGCAGGGCAATTTCCAGGGGTGAGTAACCCAGCTGGTGGAAATGCAGTACCACCAGCATCCGCAGGGCTCCATCCGTGAGAGTGAAGGCCCAGTAGTTGCCGGTGATAACCAGGTACTGGCGAATGGCGGCATTCATATCAAGCCAGGCCCACCTTGCGCGCCAGCTCGGCGGTACGGTTGGCATAACCCCACTCGTTGTCGTACCAGGCATAGATCTTTACCTGGGTGCCGTTGATAACCAACGTGGACAGCGCATCAACGATGGATGAACGGGGATCGGTTTTGTAATCGATGGACACCAATGGACGCTCTTCATAGCCCAGGATGTCTTTCAGCTCGCCCTCGGCGGCTTCTTTCAGCAGCCTGTTAACCGTCTCCACGTCTGTGGGCTTTTCCACTTCGAAAACACAGTCGGTCAGTGATGCGTTGGTGAGCGGAATCCGCACCGCGTGGCCGTCCAGCCGGCCCTTGAGCTCCGGAAAGATCTCGATAATCGCGGTGGCGGAACCGGTACTGGTGGGAATCAGTGAACTGCCACAGGCCCGGGCCCGGCGCAGATCCTTGTGGGGCGCATCGATGATGGTCTGGGTGTTGGTCAGGCTGTGAATGGTGGTGATGGAACCGTGCTTGATGCCCAGTTTCTCATGGATCACTTTGACCACCGGGGCCAGGCAGTTGGTGGTGCAGGAGGCCGCGGTGATAATCCGATCGGTGGCCGGGTCGAAGATGTGTTCGTTCACCCCCATCACAATGTTCTTGGCGCCTGCTTCCTTTACTGGTGCGGTGACCACCACCCGCTTCACCCCCTGGTCCAGGTAAGCCTGCAAAACCTCGACTTTCTTGTTCACGCCGCTGGCTTCAATCACCAGATCACATCCAGACCAGTCGGTGTCCGAAATGGCTCGGTTTCGGGTAACGCGCAGGCGCTGTCCTTCAATCACCATGTCGTCGCCATCGGCACTGGCTTCATGGCTCCAGCGGCCGTGGACACTGTCGAAATTCAGCAGGTGCGCGAGGCTTGCCGCGTCTGCTCCCGGGTCATTGATGGCAACGAACTCCAGTTCCGGCCAGCCCCAGGCAGCCCGCAGCGCCAGCCGGCCAATGCGTCCAAATCCGTTAATACCTACTTTGATCTTGCTCATGGTGATCTCCTTGCGACCTTCGCAATCCGTATACTCGTTAAGTGATCAGGGGCACTGCACAACCGGGCGATCCGCCATGGCCTGCAATTGCGCCAGGGGGCGTTCGATCAACGCCCCGTTACTCAGAGCGGTCTCATCCAGAACCCGCGCCACCCAGGCCGGTAGCCGGGGGTTAAGGTAATAATAGACCCATTGGCCACGCCGCTCGGTTTCCAGAAGCCCGGCATCCCGCAGGCTCGCCAGGTGGCGGCTGACTTTTGGTTGCGACACCTCGAAGGCTTCGGTCAGCTCACATACGCACAGTTTTTCCTGATCCTTGATCAGTAACAGCGCGGCCAGGCGCAGGTCGTCGGCCATGGCCTTGAAGATCGCAACCGGGCTGTAGTCAGCGGGTTTCAGGCCGGTTTCTTTCTGGTGCACCAGGGTAAAAAGGCCAAGGCGCTCCTTCAGTTCTTTCAACGTCAGGGCAAAGGTGGCGTGGCGATTGGTCTCTGCCGGGTCCGCAAAGTCCCAGGCAATCTGCTGGGCACCCTGGCAGGCGGCGGTGCATTCCCGGGCGGCTTTTTCACACAGGGTGATCACGTAGTCCCAGTACTGGCCCTTCAGCTCAGCCAGCTGTTTGCTAAACAGCCCTTCGGTGGCAATACCGGCCTCGGACAATACCTGCAGCGCCAGCGGATGCGGCTCTGTGGGCTGGGTGCCGGCGCTGGCCACTTCAAACTGGTCTCCGGCCATGTGCCGCAGCAAGGCCTCTGCCATGATGGAACGGGCACTGTTTGCGGTACAGATAAACAGAACTCGGCGCTTCATATCCACATCCCCAAATATACGTTTTTACGAATATCTAATTTTATGCATAATAGTGTGACAAGATGATGTCGTAAAGGACGAAACCGGAATCATGAAACCCCAGTCAGCCCAGTACGGCAGGACCGCAGCGACTATCTGACCGATCGTTATTCCGAGCGCAGGGAAAGTGCAGAACAATTGTCCAAGCGCGTGAACCAACGTTCCATTTAAGGAAGTGCAATGAGCAGTAACGAACTGGCCGCGGAAGCCTCATCCAGCGACATGGGTGTTTTCGAGCGCTACCTGTCTGTCTGGGTAGCCCTGGCGATTGTTGTCGGCGTAGCCCTAGGCCAACTGGCGCCCTCCGTGCCGGAAACCCTGTCCCGGTTTGAATACGCACAGGTATCCATCCCCATCGCTATCCTGATCTGGGCAATGATCTTCCCAATGATGGCCCAGATTGATTTCAGCGCCATTGTCGGGGTGCGCAAAGAGCCCAAGGGGCTGGCCATCACCACTACGGTAAACTGGCTGATCAAGCCGTTCACCATGTTTGCCATCGCCTGGTTCTTCCTGATGGTGGTGTTCGAGCCGTTCATTGCCCCGGAACTGGCCAGTGAATACCTGGCCGGCGCCATCCTGCTGGGCGCCGCACCCTGCACTGCCATGGTGTTTGTCTGGAGTTATCTGACCAAAGGTGATGCCGCCTACACCCTGGTGCAAGTGTCCCTGAACGACATCATCATGCTGTTTGCCTTTGCGCCGATTGTGGTGTTCCTGCTGGGTATTTCTGACATCCAGGTGCCCTGGGATACGGTCATTCTCTCAGTCGTGTTGTACATCGTGATTCCGCTCACCGCCGGTTACCTGACCCGCCGAACCCTGATCGCACGCCACGGCCAGCGCTGGTACGACGAGGTGTTCATGAAACGCCTTGGCCCGGTGACACCGGCAGCGCTGATCGTCACGCTGGTATTACTGTTCGCGTTCCAGGGCGAAGTCATCCTGGAAAACCCGCTGCACATTGCCCTGATTGCCGTGCCGCTGATCATCCAGACCGTGCTGATCTTCTTTATCGCCTACGGCTGGGCAAAATTCTGGAAGGTGCGCCACTGTATTGCTGCTCCCGGCGCCATGATCGGTGCCAGCAACTTCTTTGAACTGGCGGTGGCCGCCGCCATAGCGCTGTTCGGCTTGCAGTCCGGTGCCGCGCTGGCGACCGTGGTGGGCGTGCTGGTGGAAGTGCCCTTGATGCTGATGCTGGTACGCATTGCCAATAAGACCCGTAGCCACTTCCCTGCCTGAGAAAACGGAAACTTACCCGCGAGGACGCCTGTCCTGCGGGTAATCCCAACTGCCTGTTCAGCCCCGCCCGCGCCTGATACTATCGCCCGCTGGCAAACCGGGAGGGGCCTCTCCCAGCAGACGGACAGGACATCATGGATTTCTTTCAAGCACTATTCCTCGGCCTTCTCCAGGGCTTGACCGAGTTTCTTCCCATCTCCAGCTCCGGCCACCTGATCCTTGTACCCGCCTTTTTTGACTGGGCCGACCAGGGCGTTGGCTTCGACTTGTCCGTCCACGTGGGCACGCTTCTGGCCGTGGTTATCTACTTTCGCCGGGACGTGTTCAGCATCACCCGGGACGGCCTGCTTTCCCTGAGCCAGCGCCGGATGATTGGCCAGGGCAACCTGGCGTGGTTTCTGGTAATCGGCACCATCCCCGCAGGCCTGGCTGGCCTGGCCCTGCTGGACATGATCGACAACGAATTGCGGGCGGTGGAGGTGATGTTCTTCACCACGCTGATTTTCGGCTTGCTGTTGGGCTGGGCTGACTGGCGTCCCAACAAGGGGCGCACGATGGACTCCCTGACCTGGAAAGACGCCGTTCTGGTCGGCTGTGCCCAGGCCCTGGCCCTGATTCCCGGCACTTCCCGTTCCGGCGCCACCATCACTGCTGGCCTGTTCCTGGGCCTGTCCCGGGAGACGGCGTCCCGGTTCTCGTTTTTGCTCGCGATTCCAATTATCACGCTGGCATCTGCGGTTAAATTGCTGGATGTGGCTTCATCGGATGTGATTGTCGACTGGAGCGGTTTTCTGGTGGGTGGTGTTACGTCGTTCATCACCGCCATTACCGCCATCCACTTCTTCCTGAAGTGGTTGAACAAGGTAGGCATGTGGCCCTATGTTCTCTACCGCATCGCATTGGCGGGTGTGATTTACGCGGTTCTGATGTAATGGCGGCCAACACATTGCTGGGGCGCAGGGTTGGGTAGGCCTTTCCAAAACTGTGCGGAGCCATGGATGGCGGAGCCCAAGCGTCACATGGATGTGCCGAAGGAGCGTGTTTTGGAAAGGCCTACCCAACCCTGTGCGACACTCCTGAACTAGCAGGCTTCCAACGGAGCATAAGCCAACACCAGCCACTTGGCCCCCTCATCAAAGTTCACCTGCACGCGAGTATGGTGCCCGGTCCCCTCGGAGTTCATCACGATGCCCTCACCAAACTTCGGATGACGAACGCGCTGGCCGAGGCTGAAACCGGACTGCTGGGCCGAATCCTGGCTGAACATGCTCTCATTCGGACGACCGACCATCGCCGGGCGCGTCACCGTATTGCGCAACCGCACTTCCTGCAGGCAATCCGCCGGAATCTCCCGCACAAACCGCGACAACGCATGGAACTTCTCCTGCCCGTACAAACGGCGGGATTCCGCGTAAGTAAGCACCAGCTTTTTCATCGCCCGGGTAATGCCCACATAGGCCAGCCGACGCTCCTCTTCCATGCGCCCCGGCTCTTCCAGCGACATGCTGTGAGGGAACAAACCTTCCTCCACACCCGCCAGGAACACCAGCGGGAATTCCAGGCCCTTGGCCGAGTGCAGAGTCATCAACTGCACGCTGTCTTCATGGGCATCGGCCTGGGCTTCACCGGCATCCAGTGCTGCCTGGGCGATGAACTCCGCCAGCGGGTCGACACCGTCTTCCACTTCAAAATCCGACAGCGCGTTCACCAGTTCTTCCAGGTTCTCTACCCTCGCCTGGCCCTTCTCACCTTTTTCGCTGGCGTGGTAGTCCTTCAGGCCACTGGCTTCGATGGCCTGTTTCATCAGGCCCTGCAATGACGCCTCACCGACCATTTCAGACAAGCCGTTGATGATGTCCATAAACGACTGCAACCCGGTTTTCGCCCGGCCTTTGACCTGGCCCGCCGCCAACAGTCGCTCGGCCGATTCCCACAGTGAAATGCCTTGCTCGGTGGCGTACTCCCGCAATTCCGCCAGGCTCTTGGCACCGATGCCCCGGGTGGGAATGTTCACCACCCGCTCAAAGGCGGCGTCGTCCCGGTGGTACTGCACCAGACGCAAGTACGCCAGGGCGTTGCGGATTTCCTGGCGGTCGTAGAAGCGCAGGCCGCCATAGACCCGGTAGGGAATGCCCTGTCGCATCAGCGCCTCTTCCAGCACACGGGATTGGGCGTTGGAGCGATACAGGATCGCGGATTCGCTACGCAGATTGCCGTCGTTAACCCAGGCATTGATGGAATCGGCAATGTAGTTGGCTTCATCCTGCTCGTTGAACGCCGCGTACAGGCTGATCGGCTCGCCATCCGGGCCGTCGGTCCACAATTCCTTGCCCAAACGGCCCTGGTTGTTGGCGATCACCGAGTTGGCGGCCTTCAGGATCATCTGGGTGGAGCGGTAGTTTTGCTCCAGCCGCACCAGGCGGGCGTTGGGGAAGTCCCGCTGGTACTGCTGGATGTTCTCGATCTTGGCGCCACGCCAGCCGTAGATGGACTGGTCATCATCACCCACCACGGTCAGCGGAACGCGATTGCTGGCCAACACCTGCAACCAGGCATATTGAATGGTGTTGGTGTCCTGGAACTCGTCCACCAGAATGTGCTGGAAACGCTGCTGGTAATGCTTCAGCAATTCCGGCCGGTGCAACCAGAGTTCGTGGGAGCGCAGCAGCAGCTCGCCAAAATCCACCAGGCCGCCCTGCTGGCAGAGCTTTTCATACTGGCGGTAGATCTTGAGCATGGTGCTGGTGAAATGATCGCCCGGGTTTTCCTGGATGTGATCCGCGCGCAGGCCTTCGTCTTTCTGGCTGTTGATGAACCACTGGGCCTGCTTGGGCGGCCACTGGCTTTCATCAATCTGGAACTCCCGCATCACTCGCTTGATCATGCGCAGCTGGTCGTCGCTGTCCAGCACCTGAAAATTCTCCGGCAGGCCGGCGTCTTTCCAGTGGGAACGCAGCAAACGGTGAGCAATGCCGTGAAAGGTACCGAACCACAATCCCCGAGACGGAATATTCATCATCTCTTCGATGCGGTAGCGCATCTCTTTGGCGGCCTTGTTGGTAAAAGTCACCGCCAGAATGCCGGTGGGCGGCACCCGGTCTACCGTCATCAGCCAGGCAATCCGGTGTACCAGCACCCGCGTCTTGCCACTGCCCGCGCCGGCCAGTACCAGCAGGTGATCGTTCTGGGCGGTAACGGCCTCGCGCTGGGCGTCGTTCAGAGGGTCGATAATGTGGGAGACATCCATGGAGATCGGCTTCATCACTGGTTAAATTTACAGGCATTGTATCAGGCCTGAACGTATTCGTCCTTTGTCCTGCCGGCTACCTACAAATAGGTATATCACCAAATAATTCAATGACTAGGGATTAAGACAGCGGACCTGCCGCCGATACACGCCTTAACACACTGACACAGTAATTCTGTGTCAGACGTTCAAAAAACGACCTAGAATGCCGCCCGACTAAAGTCGTATGGCTGACGCACAGGGACCGACAACATGCTCTCATCACTCAAAATATCTCACAAACTGGCACTGCTGGTTGTGGTTGCGATTACCGCGTTTGTCGTCAGCCAAGCGTTTTCTATCCTTACCGAGCGGAGCAATTCCCAACGGCTAGCGGAGGTTCGTGACCAGCTCTATCCGTCCCTTGAACTGTCTACCATTAATCGGGGTCTGCTGCAGCTTATTGAGAACCAGATCAACAGCGCCGTAACCACTGGCGATGACCAGCAACTGGAAGCCACAGCAGCGCAGAAAAATGACATTACCTCCAACCTGCAAAAGATTGCGGACCTGAATCCCGGCTTGAGCCAGCAAGCGAACCAGCTCGGTAGAGACCTGGACACTTACTACTCCAACGCCAACCGCATCGCTATGGCCATTATCGACGGTACTGCGGATTTCGGCCGCATTGGCCAGGAAGCCTCTGCCAACGCCAACCGTCTGGAAAAGCTGCGCAGTGATCTGGATGCTATGCGCAACGCCATGGAAACCAGACTGGTGGATGCGATAGACAACACCACAGCGGCATCCACTGAGGCCAGCACGGTTTCGCTGTTAATTCTTGTGGTTGCTCTGATTGCGCTGGTTGCGCTTAGCCTCGTGATCGGCAGGTCCATTTCAAGCAGTCTGGACCAAATTATCAACTCGCTTCGCAACATGGCGTCTGGCGAGGGCGACCTTACTTCCCGAATTCAGTATGAAGGCAAAGATGAACTGCGCGCATTGGTGAACCAGTTCAATAAGTTTGTTGAAAAGCTGCACAACTCGTTTGCCACCATCCAGAACGATATTGGCGACTTGAACAATGTTGCATCCCACCTCGCCGGCACCAGCCGGACCAACCTGGGGCGCATCAGCCAGCAGGCCCAGGCCATCTCCTCAACCCGAAACTCCGTTGAAGAACTGGTCAAGAGCGTTGAAGAAGTGGCGGGCTTTGCCTCGTCCGCGTCTGACCAGACTCAAGACGCTGCAAAATTTGCCACTGCCGGTCAGCAGAAGGTCAACAGCAACATCAGCACCATCCGGGAGTTGATGGCAGAGATCGAAAAGACTGCAGGCCTGGTAAACCAGTTTGACGAATTCTCCGTGAAGGTAGGGGGGCTGCTGGAAACGATTCAAACCGTGGCTGAGCAGACCAACCTGCTGGCACTGAATGCCGCCATCGAAGCTGCCCGTGCCGGTGAGCACGGCCGCGGTTTTGCCGTGGTAGCCGATGAAGTTCGGGGGCTGGCCGTGCGTACCCACAAAGCAACCGAAGAAATCCAGCAGGTGATTTCCGAGCTGTCCAAATTGTCAGGCAATGCCGTTACCTCCATGAAAGGCAGCGTGGAAATGGCCCGGGAGGGCGTCGATGCCACCACTGAGTCCGGCGAGGTCCTGAGCAAGATCCTTGAAAACGTTCAGCAGATCAGCGAGCTGAACGAACAAATCGCTGCTGCCACCTATGAGCAGAGCACCACCTTCAGCGAAGTCACCGGCCACATGGGCGATATGCATCGCAATGCCGAGGCGGTGATGGAAAGCACCGATGAGCTGGACAACGTCAGCCGCAAGATCCAGGACGTCAGTAATGGATTGCAGAGCGTTGCCGGCCAGTTCCGAGTTTAATACCCAACCAAAGACTAGGATGTACCTGATGAAGAGACTGTTCTCCGTCGCGCCCCTGGCGTTGGCAATTGCCGCCACGCCAGTCATGGCACAAGATACCGAGCAAACCCTGGAGCGCATGCAGCAACAGCTGAACGCCATGCAGCAGCAGCTGAACTCGGCCCGCAACACCGGCGTCCGGTTTAACGGCTTTTTCAGCACCGGCTACGCGCGTGCCAGCAACGACGCAGGCTACGCCGGCATCACCGAAGAATCCGAAGTCAAAGACCTGAGCCTGTTCGCCCTGCAGGGTACCTTTGACGTTACCCAGAAAAGCCAGATTGTGATGCAGCTGGTTGGGCGCGGCGCCGATGATTGGGAGCCAGAAGTCGAGTGGGCCTACCTGAGCCACCGTCCCACCAACAACCTGCAGCTGCGCGCCGGCAAGATGCGCATTCCATTCTTCATGTACTCGGATTCCCTGGAAGTCGGCTACGCCCAGCCCTGGGCCCGTCCGCCCCAGAGCGTGTACGGCCCGATTGCTGTCACCAGCTATGTGGGGGCCGATGCCAGCTACAACTGGAACTTCGATAACTCCTCACTGAATGCCAACTTCTTCACCGGCTTTACCGACGAAGACGGTAACTCGGGTGATGTGCAACTGCGCAACATAGCCGGTCTGAACCTGAGCTGGACCGACTATGTGTGGACCATCCGGGGCGTTGCAGCAACGGCTGAAGCCGATATTGATGCGACACGACTGGGCGCGCTGGCGGCACAGAGCGGCATTACATTACCGGCTGGGATCACCCAACTCGCCGACGGCGATCGAGGGAACTTCTATGGTCTGGGCGCGAGCTATGACAACGGCAGCTGGCTGATCATCGGTGAAGTCACGCGGGTAGAAGTCGATGGCAAGTTCGCCGATACCGACTCCGCTTACTTGTCTGTTGGTCACCGTTTCGGCAGCTGGACGCCGTATGTTGCAACAGGCTGGACAGAGAGCAAGGACGATAACGAGCGCACGGGTGCCTTTATTCCTGGCGTGGTGCCGGAGTCGATCCTCAACTACCAGCGCAATGAATACAGCGTTGGTACTCGCTGGGACATCACCCCGGGCGTAGCCATCAAAGCAGACATCACCCACGTTCGTGGGCTCGATAAGGGCTTTGGCAATCTGAACACCGCCTACATGCTGGAAAGCAACGCCAGCAGCACCAACGTCTACACCCTGAAAATCGACTCAGCGTTTTAAGGAGGCCCCATGAAGAAGCTTAGCCTGTTGTTAGCGGCCTGCTTGATGGCCAGCCCCCTCGCCTTGGCAGATGTGGTGATTATTGGTCACCCGAGTGGCCCGGACAGCATCAGTTCCAATCAAGTTCGTGATCTGTACCTGAACCGCAGTCAGGCGCTACCGGATGGCCAAAGTGCCAACCCCTTCGAGCTGCCGGAAGGCGACGCTACCCGCGCCGAGTTCCACAGCAAGGTCACCGGCCGTAACGATGCCCAGCTGAAAGCCTTCTGGTCTCAGCAGGTGTTCACCGGCCGTGGCCAACCGCCGGAAGAAGCGGGCAATGCCTCCGCCATGAAAGCCCAGGTCGCTTCCACGCCCGGTGCCATTGGTTACATCGACTCCGCCGATGTGGATGACAGCGTCAAGGTGATCCTGACGCCCTGAGCTCCGGCTCTGAAATGCAAAAAGGCGAGCCGAGGCTCGCCTTTTTGCCGTTTTGAGGTTGATGATCAGAAACCTCTGGGCACCGTCTGCGCTTCCACAAACTCAAACAGGCCTTCCAGACCACCTTCACGGCCAATACCGGAGGCTTTCATGCCACCAAAAGGCGCTTCCGGCGTGGGGCCGGTTCCAGTGTTCCAGCCAACGTGGCCAAAGCGCAGGCCAGCGGCGACTCGCTGGGCACGCTCGGCATCGGCGGTGAACACGTAGGACGCCAGGCCGAACTCGGTGTCATTACCGGCATCAATGACTTCTTCCTCAGTGCGGAACAGAGCCATGGGCACCAGCGGGCCGAAGGTTTCTTCCTGGTAACAACACATATCCCGATTGACGCCCATGACCACGGTGGGCGGGAAAAACAGACCCTTGCCCAACTCCGCCGGCTGCTTGCCGGCCACCAGCTTGCCGCCTTTCTCCAGGGCATCTTCAAGGTGGCGTTTGACCTTGTCGAAACCGGCCTGGTTAACCAGCGGGCCAATGTCGACCCCGTCTTTCATGCCATCGCCAACGGTCATCTTGTTAACCCGCTCAGCCAGCTTCTGGCCAAAAGCTTCCGCGACCTTTTCATGCACGAAAATCCGGTTGGCGCACACGCAGGTCTGGCCGCCACCACGGAATTTGTTGGCGATCAGGTTGTCAGCAGCGGCGTCCAGGTCGGCGTCGTCAAAGACGATAAACGGTGCATTACCGCCCAGCTCCAGCGCCAGTTTTTTCACCTGCTCCGCCGTATCGAGAATCAACCGGCGGCCCACTTCGGTGGAACCGGTAAAGCTGAGCATCGGCACATCTTTGTGCTCGCACAGCACCTTGCCGATCATGCTGGCCTTGCCCATGACCAGATTGACCATGCCATCCGGCAACCCGAGCTTGTCCATCACGCTGAAGAAGGCCACCATCGTCAGCGGCGTTTCACTGGCCGGCTTGATCACAGACGGGCAGCCGGCCGCCAGGGCAGCCGAGAGCTTTTTGGCAATCATGCCAATGGGAAAATTCCAGGGCACGATCAGCCCGGTCACACCAACAGGCCGGTAATGAACGGTCCAGGTGCAATCCTTGGGCTTCTCAGGGATGGTATGGGCATCCAGGGCGTTGACGTGTTTGGCGCAGTAATCGAAGAAACCCGCAGCGTAGTCCACCTCGCCCTGGGCTTCCTTCAACGGCTTACCGTGCTCCATGCACAGGATTCGGCCAATTTCCTCGCGATGTTCTTTCAAACCATCGCGAATGTCTTCCAGCCACTTGCGCCGGGTCTCGATGGGCCAGGGGTTGGTGAGCCGGAGCGCAGACTTGCCTGCCTCAACGGCATCCAGCACATCCTGCTCTGACATGGACGGCACTTTGGCAACCACTTCGCCGGTGGCTGGATTGAACACATCAAAGGTGTTGCCGCCGGCACTGTCGGTCCAGCGCCCACCGATGTAGCCTGTCAGGTTTTTCAGCAGTGGTGACTCGATCATTTCGGCTCCTCTTCAATAACCTGGGTGCGCCCGGGTGCGACGGGGCGCGGGTGTATTGGAACGTCTTTCATAGTGGATGCTGATCGCCGGCCTGTAAAGGCAGCGTGTAAAAAACGCGGCCGGCGATTCGTTGACCCCTCAGTGTCACTGCCTATACTCGGAAGAGTATTTCCAGACTCCCGAGGAGGCGGTTCAATGAAGGCATTTTTTCATCCGGCGCAGGATCTGCATATTCCCAAAACGTATTTCACCCGTGGCCAGATGCGTCAGCCTCAGGAGGTTCCCGACCGCACCAGCCAGATGCTGGAAGGCTTGAAGGCGATGGGGATTCCGGTTCTTCAGCCGGCCGATCAGGGCGCGGCGCCGATATCAAAGGTGCACGACCTGGGCTACCTTCGTTTCCTGGAGTCTGCCCATCGTCGATGGATGGAAAACGAGGACTGGGGCGATGAGGTGATGTCCAATATCTTCGTGCGCTCGCCCAATGCCATGCGCGGCATACTGGCTGAGGCGGCCTGTTATCTGGCGGATGGCAGTTGCCCGATTGGCGAAAACACCTGGAAAGCGGCCTACTGGTCGGCCCAGACCGCCCTGGGCGCGGCGGATGCCCTGATTGCAGGTGAACGCACCTCCTATGCGGTGTGTCGCCCACCAGGCCACCATGCCCGCAAAGACGCGGCAGGGGGCTTCTGTTATCTGAACAATGCGGCCATTGCCGCCGAGCATATGAAAAGCCGGTTTCCGCGCACTGTCATCCTGGATACCGATATGCACCACGGCCAGGGCATACAGGAGATTTTCTACGACCGCAGCGACGTGCTGTACATCTCCATTCACGGCGACCCCACCAACTTCTATCCGGTGGTCAGTGGTTTTGAGGATGAACGGGGCGAGGGCGAAGGTTACGGCTACAACATCAATATGCCGATGCCCCATGGCGCCAGCGAGGACGACTTCTTTGCCAAGGTTGAGGAGGCCCTGGCCGCAATCCGGCTGTACCAGCCGGATGCACTGATCCTGACCCTGGGCTTTGATATCTACAAAAACGACCCGCAGGCCAAGGTCTCGGTAACATCCGAGGGCTTCTGCAGATTAAGCACCCACATCCGCCAGCTGGGCCTGCCGACGCTGGTGGTGCAGGAAGGCGGGTATGACCTGGACACCCTCAGCGAGAATGTCCAGCAGTTTTTCAAGGGGTTGGCGGGCTGACTCAGGCCGCAGGCGTGTAAACCTTCACATTGCCATGCCCTTCCGCCTTCAGGTGACCGGCGTGCATCCGGCTCATGGTGCCCCGGTCGCAGTACAGCAGGTACTGGCGGTTGGCCGGCAGATCAGACATCTGCTGGTTGAGTTCGTAGAACGGAATTTTCAGGATTTCATTGTTGGTCAGTGTCAGCGGTGAACGTTCTTCCTCCGACGGGTGCCGCACATCGATGATCACGTCTTCCACCGCAGGGGTCTGCACCAACTCCACTTCTTCCGGTGTGGTGATGGTATCCAGCAACTGGCTCACCATGGTGCCCTGCTGATTGGCAATGGCCTGCGCCAGCACCTCCGGGTTCATGTTGGCTTCTTCTTCCTCAACCCGGTGCAGCTTGGCGCGGGTAACCGGCTTGCTGGAAATAACCCCGCAGTACTCCGGCATGGTCCGGGCGAAGGGCTCGGTGCCAATTTCTTTGGCAATGCGGATGATTTCTTGCTTGTCCATGGCAATCAGCGGGCGCAACACCACTTCGTCACTGGCCCGGTCAACCACGTTCAGGTTGGTCAGGGTCTGGCTGGACACCTGGGCGACGGCATCGCCCATCACCAGGCCGGTAGCCGTATAATCCCGGGCAATTTCCGCCGCGGCTTTGAGCATCTGGCGCTTAAGTACCACACCCCAATGCCGGTGATTCACTGACTGCATGATCTCGGCCACCACACCTTCAAAGGGTACCGAAATAAACTTCACGCCATGGGAGGCCCCATACCGCTGCCAAAGGTAATGCACCACCTGGCGCACACCCACCTCATGGGCGGTGCCGCCCAGATTGAAGAACAGGAAGTGGCTGCGGATACCTCGGCGCATCATCAGGTAGGCAGCAACAGAGGAGTCATAACCGCCAGACACCAAGGTCATCACCGTTTCCACGGTACCCAGAGGATAGCCCCCAAGGCCCTCATGGCGGCGATGGGCGATATGGAACTGTTCCTCATTGAGCTCAATCCGCACTTCCAGGTCCGGATTCTTCAGGTCAACTCCCCGGGCGTTCGAAGCCTGGAGCAATGCGGCACCCACTGAGCGTTCAAGATCAATGGACCGGAACGAATGACTGCCATGGCGCCGGGCCCGCACGGCGAAGGTTTTGCCCGCAAGGCGGTCTGCGTAGGCCTGCACCGCCTTTTCGCCGACGTCGTCCATGTCGACAAAGGGAAAGACGCCGATTTCCTGGATGGTCGAAATACCCGGTATACGGGTCAGCTCATCGATCACCGGGCCCTCCAGGCTGCGGTCATCGGGAACCTCCACATCCACCCGGTCCCAACTGCCGTCCACCCGAATCTCAGGTTCCAGCCGGGACAGCAACTTACGAATATTCTGCCGCAACTGGCGCATTTGCTGCTGGCGAACGGGTTTACTCTTGATGGCCACTTCCGGGGCGGGACGAATAAGCAGTTTCATAAAAAAGTCTTTGATCGGAATAACGTCGGGTAGCGTAATAAGCAGAAAGGCCTTAGTGTACCCTTTTGCCAGAGTGGCTCAAAATCCGTCATTGCCGAAACCATCAGGAGCTCCATCAACGATGACCGAATCCACCATGAATGCCCTGGTTTCCCCGGAGGGCAGCCTCGAAATCCTCTCCAACCACGAGGTCAACCGGCTCAAGGACAAGAGCGAGGGTGGTTTGTACCGTCTGTTCCGCCAGTGCGCCCTGGCCGTGCTCAACACCGGCGTTGAAACCGACGACTGTAAGGAATTGATGGAGGCCCATGCCGATTTCGATGTTCGCCTGGTGCCCCAGCCCCGCGGCCTGAAGCTGGAATTGATCAACGCGCCCGGCCACGCCTTCGTGGATGGCGAAATGCTGCGGGCAATCCGTGAGCACCTGTTTTCAGTGTTGCGGGACATCGTATATAGCCATTCCATTCCCAACACCGTCGCGGGTTTCCGCCGGGACAACCCGGAAGACATCACCAACCTGGTGTTCCATATCCTACGCAACGCCCGGGTGCTGGAGGCCGGTCGCCAGCCAGATCTGGTAGTGTGCTGGGGTGGCCACTCCATCAGCCACGATGAGTACCAGTACAGCAAAGACGTAGGCCATCAACTCGGCCTGCGCGGGCTCAGCATCTGCACCGGCTGCGGGCCGGGAGCCATGAAGGGGCCGATGAAGGGGGCCACCATCGGCCACGCCAAGCAACGGGTGAAGAACGGCCGCTACATCGGCATTACCGAACCAGGCATTATCGGTGCCGAAGCTCCAAACCCGATTGTGAATGAGCTGGTGATCATGCCAGACATTGAAAAACGCCTGGAGGCCTTTGTCCGCTGCGGCCACGGCGTGATCGTGTTCCCGGGTGGCGTAGGTACTGCGGAAGAAATTCTGTACCTGCTGGGCATCCTGCTACACCCGGACAACGCCGACCTGCCCTTCCCGGTCGTCTTCACCGGGCGCAAGGAGAATGCCGAATACTTCGAGATGATCGATAAGTTCATCCGCAATGCCCTGGGCGACGAGGCGGCCAACAAATACGAGATCATCATTGATGACCCGGCCCGGGTGGCACAAACCATGAAGCAGGGCATGAAAGACGTGGAAACCTTCCGGCGCGCCATGCAGGATGCCTATTATTTCAACTGGATGCTGAAGATCGACCCGGTGTTTCAGTTACCGTTTGAACCGAATCACGACAACATGCGGGCACTGGAGCTGCACCGAGACCAGCCGGTGCATCTGCTGGCAGCGAATCTGCGCAAGGCCTTCAGCGGCATTGTGGCGGGGAACGTCAAAGAGAGTGGTATCCGGCAGATCCAGGAGAAGGGTCCGTTTGAGATCGCCGGTGATCCGACGCTAATCCGGCCCCTGGAGGCCATGCTGGAGCAGTTTGTGGAGCAGAACCGGATGAAACTGCCCGGCACGTCGGCCTATCGGCCCTGCTACCGGATTGTCAGTGGTGCGGCCTGAGCCGCACCACTTTCAGAGCAGAAAGTCTTACTTGCCGCCGTCAGCCGGCAGGCTGGCGTAGTAGGCTGCCAGGTTGGCGATGTCTTCATCGCTCAGGCCAGTAGCCTGACCCTGCATCACCGGAGCCTGACCACCCTGGCGCTGGCCGTTCTTGTAAGCCTTCATGGAAGCAACCAAATACTGTTCTTTCTGACCGGCCAAGTTCGGGTACATCGGGATCTGGGAGATACCGTTTTGCCCGTGGCAGGCGGCGCAGACTGCAGCTTTGGCTTTGCCAGCAGCGGCATCGCCCGCAACAGCCGCAAACGGAGCGGCTGCGCCCAGCGCAAACAGACCAGCAACTGCGAAGTGCTTCAGATTCATTGTGTTCACCCTCTCATCGTTTTAACGTTCACTCACCGGCGATGATGCCGGACAGTAATTCAGGTTTCACTTATAGCACAGGCGGCCCCTGCCTCAAATGTGATAGATCTGTGATAGATCAAGGACATTCGTGCGACCATGGTCCTCTTTTACTCTCGGACCGGGTAAAGGACAGTACGAACAAACCGCTAACTGCGACCTGTAACGGAACAATGTGATTGCCGGAGAGACACTTCATGCCTGTAGAGGTTCAGGAACTCCCTTGCCGGGAAGGCCATATTGGCCTGCTGACACTGAATTCACCCGATACCCTGAATGCACTGACCGAAGAGATGATCATTCAGGCTCAGGAGGCCCTGGATGCCTGGGCCGAGGACGATCGGATCTGCCTGGTGGTACTACGGGGGGCTGGTGACCGCGCATTCTGCGCCGGCGGTAACATCCGTACTCTCTACGATGCCCTGAAAGGCCAAGGCGACGCCGAGGCCCCGGCCCGCTTCTTTACCAGTGAATACCGCCTGGATTACAGTGTTCACCGCTTCCCTAAGCCTGTGATTGGCCTGGCACACGGCATTGTCATGGGGGGTGGGCTGGGCCTGTTATCGGCCTGCCGCTACCGCCTGGTAACCCCGGATGTCACCCTGGCCATGCCCGAGATCAGCATCGGTCTGTTTCCGGATGTCGGTGCCAGCTGGTTCCTTAACCGCCTGCCAGGGCGCCTGGGCCTGTTCATGGGCCTGACCGGAGCGCGGCTCAACGTCAGCGACGCACTTCGGGTGGGCCTGGCCGACCTGGTTATCGAGCCTGAGCAGGCTAGCGCCCTGCTCTCTCGGCTACAGGACGAACGCTGGACCGGTGAAGCGGCGGCAGACGACAACCGTCTGTTCCGCCTGCTCAGTCAGATTGAAGCGCTGGACTATCGCAGTCTGGCGGCCGGCCACCTGGAGCAGCACGAACAGACCATTGCGCGCCTGAGTGCTGGCGATGAGCTGCCAGCCGTGGTGGACCAACTGCTGTCTGCCCGCAATGAAGACCCCTGGTGGCAAGCCTGTCAGCAAACCCTCCGGCAGGGTTCACCGGTCACTGCCTGGCTGGTTTGGCACCAACTGCAAAAAGGTCAGCAGATGTCGCTGAAGGACATCTTCCGAATGGAGCTGGCAATGGCACAGGAGTGCACGCGCCGCCCCGATCTGGTGGAAGGCATTCGCGCGCTGCTGGTCGATAAAGACCGGTCGCCGGTGTGGTCCTACCCGTCGGTAGCGGATGTGCCTGAGGACGTTATCGAGCGGCACTTTCAGCCGGTGTGGGATGATACCGACGACCCGATGGGCCTGGACTAACCCGGCCCGGCTACCGCGCAGCGCCCGCCTGGACCAGCAACATTTCCAGGTCCTGGTTGTTACTGGCCCGGGCCAGGTCCAGGGCGGTGCGACCATCGGCGCTCCGGAAGTGAACATCGGCCCCAGCCGCCAGCAGCATTTCGGCGGTCAGCAAGTCGCCGCTTTCCACCACTTTCATCAACAGGGATTGCCCGTCCTGGCTGACATTCACATTGGCTCCGGCCGCCAGCAAGGCCCTGACCACCGCCAGGTGGCCGTTTTCCGCCGCGTGAATAACGGCAGTATAACCACGGGCATCCCGGGCATTCACATCTGCACCCGCCGCCAGAAGCAGGCGCACAATCCGGCGATTACCGTTAGTTGAGGCCACCATCAGCGGGCTTTCCCCGGCATCAGCCTGAACATTCGGACTGACTCCCTGCGACAGCAGGTTGAGCACTGCCCGGTCTTCATCGGCCTTGACCGCTGCCATTAGCTGGCCCGGATCTCCGGGATTGTCGGCTGCACCTTTTCCGGCGCCCGTTGACGCGCAGCCAGACAGCAACGCTAATGTGACGGTGACGAATAGAAGAACAACCTTGCCTGCTTCCCTGGCCATAATGAGCAATCTCTTGTGTGATTTTTGCAGCTATTCTGAGCAGCCGATGGCAAGAATTAAATCGAACCGTTCACAACTCGGGCCCGTTTTGCAGAAGTTGACAGGCCAACCCCCGGAGACGCTGCTCACCATCCCGCTGACCGCTGCACAGTAACGCAGCCTGCAGTGCTGCCCACGACCAACCCTGAAGCACCGCCCGGCACCACAACGGAAAGTCCGGTTGCTGGCAAAGCCAGGCCATCACTCCCGGGGCGGCGCTTACCGCTTGCAGCATCGGCAAGCTCAGCTCGAACCCGCGATAACCATGGGCAAAACTGTTCAGGTCACGCCGGTCGTTGTTATCCGGGCCGGTGTCTGGCGGCAAGTCTGCGCCCAGGGTGCCCATCAGCACCGGCTCAAGCTGCGACCAGTGGCGAGGAACCAACACTTGCCAGTGGCGGGCAAACCGGGTTCTCAGTTGCGTTTCCAGACTGGCTCCGGCATCGGACAGGCCGCGCATCATCTGCACCGGAAACTCGCCGGTGCTCGCTTCCTGGCGCAAACCCAGACGAACCACCCGAAAATCACAAGCCTGCCAGAATCTGACCAACGGGTCGTTGCCACCAAAGCTGGTACCGATCGCGTCCAGGCCCTGCCCGCGGCAAGCCGCGGCGGCAGCATCCACCAGTTGGCGACCTATCCCCAGATGGCGGGCCTGTTCCACAACTGCAATGCGGACCACTCTCAGGGTTTTCAGGCTGGCCGCTTCCGGAAAGCCACCATGGCTGGCCAGGGATTGTGCCAGCAGGTGGCCCCGCAACCGGCGACGGCCCTGCGCTACCTGCTCGGCCAACCCTGCTTCAATGCCACCTTCCACAGTACCCCAAAGCACACCCACCGTTTGTCCCCGATACACTGCGCGCCAGGATTGCGCGCCGGGGTCATCCAGCCATTGCCGCAAGTCTGCCGGCGTTGTCCGGTAGTGAGCATCGACCAGCAGACCGAAAGCCTGTGACAGCTCCTGCTCGCTGGCGTCAGCCGGTACCCAGGGCTGAATATCAACGTCAGCGACCTCCGGCACGGGTTCTACCGCACCCTCGGCGGCCAACAGAAACAGCCTGAACACCAGCTGTTCCAAAGGATCATCACCAGCCCAGCGTACCGGCTGGTGTAACGGGATTCCCCGCCAGTGGGGCGTTTCCCGGTCGAGAATCTCGCGAAACCGGATAGCAAAACCACGCCCTGTGCCTTCATAGCCATGAACCGTGGTGGCAAAAGCCACCCTCGGCCAGCCCAATAGTATGTCGCGTAACCAGTGCGCCGGCAGGCCGGCCGCTTCGTCCACCAGAACCACTTCGGCGGCCGGGCGGGCGGCAAGCAGCTCTGGCACTGGCATGTAGCTCAGGCGGTGGCCTGTACGGCTCACAAGTTCCGATTCCGATTGCTCAGCCAGTTCTTCGCCAAGTTCGAGCACTGCGTGCCTGAACAGGGTATCCACGTTATCCCGGGAAGGTGCCGTCACCAGCACCTGCTCGCGACCGGCCAGGAGCAGACGGGCCGCAGCGATGCCCATGGCGGCAGACTTGCCACGGCCCCGGTCGGCGGTAATCACCAGGGGTCGTCGGCGGCGGCCCTGGCCGAACCGCACCAGGTGTTGCAGCAGTTGTTGCTGTTCATCGGTGGTTTGCGGGGTGAAACCGGCAGTATGTGCCGGCAATTCCGGCCAGTTAGCCAAGCCTGAGTCGTCTGCCTGTACCCGGACGATGGAGGCATCGCCACCGATCACCATCGCCAGCCTGGCGGCAAATGGATGCTCTTCGGCTTGATCAAGGCCGGTGCGGACATAATCCGGATCGCCGTAGTGACGCCACCGATCCAGGGGCGGCACCAGCCAGAACAGTAACCCTCCGGCCTGCAGCGTGCCTGCCAGTGCCGCAAAGGCATCTGGCGGATTGCCTTGCCAGCCGTCCCAAACCAGCAGGCTGGTTTCCCGGCCCAGCCATTGCTGGTAATGGTTGGCCTGAAGGTGTGGCAGGCCCACGGCTTCGGCGTGTTCGGCCCGGCCAACCCACAAGCTGTGGCTGGTATTCATCCGGGACAGTTGCCGGTGCATCCAGGTGCAGGTGTTTTCCTGCGAGCCCTCTACCAGAATCAGGCGGCGGTGGCCGATGGTCCTGAGCCTGGCTTGCAGGCTTTGCCAGTCTGCGGTCGGATGCTCCCGGCTTGTGTCAGTCATTCAGCTGAGATCCGCGGCATGGGCTTTTAGGTCAGCCAGTTCGCAAGCTTCAAGGGCTCTTTGGTGGGTGGCGCGCAGTTTGACCCGCGGGGCACTGTTGGCTTCGAAGGCTTGTTGCCAGCGGCCGGCGCAGAGGCACCAGCTGTCGCCGGGTTTGAGGCCGGGGAAGCCGAATTCGGGTCTGGGGGTGGAGAGGTCGTTGCCTTGGGCTTTGGAGTAGTCGAGGAAGTCGGCGGTGACGATGGCGCAGACGGTGTGGTTGCCCAGGTCATCGGGGCCGGTGTTGCAGCAGCCGTCGCGATAGAAGCCGGTTTTCGGGTTGTTGCCGCAGGTTTCCAGTTTTTCACCCAGTACGTTCAGTGCTTCAGAGTTCTGCATTTCCTATGCCTTCCAGTTTCGGAGTTGACAGGGTTCGGGTAGCCTTTCCAAAACACGCTCCTTACGGCACATCCATGTGACGCTTGGGCTCCGCCATCCATGGCTCCGCACAGTTTTGGAAAGGCTACCCGAACCCTGTTTTCAACCACAGGTGGTGTAGTCAAAAGCGCAAAAGATCGACTCGTCAATTATGCGGGAGCGCTATTCCCGCTACCAGTTGGCCAGTACAATAGCCCGCATGCCTACCAAACCCCAAATCCCGGATACCTCTCACCTGCCCGAGTTTCTCACCGATGAGCAGCGGGCGATTATTACGGCCGGCTATGAGCATGCGGTGATCACTGCCGTGGCGGGCAGTGGCAAGACGTCGACGCTGGCCTGGCGGATTCGGTTTCTGCTGGAGCAAGGGCATGATCCGGACCGGATGCTGGTGTTGATGTTCAATCGCAGTGCCCGGGTGGATTTTGAGCGGAAGCTGCAGGAGGTGTGTGATCGGTCCGAGCTGGCGTTGCCGGAGATTCGGACGTATCACGCCATGGGGCTGCGGCTGTACAAGCGGTTTGTCCGGGAGGGGTATCTGCCCGGGTTTTCGGAGAAGATTCTGACCGAGCAGGAGATCGCGTTTCAGGCGTGGTTGTTGACCCGGCGGCTGGCGCCGGAGGATTTGGCGGATGAGATTCGGCGCAACAAGAAGGAGTTTGTGGAGACGGCCACCGGGTTCATTGATCGGGTGAAGACCGGGTTGTCGCCGGCCGAGGTGGTGTTCGAGGAGTTGGGGTATTCCGATAAGCACCGGTATCTGATCGATGTGTTCCACGGTTTCGAGCAGTGGCGTAAAGGCCAGGGGCGGATCAGTTATGCGGATATGTTGTATGAGCCGGTGATGGCGATTCATCAGAACCCGCCGTTGCAGCGCTTGGTCGGCAACAAGATGGATCTGATCCTGGTGGATGAGTACCAGGATACCAATGAAATTCAGCACCTGTTGTTACGCTACGTGGCCGGTGACCGGGCGCGGGTGACGGTGGTGGGAGATCCGGACCAGACCATTTACGAGTTTCGCGGGGCCAAGCCGGAGTTTATTTTGCGCCGGTTCAGCGATGAGTTTGAGAGCCCGCTGGAGCAGACCCTGAGTTTCACCTTTCGTTATGGCCACCGGGTAGCGTTGCTGGCCAATCATCTGATCTGTCACAACACCGGGCGTAAGGATGTGATGTGTCATTCGCATCCGTCCACACCGGCGACCACCGTGGACCTGCATCGGCCGGAGAACGACGGTGATCAGGTGCTGCGTATTCTGCAGCAGCAAGCGCCGGAGCAGAACAGCCAGACGGCGATTCTGTTCCGGGTGTGGAGCCAGAGTGTGCCGATTGAGCTGAAGTTGCTGGCCCGGCAGATACCTTATCGGATTGACGCAGGCAAGGGAGCACTGTTCAGTCGCGAGGTGCAGGCCATCACCGCCCTGCTGATGGTGGTGACCGGCCGGCTGAAGTTGCTGCCGGATTCCGACCGGCTGGATCTGGCACGGCTGCTGCTCCGGTTTCCCCATGTGGGCCTGAAGGAGCCGGAGCTGGAGAACCTCGCGCAGTTCCTGGCAGCGTTTGACGGGGCCTGGCATGAGCGGCTGCTGGCGATGGATTTTGACGCCCTGGCCCCGATGGCAGGCCGCAAACTGCGCAAGCTGGGGGAGGTGCTGGCGCAGCTTGAGCGATACAAGGGGCCGGTGGCCGGGCTGATCAGTGTGTATGCGGAGCACATGGAGCTCTACGAGGGCATTCGCAGCCTGGCGCTGACCCACGACAGTGCCGAGGAGCGCATTGATACGGTACAGGGCTTCCGGGATTACCTGAAAGGACTGGATCTGACGGCTGAGGACGCACTGGATCATCTCAAGGCATTGAAACAGCAAGCTGGAGAGAAGCAAGATCACGGGGTGCTGCTGTCCACCATCCATCGCACCAAGGGGCTTGAGTGGCCAGTGGTGATTATTCCTGGCCTGCAGGAGAAATACCTGCCCTACAGCCCAAGGCCCCAGGACGATGCCAGGGCACTGTTGGAAAGCGAACGGCGCCTGCTCTACGTGGCCATGACACGAACCCGACAGGCCCTGCATCTGATCACCCGGCCAGCCAGTCAACAACCCCACCTTGAGGGCGACCAGGGTCCCAGCCGGTTTGTGGCCGAGTTGTGCTTTGAGCTGTCCAGGGAACTGGGTGCCGCACTGGAGGGGAACTATCCAACAGGAGCAGGGTCACTGAGCCTGAGCGTCCCGCTGACACCGGTCAGCCTGCGTTATGCAGACCGGGAGGGGGTTGTCATTGAGGGCCAGACTGCGCCTCAGGCTGATACCACGGAACCGGTTTGGCACCATGCGCGTGTTGTCCACGCCATCTTTGGCGCTGGCGACGTGACGTCAGAGGATGAAAGCTCGTTTGAAGTGCGTTTTGCCAATGGCGATACGCTGAACTTCAGCAAGAAGAGCGCTCATCTGTATTTCACGGCGACATCAGATTAAAACGACGCTGTCAGTGAACTGCGTACAATTCCCGACGTACCAACTACTGTCATTTTTTTGTTTTTTTTGGCTTACTGGCCTAAATTCCGAGTAATACAGGTGTTTTTCGGAGTTTTCATTCCTGAGAGAACTGCAGGAAATAACAACTAAACAGGAGGTTCTGCATGAAGATCATGCGCCCGGTCGCTCTGGCCGCCCTTACAGCATCCCTTGCCACTCCCGCTCTGGCCGACCGCCAGGAAACCATTTACCTGAACCCGTTCGCCGGCTTCCAACTGTTTGATGACAAACGGGATCTGAGCGAAACCGGCACCTTTGGTGTCGGTGTTGAGTACCGCTTCCTGCCGCGCTGGTCTGTTGAAGCTGTGTATTCCCGGGCTAACGCCGATCGCAAATACGTGCCGGGAGAATCTGACTTTCAGGAACTGAGAATTGACGGCACCTACTATTTCGCGGGGCCGGATGCGGCCTGGAACCCGTATGTATCACTGGGTGCCGGCCATGCAGAATTTGGTGTGGGTGATACCATTTCTTACACCACTGCAGGCACCGATCACGAAGAAACCCGGGTCAATGTTGGCGTGGGCTTCCGCTACAACGTCAGCAACGGCATTTCCATCCGTGGTGATCTCCGCGAGTTCCACGGTATTGACGAAAGCACCTTTGACACCATGGCCTCACTTGGCCTGAGCTGGGCCTTCACCCGCACTGTTGCTTCCTCGAAGCCCGCTCCTGCCCCTGAACCCGCGCCAGCACCGGCTCCTGCAGATTCAGACGGTGATGGTGTGCCCGATAACCGCGATCAGTGCCCGAACACGCCAGCCGGTGTTCAGGTAGACAGCCGGGGCTGCCCGGTGGACAGCGACGGTGACGGCGTGCCGGATTACCGCGACGAATGCCCGAATACCGCTGCCGGTGCCACCGTTGACGAGCGCGGCTGCGAAGGTGTGACTGAAACCGTGGAAACCATTGAGCTGCGGGTTCAGTTCCCCACGAACAGCTCCGTGATTGATGCCACGTTCGATAACGAAATCCGTCGCGTGGCGGACTTCATGGCCGAGTACCCGGAAACCACCGTGGAAATCGCGGGTCACTCCGACAGCATTGGTGACGCCGAGTACAACCGCTTCCTGTCCCAGCGTCGTGCCGAGGCCGTTGCTAACCGGCTGACCACTGTTCTGGGCGTTGACCCGGATCGCGTAAGCGCCATGGGTTATGGCGAAGCCGAGCCGATTGCCAGCAACGACACGGCCGCTGGCCGTGCCCAGAACCGCCGTGTTGAAGCACGCATTCAGGTTAGTCGCTAAGACCAACACATAAGGTAATGAGCAAACAAGGCGCCCTCTGGCGCCTTGTTTGTTTCCGGGCCAACGCTCCTCAGAAAAACATCAGTCCGATACCCTGACCGCATCCAGCAACAGGTTGCGCGGAGTCAGTGAGCGCTCACAGAAGGCCCCCAGCCGCACCCGATAGCCCTGCTCCTCAAGAAACACCGCATAATCGAACACCAGCCAGAGCTCCAGCGGCCGCCGGAACAGGTGCCGCAGCAGTTCGTGCCGGCGTACCTTCTGGAACCGGCGCCCCCCTTCCGCCAGCCAGTGCTGCCAGTCCAGATTTTCCGGCAGCTCCAGGCGCTTTTTATCGGCCGCCCAGGCACAGAAGGTTCTGAAATCACCCGCATTCAAACGCCCGGGATGGGATGGTACTGGAAGGTAGCTATCAACGCTGCGAAGGTGCCGCTGAAGAGCATCAAAGCCCAGGCGCCAGATACTGATTTGCCAGGTTTGCTCGCGCACCCTGGCCGGCGCCGTAACAGTCTCCTGAACGGCCAGTCGCAGGCCATTCCGGTCAATAGTGACCGCACCGGTGTATTGCGATGCCTGATCAGACATCAACCGGTAGTTTTCATGATCCGTCAGATGATAACAGCAGGGTGAAAAGCTCAGGCGCGACGTCTGTTCCGCGCTGCCTCGGCGAATCAGTTGGCGGTGCAGGTCTCCGCAGGCATGCAAGGCAACACCATGAACCTTGCCGGGCCAGGTCAGGGTTTCAGCCATGACATCCTGATGGCGCAGGGTGACAGGATCCTGGTAATGCTGCGCGAGGCGATTGCCATCCGCCACCAGTTCCGGATTCCATTCAAACCCCAGCACCGAAGGCGCCCCTTGCCCAACCAGAGTGCGGGCCAGATGGCCCTTGCCGCAACACCAGTCCAGTACCGGCCCAGTCAGTGGCCGCACCGATGCTGAAAAGGCGCCCGCTTGCTCGCGCTTGCGCCCCGGCATATCCACCGCAGCCACTTCGGCCAGCGCCGCCGCCCGGCTTTCTTCGGTGGTGGCAAGGGCCGGCACCGCTATCAGGTCAGGGTAACCGGCGAGGTCCGGGACGAAACGGGCGACGTTCTGCGAGAGCTCCGCCAGATTCTCTTCCAGATACTCACAGGCATGGTCATCCAGCGCTTCCAGCCAGCCCGCCAGTTCCGGATAATCCCGGATCCACGCCGGCGCGGGCTCCATGAAAGGAATCGGACGCCAGAGGGGTTGATGCCGGGCAAGCCAGTCGTTCACGGCCTGCCAGCGGTTGTAAAAAGTCACGGGCGACTGGTGTACACTCGCCGCCGGAGGTAACGTCATGAAACTGGCCTTTGTACTGGTTGAACCAAAAGTTCCGGAGAACGTCGGCGCGGCTGCCCGGGCCCTGTGTACCATGGGTTTTTCCGAGCTGTGGCTGGTCAATTCCGACCTGCATACCCGGCCGGAAGCCCACTGGCTGGCGCATGGCAGTGATCACATTCTCGACAATGCGCGCATTTTCCCTGATCTGGCCGCGGTAAGAAACTCCGCGGATCTGCTGATGGGCACCTCGGCCAAGCCCCGGCATAACCGGCAGGACTGGCACGAGCCCGCCGCACTTCGCACGGTGATCTCTAACAAGGGGGACACAGCAGCCACGGCTGCCCTGGTATTCGGGCGGGAAGACCGGGGCCTGGCCAACGAGGAGCTGGCCCTGTGCGATCTGCTGACCGGCTTCCCGATGGCGGTGACGTATCCCTCCCTGAACCTGGCCCAGGCGGTGATGCTTTACGCCTGGGAGCTGTCCGGGCTGCAAAAAACCAGTGAACAGTCGGAAACTGCGGCCAGCACATCAGGACTGGCGGCACTGCGCTCGCGGCTGGAGGGCCTGTTGCCAGAACTGGACGCTCCGGCGGACGAAAAGCTGTCCCAGTGGGTGTTCGAAAAACTGCCGCTGCTGTCTGACCGGGATATCGGCTTCGTTCACACCCTGTGCGGCAATATCGAGCGCAAACTCTGACGCTATTCCGAAAAGCGTCCGGGCCGGAAGGGGTCCAGTACCACTGCCGGCTCTTCACCATCGATTACCTGCGCAATCACGTCTGCACTGCCGGCAGACAGGGTCCAGCCGAACGTGCCGTGGCCGGTATTCAGGAACAGGTTGTCCCTGGGGCCTTTGCCGATGATGGCTGGGCCATCCGGCGTCATCGGGCGGAACCCGGTCCACGTCTCTGCCGCCGCCAGGTCCGCACACCCCGGAAAACGGGATTCAACGGACCGTTTGATGGTATCAATCCTCGCTTGCGGAATGTCCCGGTTGAAGTCCGCCAGCTCGACAAATCCGGTTGCACGCAACCGGTCACCCAGGCGGGTAGACACCACCTTGAAGTTGTCATCGTGAATCGTACTGACCGGCCCCTTGGCCGCATCACGCAGGGGTACGGTGATGCTGTAACCCTTGATCGGATAGATTGGCAAACGCAGCCCCAGTGGTTGTACCAGTTGCGGTGACCAGCAACCAGCGCAGACTACAAAGGCGTCTGCCTCCAGAGTTTCCAGCCGGCCGTCCGCGTTGGTCAGTTGCACCGCGTTTACCCGAGTTTCGTCGGCAACCAGCCGCTCCACTTTCACGTCGTATCGAAAGTTTGCGCCCAGTTGCTCACACACCCTTGCCAGTGAGCGGGAAAACAGATGGCAGTCGCCCGTGCCATCCGTGTCGTAGCTGATGGCACCGTACAGGGGGCCATCACCGGTCATGCCCGGTTCCGTTTCCCTGACCTGTACAGGCGTCAATAGCCGGGAGGCAATACCCATGTCATTCAGCAGTTCGTGAATAGCCCGATAGTCATCCATGGCCTCCGGCTTGCTGGCCAGGTGCAGCAGCCCCCGATGCTGGCCGTCGAAGGCCAGATCGTGTTCCTGCTCAAGGGCCAGGAAGCGCTCCCGACTGTGCATGCCCAGGCGCAACATGGCCCGTTTGTTCAATCCGAACAGACCCGGCGACCAGGCATAACGAAGTGTGGCGAACATGAACCGCATGGCATCCAGTGACGGCGGCACTTTCAGTTTCAATGGGCCGGATTTCTGCAGAATCCAGGGCAAGGCCTTGAACACCATCGAGGGGTCTGCCCAGGGATAGACCACACCATAGGATCGCTGGGCCGCGTTGCCTTTGCTGGTCTCGTTACCGGCCAGCGGATGGCGCTCCAGCACCGTTACCTGGTGGCCACGGCGCAGCAGCTCACGAGCCGTGGTAACGCCGACCACACCACCGCCTACAACCACGATATGCATAACTCGCCTCCGTTACTCCACGCCATTCTCAGCCAGCAGGGTCCGATACTCTTCCAGTACATCCGGATGCTCCTCCGGATAATCCGGTGCCAGCTGCTTCAAAACTTCGGCCACCAGGGCTGCGACAACGGCCCTGGCCTCGGATTTGCGATCTCCGGGCACAATAAACCAGGGAGCCTCATTGGAATGGGTGGCTGCCAGCGCTTCCTCCGCATACGCCTGGTATTTGTCTCGCAGTTTCCAGCCCTCGATATCGGAGCGGTCAAACTTCCACCGTTTACGAGGCTTGTCCAGGCGCTTTAGCAACCTTCGCTTGTGTTCGTCTTCGGACAGGTTCAGCCAGACCTTCACCACAAAGGTACCCTCACTGACCAGGTGCTGCTCGAAATCCCGAATCGCCCGGTACCGGGCTTGCCAGTCGTAGGTTTCCTCAGCCCGCACAGGCCAAACCCGTTCCGCAATCACCGCTTCGTGGTGGCTTCGGTTGAAGGCGACCATCTGCCCGTAGGCCGGCAACAAAGGGGTGACACGCCAAAGGAAATCATGGGCGGATTCTGTTGCTGTGGGCCGGCTGAACGACCAGGCATGAAAGCCAGCGGGATCGGCATAGGTAGCAAGTGTACGAATCAGGCTGTCTTTGCCACTGGTATCCGGGCCGTGTATCACCAGCAACAGGGCTTTCCGACCATTGGCCCAAAGCCGGCGCTGGTACTCGCCGATATCTTCCAGGCTCGCCTCCAGTGCCGGCAGTTTTTCATCGTCATCCAGCAGACTGGGGTATCGACCCAGCGCCGGTTTTTTCGGGTCCAGAAACCATGTTCGTGCGAACGCCGTATACTCCATCAAGGAAACTCCCTATCAGCACGATGCAATGCAACAATCACCCAAGGTGATAAACTGACGTGATTCAATTCTCAGAATAGCAGCCAAGCGACGGCTGTGATGGAGCATAGACCCCAGGCATGAGTAAGAAACGTCGTGAGATTCCCGTATTTGATCACCCGATCATCGAGACCCACTGCCATCTGGATTACCTCAAGGATCGGCCGCTGGCCGAGACCCTGGAACAGAGCCGCAAGGTGAACATCGAAAGGGTGATCACCATTGCCGTGTCGCCGGACAACCTGGCTGCTGTGCGTGAACTAAGCCAGCTTGAGCCCTGGGTGTACGGCACCCAGGGCATTCACCCCCACGAAGCGGAAAGCTATTCCGATGAAGTGGAGGCGGAAATCCGCGAACACGCCCGGGACGACAAAATCGTCGCCATTGGCGAGATCGGTCTGGATTACTACTACGACAATGCCGACCGGGGCGTGCAACGGGAGGTATTCCGTCGCCAGCTGCAGATTGCCTGCGACAACGATCGCCCCGTTGTGATTCACAGCCGCGACGCAGACGACGACACCATTGCCATCCTGCAGGAGTTTGAGCAGACCCTGACCCGCCGGGGCGTGATTCACAGCTTTACCTCCGGCCCCGGGCTGGCCCGTTATGCGCTGGATCAGGGCTGGTGCCTGGGCTTTAACGGCATCACCAGCTTCAACAAGGCGGAAAACGTTCGGGATATCGTACGCATGGCCCCGATCGAGCAGATTCTGCTGGAAACCGACGCACCCTTCCTGACGCCGGTACCCTACCGTGGCCGGGAAAATGCCCCGTTCTATCTGCCGTTTGTTGCCGAGAAAATCGCCGAGGTGAAGGATCTCCCCCTCGACCAGGTCTTAACCCAGACCTACCAGAACAGCCTGAGGACGTTCTTCCCACAACCATGATCAAACGCATTCCCATCGCTGCGTTGAAGGTCGGCATGTACATTTCCGACCTGAATAACGACTGGATTCCCCATAACACCCAACGCAAGAAAGGGGTGATCAAGCGGGAAGAGACCATCGAGAAAATCCGCAGGATGGGGGTCCAATACGTCTATATCGACGTTGAGAAAGGGCTGGACTCCCAGGACGCTGAGACCGCCCAGGAAGTGGACCGGCGCAATGAACAGGCCCTGCAGAAGGCAGGTGAACAGCGCCCGGGCATCCAGCACAAGGTTGCCCTGACTGAAGAGATTGTCATCGCCCAGCGGATTCACAGCCAGGCCCAAGGCCTGGTAGGCAGTTTCATGAACAACGTCAAAATGGGTGCCGCCATTGATATCGCGCCCATTCACCAACTGGCCGACGAACTGCAAAACTCCGTTCTGAGAAACGCCAACGCCCTGAGTTGCCTTGGCCGCATCCGCGAGAAAGACAACTACCTGTTGGAACACTCCGTTAACCTCAGTGTGCTGATGTCGCTGTTCGGCAACTACCGTAACCTGCCGGCAGACGTACTGCATCAAACCGTGGTGGGCGCCCTGCTCCACGATCTGGGCAAGATCCTCACCCCCGATGACATCCTGCATAAACCCGGCCGCCTGACGGCGGAAGAATTTGAGGTGATGAAACTGCACGCCCGGCACTCCAGGGACATTCTTGCCAGCACCGAAGGCATCGGCGAAATCGCCGTGATTACCGCTGCTCAGCACCATGAGAAACTGGATGGCAGTGGTTACCCGGAGGGTCTCAAGGGCGAAGAAATCACCGAATACGGGCGTATGGTAGCGATCACCGATGTTTACGACGCCATCACTTCCGACCGGGTGTATCACAAGGGTATGACGCCGTCCCAGGGGCTGAAAAAACTGCTCGAATGGAGTGGTGACCATCTGGACCCGGAACTGGTGAAACAGTTTATCCGCTGCATCGGCCTGTACCCGGTGGGCTCGCTGGTGCTGCTTGAGAGTGGACGGCTGGGGGTGGTGGTGGAAACCAACGATCAGGATCAGCGCCTGCCCGTGGTAAGGGTGATGTACCACACCCGGTTTCGACTACCGATTACAGTGGAAACCATCGATCTATCCCGCGCCGGCAATCAGGACCGGATTGTCCGGGCGGTGGACCCGGAAGACTACAAACTGGATGTGCGCAAATTCCTGGCCTGAGGCATCGCGCCGGCCAACCTCTGCTACACTCGCCACTAATCCGCAAACCACAACGACAACCGAACCATGATCTCATCCGTGTTCCAGATTCTCGGTGGCTTGGCGCTGTTCATGCTGGCCATGGAAATGATGACCACCGGCCTGAAGAACGCCGCTGGCCACCAGTTACGACACCTGTTAGGTACCTGGACCAGGACACCCCTGCGGGGCCTGATGGCCGGCTTCGCCATCACCGGTATTGTGCAGCATTCCGGGGCGGTTACCGTTGCCACCATTGGCTTTGTCAACGCGGGCCTGCTGACCCTGGCTCAGTCTCTCGGGGTCATTTTCGGTTCCAACATAGGCACCACCATGACCGCCTGGCTGGTCAGCCTGGTGGGGTTCGGGTTCAAGATCGAAGCCCTGGCGCTGCCGCTGCTGGCCGCCGGTGTCGGCTTCAAGATGATCAGCCGCAATCAGCGGAACCAGTTCCTGGGGGAGGCGCTGGCGGGCTTTGCGCTGTTTTTCCTCGGCCTGTCGATTCTCAAGACCGCACTGGAATCCCTGGCCGGAGGCTTTACCGACGGCGGTATTATCAGCCCGGATTACGGCCTGTTTACGTTTCTGGTCATCGGGTTTCTGGCCACGGTTCTGACGCAATCCTCCAGCGCCGCCCTGGCCATTGTTCTGACCGCTGCAGCCGGTGGATTGATCAGTCTGGACAATGCGGCAGCAGCGGTGATCGGCGCCAACCTGGGCTCCACTTCTACGGCTGCCCTGTCGGCCCTCAAAGCCACCGCCAATGCCCGCCGGCTGGCGATTGGCCATATCCTGTTCAACGTGTTTACCGGCGCCATCGCCCTGATAATCCTGCCGGTGATGCTGTGGACCGTGGCGATGCTGACCGACTGGCTGAACCTGGAAGCCAACCCCGCTGTGTCTCTGGCGCTGTTCCACACCCTGTTCAATGTGCTGGGGGCGGCCATTATGCTGCCGTTTACCAAACCCTTTGCCCGGTTTCTGGGCCGGATGTTCCGGAGCAAGGAGGAAGATAACGCCGTGCCCCGTTATCTGGACGATACCCTGATCACCACGCCAGAACTGGCGATCGGGGCGGTGGACCAGGAAATGAAACGACTGATCGGCCATAGCCGGGGCCTGCTGAGGGTGTGTCTTGATCGGGAGAGCCTGACCGAAGCCGATATCCGGCCGAAAGCCGATGCCATCCGCAACCTGAACCAGGCGATCACTGACTATATCGGCCGGTTGAGGGCGGAAAAAATGCACCCGTCGGTGGTGGATGCCCTGACCATCAGCATCCGCACCTGCCGCTACCTGGCCGAAGCCACTGATCTGACCACCCGGCTATTGCAGCTGCGGCAGCTAAGCCACCGGACAGAGTTTGCCGAGCAAGCTGAGACACTGGAGCACTATCTGGATACCATCCGGGAGCTGGTCGCATCAGAAGGCCCGGCTGAGGCGTTGCTTGCCGAGGCAGAGGGCACTTACCACCGGTTGAAAAACGCGATGTTGCAGATGATGGTACGGCGGGATTTCAGCACCGCCCTGGGGGACCAGGCTCTGGATACCCTGAGTTCTGTACGGCGGCTCAATGACCAGTGGAGCAAGGCCCTGAAATGGCAACCGGCCACCCATTTGCTCAATGGCGCCCAGCATCAGCTGCCGGAGTCGGAAAACCTGCAGTAGCGGTTTTTGCCCTCCCGTTTGGCGCGATACATGGCCTGGTCTGCCTGGCGTAACAGCTGGTCGCCATCCAGCTCCGCGTTTTTCGGGTACAGGGTATAACCCAGGCTGGCAGACACCTCAACACTGTGGTCAGCTACCCACACCGGGTCGCCAATCTTGGTTAATAAGCGCGCCAACAACGCCTCCAGGGTTTGCTGGTCGGCGACGTTCACCACGATGGCGGCAAATTCATCACCTCCCAGCCGGGCCAGGGTGTCTTCCTCGCGCAGGGTTGAACGCATGCGGCGGGCAACTTCCACCAACAAACCATCCCCTGCGTGGTGCCCGAAGGCATCGTTGATGGGTTTGAAATGATCCAGATCGATGTAAATCACCGCCAACTGATAGTTCTGCCGGCGGGCCTGGGCCATGGATTGCTGCAGACGGTCCGAGAACAGCACCCGATTCGGCAAGCCGGTCAGTGAATCATAGTGCGCCATGGTGCGCAGCTGTTTCTCGGTTTCCTTAAGCTGGGTGACATCACTGAACACCCCGACGAAATGACTGAGCTGCCCCTGCTCATCGAACACGCTGCTCAGGGTGAGGCTGAGCACGATGGCGTGACCATCCCGATGCCGGCTGGAGAATTCGCCGGTCCAGACGCCGTGCTTACGCGCCGCAATCAGGATGGCACTGCCTTCGTCCATGGGCATGGGTGGCAGGCTGCCCACCGCCACCTTGTGGTCCCGCCCGGTAATCAGTGAGTAGGCTTCATTGATGTCCATGACAACACCGTGGGCATCGGTGATAAAAATAGCTTCACGGGCATTCTCAAACACTCGCAGGGCCAGTCGCTGGCGCTCCTCTGCATACTTACGGCGGGTAATGTCGTACCAGGAACAGAGAATGGAAGGGCTCTCCTGATCGTGCTCATAGACCGGCGCCAGGGTCATATCCACCCAGACATCGGAACCGTCCGAATGCACGAACAGCCACTCGGACTGTGCCACTTCTCCGGTCGTTACCCGCCTGATCAGTGCATCCGCTTTTTGCAGGGAAGGTGTACCGTCCGGCTGCGCATGGGGCGAGAAAGTGGGCAAGCCCTTACCTAAAAGCGATGCCTCGGAGGTGTAACCCACCAGATCCACGGCGGCACGGTTGCAATTGATCAGTTCCCCGTTACGGATCATCAGCATCGGCTGGGGCCAGCTGCCAATGAGCTCACGCTGGCGCCGTTCCTCGGTAGCCAGTTGGCGCTTCTTGCGGCTTAGCCAGAGGCTGGTGACCACGAGCATTACAAAGAGTACCGCAACCGTCAGCACCCAGATCCGATACTGGTTCAGCACATCCACCCAGGTGACTCGCGGCACCTGGTCATAGGGCGCCACTTTCAGGGTTCGGGCCACATCCTCAACTGACTCGTAGTCGGCTGGAGGCGAGAATCCCGCCAGGCCTGCCGCCCGTGCGGCAGGATGACCAGGTTCCAGAGCAAACAGCGCAGACGCCACCCTACGCACAATCCGACTATCCACATGAGGTAGAGAGACCAGCGGCCACTCAGGATATAGCCGGGTAGACACCGAAAACGGAAAGCCGGTCAGTGTCTGCACATGAATCATTTTCAGCTTGTTTGCCAACGCCGGATTTTCCCGGATGAGTTCTTCGTATATACCGGTTCGGACAAACCCGACATCGGTATCGCCGGTCAATACCGCTCGAATGACTCGGTCGTGATTACCCAGATGCACCATCCGGTTGTGGCGGAGAATGTCCACACCCGCATCCCTCAGCTCCAGCGCCGCTGCCTGAAAGCCACCGAGGTAATGAATACCCGGGGTAGCTATGCTTTTGCCTCTGAGGTCTGCCAGGCGATCGATGTCACTGCGTTCGGCGCGGGTAAGGATAAGGCCACCAATACTGCCAGTGGAACGGCCTTGCCACTCCCGTTGCAGGGTGGCCAGCACCCCGGTCAGGCTGCGCTCGCTGCGAATCATCAGGAAGTGGCTGGGGTTGGTCAAAAAGAAATCCACCCGATTCGAGGCCAGCGCCCGGTTCATGTCATCCTGGTTGAATACCCACAGCCGTACCTCCAATCCGGTTTCCTGGCTCAAATACTCTGCCAGCAGGCTATAACGTTCCTGGATCACCGGTTCTGGCCGGTAAGACAGAATCCCCAGAGTGACCGCCCCCTTGGCCACGGCTAACGGTGCCCAGAGCCCGGCCAGCAGGCCTAGCACCAGAATAAGCGTGCGGGAACACCGCCGGTTCATGACAAACTCCGGGGCAGGAATGACGGGTCGCAAAGGCGTTCGTAAACAGGATGGCTGGCCATCAACCCCTCGCGGACCAGAATGCCGGACAGTCGTTTCGCGACCACCTCAATCCGGCCATGATGCGCCAGGTATCGTTGGTTGGCTGCAAGCTCCGGAAGCATCACCGTGGCCAGGGACCGGCGCACCGAATCCGGCGTTATTCCCTGACGGGTGGCCACTCGATACACTGCATCATGCATGCTGCGCACCAGGTGATGCTGGCCCCGGAAGTAGCCGTACACCAGATCACGCACCGCACCGGGTTTTCGGCGGGCGGCTGCCTCAGTAACTATCAGGGTATCAAAGATGGTATCGGGCACCTGACTGCTGTCGAATAACCGGGTACCTCCGGCCTGCTCCAGCACCGAGGCGGTCGGCTCGTAGCATACCGACGCTTCAATATCGCCATTTTGCCAGGCGGACAAATGGCGATTCACCGGCAGATCAACCAACGAAACCTGATCGGTGCTCAAGCCGGCCCGCTCCAGAATAGAGAACAGCATAATCCCCGAGACGCCACCCAGTTCGACGGCGATGGGCCGGCCCCGGAGCCCGGCAAGACTGGTGATGGAGGGTTTGACCATCAGGACATCGGCACCAACAGACACGTTGGTAACCGTTACCACACGCAGGGGTACGCCCTCCGCATAGACCCGTAACGCCTCATCCAGGGTCAAGGCAGCGGCATCCAGCTCGCCGGCCAGCAGGCCCGCCATGGAGTCGCTGGCTGCCGAATGTTTGACCAGCCGAACGGAATCCGGCAGCCAGCCAAACTCCTCCGCCAGGTACAGGGGTTCGTAACCAATCCAGGGATGAATGCCAGTACGCAACGGTGCGGATTTTGAACAACCGGCCAGCCCCAGAGCCGAAAGGGCGGCAACGGACAGTTGCAGGAATTGGCGGCGGTTCATTCAGGCTCCGGAGCGGCATCGATTATTCGGATACTAATACGTAGCCACTATAGCGGTAAATCTGACCAAAGCATTGCACCGGGTCAATTTCAGATTCTGAATGTCATCAGATTCTTGCCGCTCAACCCAAAGCCAGAAAGATCCCCATTAACACCGGCGACAGAAACGACAGTAAAAAGCCGGAGGCAATCGCCACCGGTACACAGGCAAGGCCGCCGCTGCTTCGAATAACGGGAAGGGTGAAATCCATGGCGGTTGCACCACCGTAGCCGATGGCCATGGCCGGGCGCGCACCAATAACCAGCGGAATGATGGCAAGGGCGATGATTTCCCGCAGCACATCGTTCAGGAAGGCCACGCCACCCCAGGCGGGCCCCAGGGCATCGCCGATCACGATGCCAGACAACGAATACCAGCCAAACCCGGAGGCCAGAGCCAGGGACTGGTGCCACGGCACACCCAGCCACGGAATCAGCAAAAGGCCCGCCAGCAGGGAACTCAACGCCAGCGCCAGCGCAATGCCCAGGCCCTGTCGGTTCATCAGCAATTTGCGGAGCGACAACCCGGCGTTACGCAACTGCAGCCCGATAAAGAACAGCAACAGCATAAGCGCCCAGGTAGCCACATCGTCAACCAGCGGCAGTTGCGGTAACAGGAAGTAGCCGGCCAGGGCCCCAGCGACAACCGCCAGTAACGGTTTCAAACCGGCGAGGAACAACCGGCGGTAACTCGGCTTCTCCTGCCCCGCCTCTTCTCCCGTGGACATAGGCTGCCAGCGGTGGAACAACCATAGGCCCACCATGTTGGCCACCAGCAGCACCATGACCAACCCCGCCACCTGAGCAGCCATGGTGCCTAACTGGTCCAGCAGGCCATCCATTTGACCAAGACCAAGACCCAGCAGAGCCAGAATGAAATAGACCAGGGCTTCCACGGTATAGTGTATTACCGTCATCAGACGGCGGTTAGAGAGCGCTATGGCAAAGCCCAGGAACAAAGGCGCCAGAACAAGCAACGCACCGGTCAGCATAAACCCCTCACGGGCAGGTTAGACAATATAGGAAACCGGCTTCGTGAGCCGGCAACAGGACTGGGTCAATGCAGGCCCTGGCCAGAACGGTCCTGAACCAGCACCCAGGGGGCAATCACCACGGCCCAGAGTTCGGCATTGCGATCGTACCAGGCGCGGGCGAGATCGGGCGCGACCTCCCCTACCTGGCCGCCCGACATCCAGTGCTCGAACTGCGCCTTGTTGTCGGCGGTCAGTTCGGCCGCCACGTTCAACAGATCCAGCTCCGGTGCTACCCGCACCACCTGGCCGCGGGCGTAATAGGTTTGCAGCTCGTGCCAGTGAATGCGGGAGGTTTCCAGGTTCAGCCGTGCTTTGATTTCGTCAGGGGATTCAGAAGAAGACATAACACCTCAACTAAGCAGCTACTCATTCAGGCGCGCCAGCCTAACGCAAATTGGCCAATCACGCACTCGTCACGGCCTGCGCTTAATCATGCCCCTTGCGTATTTTCTTTCACTATTCGATGAATATCATCCGCGAGCGTCATCGGGTCAAAGGGTTTGGGAATAACACCGATGGCCCCCAATGCCAGGTATTCTTCAATTTCAGCGCTCTGAATACGGGCAGTCATGAAAATCACCGGTGTGGATCGTGTCGCGTCCAAAGCCCTTAATCTGCGCATGGTCTCAGGACCATCCATTTCGGGCATCATCACGTCCAGAAGAATCAGATCCGGCTCGAACTCAGGAGCCACTTCCAAGGCTTGTTGGCCAGAACTGCAAAGTGCTGCGTTAAATCCACCCACATCCTGCAATGCGAGCTCTGCAATGGCCCGTACATCCGGATCGTCTTCCACATACAGAACTTTATTCAGCGATGCCTCAGGAACGGACGCCATACTGCGACTCCTCGGTGGATGGTTTCAGTTCCAGACCAATACGCCGCAAAAGTCGCTGACAGTCATCACTGTCTGACTGCCCCCCTGCAATCAATGCGGCGGCCCGCATCACCAGGCGATCTTCACGGGTACTGTCTTTGGGCAAAAAATGCACCGCGCCAATCATATCTCTCAGACTCAGCGGCAGCTTCCAGTGTACTTTCAGGCGATTGCCGTAATCCTGAGCCCACTGGCCAATGCACTGCTCTACCTCTGAACCGTTCAGCGAGCCTCCTTCTGCCGTGAACTGATTCAGCACTTTCAGAACTGCCATCTCTCCCAAGCGGCTCAGGAGCCCCGCCTGTTGAAATGAAGAGGGCGACTTCCCCAGCCTCATCGCAAGTTTTTGAGCCTCACGCGACACCTGCAATGCCATGTCGTGGAAAGCTCTGGCCTGAGCCTGCAGGTCCGGATTGTCTATCTTACCGGCCACATCCAGTGCCAGCGCCAGGGCTTGATTCAACGCCATGGCCACGCCCATATTGCTGATGGCATCCCGGAGGGATTCAACCGGCTTGCCCGTGCGCCGAAATGAACTGCTATTAGCCACGTCCAGCAGGCGGGCCGTCAGCGCCGCTTCCTCACGCCAGCGCTCCGCCAGCTGAGCCGGTGACAATTCTTGCTGCCTGCCGATCAGCTCCAGTACATCCGCAGGATCGATGTCCGTCGGCAATTGAACCACCGAATTCAAGGATGCCTTCAAATACTCATCTGCGGAGCCGTGACCAGGCTCGACGGCAGGGACCAGCTTGGTCAGACGTTCGTGCAACAGCTGTACATCCAGGGGCTTGGTAATGTATCCGCTGATACCATGGTGGGCTGCCCTGAGTACCGATTCCCGATCAGAACGCCCGGAAACCATCACAATAGGTACGTCACGATCACCAGCGCGCACTCGCTTGACCAGATCGAGCCCGGAACCGTCTGGCAGCTGCCAGTCAATAAGATACAACTGGTAACGGCCATCACTGTCTAACAGTTGTTGGGCCTCGCTCAAAGATCGCGCAAGACTAACGTTAGCCCCTTGATGAATGCCCGCCACGACCGTTTCAAGCAGCTCACCCACCAGCTCGTCGTCTTCCAATATCAATGCGTTCAACCGGCACCTCTCAAACTTTTATACCGCGTAGAGACGGATGGTAGAGACTTACACCATTACGCCCACCCCGTTTTCGTTGGTAAAGTGCCTGATCAGCGGCCTCGATGGCTTGATCGGAAACAGGAAAATCGTTAATTAACGCGACGCCGGCACTCAGGGTAACCTGAAAACTGTCATCCCCTGCCCAGAACACGAGTTCGGCAAAACTCTTACCAATGGCTTCGATGAGTTTCACCGCCACCGCCGGCTCACAATCGGGCAGAATCAACAGAAACTCTTCCCCACCATAACGCCCGATTACATCAGACTCGCGCAGCCGGTTGCGCAGTAAATTGGCCAGGGTACGAATAACAATATCGCCCTGACCATGCCCCCAGGTATCGTTTACCCGCTTGAAGTGGTCCAGATCCAGCATGACCACACACGAAGTGTGACCGGCGCGGCGACAGCGGGCCAGCTCTCGGTCGACTTCCTGTTTGATCAGCGAATGTTTGAGCAACCCGGTGAGGCTGTCACGGTTCATCAGGTCCGATAACTGGCGGGCGCGGTAACAACGAATCCGCACCGACCGAACAAGGTAATCATCGGTGACCGGCTTCACCAGAAACTCATCGGCGCCTTTAGACAGCGCATCCAGCTGGTTTTCAGGATTGTCTTCCGATGACAGATACACAATTGGCAAACCCAACCAGCGCGGCTCGTAACGTATCAGCCTGGCAAGCGTAACGCCTGAGTAATCCCGTAACTGAACATCCATCAGAACAAGGTCTGGCTCAAACGCCGACAGTTCCGACATCAAGTCTGCAGGGTCAGAAACCCGGCGGGCAATGATGCCAGCCTGCTTGAGCACCAGGCAATAGTGCTCTCCCAGCTCCTGATCATCGTCAACGATCAACACCCGGCCCTGGGGGCGGGACCCGCGCTCCAGCGCCAGGGATTCGATCCGTTCTGCCAGTTCCAGCATGTCCAGCGGCTCACAGAAATAAGCAGTTGCCCCCTGTTCTGCGACCCGATACAAAGTCTCGAACGAGTCCTCGTGGCCAACACATACCACCGGGAATCTGCGATGCTCGGCTTTCGGTAGGTATTGCTCACGAAAGTCCATGACGTCGCCAAGCTCTGAATCCACACACAGCAGGATCGAAGCGTTGTTGAGCTCTGTAAGGCGGGCAGCAACGTCGCTCGGGCGATCAATAGAGCCCGATTCACAGAAAAAACCGTAGACGGCTAACGATTTAACCAGGTCAGCCAGATAATCAATGCTATGCCCGAGGGCCATGACATTGACCTGCATGCCATGGGCCCCGTCGTATGAATCCGCTGCGGCTGGAGCCCCTGCCTGAGCACCCGCGGCAGAGGTCATTTCAGGAGCCTTTTCCAGTAGCCTGGCAAGATGTCGAAGTTCATCGGCAAGTTCTACAGAAACCGACACCACGTCATGCGCACTTGCACCGCTGTCGGCCGCCGACTCACGGCACGACTTCATCTGCTTTTCTATCGCCCTGGCCGCCTGTCCGAGTTCCGGAAAACCGAATGTCCCCGAAGAACCCGCCATCCGGTGCAACAACTGATAACACTTGTCCAGCTCAGACTGCGGCAGCTGTTGCTGATCAATCAAGCTCGCAAATCCTGACAGCGTTTCGATGTCGCCCCGGGCGCGCTCAAAAAACCGTTCCTGCAGAAGCCTAAGGCGCTTCTGTAACTGATCAACGGCTGTATTGGTCAAAAGGCATTCCTCACTATTTTATTCACAACATCTAATGCACTATTCTCATCAAAGCATGTTTTATCTTTAACAGCCATTCGTATAAGGGCCTTTCTTGCGAACTTTAAGCCTCAACGCTCGCATTGTGCTGATTGCGAGCTCAAGCATCGTTATCAGCGTAGCTCTGATTCTGTTTATTGCCTACGACAGACTGCTTCATGATTTTGAGCAGGTACTTAAAGAGCGCCAGGCGCTGCAGACATCGGCGGCCGCCAGTCGGGTAAACGAGGAACTGACCATACGCCTGAATGCATTGGGAGCGTTTGCCAGCGTGCTGACTGACGGCAACAATCTTTTACCCCTACCGCAACTCGAAATGTTGCTGGGCCGCCAACCCGCCCTGGAAAGTCTGTTTGGCGGCGATCTGCTGATATTTGATGACCGGGGCGTCGCCATCGCCGAGAACCTGTTTGTTCCCAATCGGCTCGGAACTTCCTACGCTGATCGCCCCCATTTCAAACGGGCCATGCAATCCCGCACGCCGATTGTCAGCCGACCAATCATTGGACGCGCAACCGGCTTACCCCTGTTGTCGTTTCTCGCCCCGGTTAAAAGTGATGATGGCGTCTTACTTGGACTGGCCGGTGGCACCATCAACCTGGCAGAGTCAGGAATTCTTCCTGAAGAGATTAAGACTGATAATGGCACTATGCTCATGGTGCTGGACACCGGAAACTTCGTCCAGGTGGATGCCCTGAAAAAGGGTCAACCGGCACCTTTCCTTCCAGATCCGGGTGAGGATCCATTGATCGACGCTGCCTTGTCCGGCATCTCCTTCGGTGTGGTCACAGATTTTTCCGGGCAACGCTGGGTATACAGCTCCCAACATCTAGCGCGGCTTGGCTGGATATTTCTCAGTGCAGCACCTTATGAGCAAGCTATTCAACCTGCCCGAGCATCGTTTCGCGGGTTTTTATGGATCAGTTTAATCACCACACTTCCGCTGCTGCTTATGACCTACGTTGTGGCCAAAGCTGCGACGCGCCAACTGGGCAGCATGTCCCAAAAGATCAAAAGGATGACAACAGACAGCTCTTCTACTCAAAGGTTGACGACCAAGGGGCCCGCAGAAACCCGAAATCTGGCGAAAGCGTTCAACACCCTGATGGAAGAGCGAGAAGCGCTGGACCTTCTGAAAAACCAGTTTGTGTCGAACGTCAGTCATGAACTGCGCACGCCGCTGACATCTATCAATGGCGCTCTTAAGCTACTGCAATCCAACTCCGCCGGCGAGTTGCCGCCGAAAGCCTCAGCCATGGTTGAGCTGGCTTTGCGCAACGGCCAGCAGCTGCAATCACTGATTACCGACCTTCTGGACTTTGAAAAAGCCGTGGCCGGCAAACTCAGCGTCCAGATCCGTGACATCGACCTTACTGAAGCCATTGAGGCTGCGTGTACCGGGAACCAGCCGATGGCCAGGCATTACTCCGTGAGAATTGTTGCCGAAAGCGATAACAGCCTCAGCGTGTTTGCGGATCCGGCCCGGCTGCGCCAGGTCCTTGATAATTTTATCAGCAACGCCGTAAAACACTCGCCAAGCGGTGGCGTAGTTACTGTTAAAGCCAGCTCCACAACCTCCGGGGTTGTGCGCATCACGGTTTCAGACCAGGGAGACGGGGTTCCCGAGCATTTCTTACCTCAACTGTTCCAACGATTTGTCCAGGCAGAAGCGGGCTCTAACCGGGCCAAAGCCGGCACCGGATTAGGGCTTGCCATATGCCGGGAACTTGCCCATTTGATGTCCGGTGAGGTGGGCTACGATTACTCAAATGGCGCCCACTTCTGGCTGGAGCTTCCTGAAGCCGATCACCAGCGCGAGAAACATTTATGAGAACGCCGGACCGGCCCCAAAATGAAACCTTACGGCTGTCGGCCCTGGAAGCAGCTCAGCTGCTGGATACACCGCCGGAAGAACGATTCGACCGAATTACCAGGCTCGCAGCCAAAACCTTTGATGTACCTATATGCCTGGTCTCCCTGATTGACAGGGAGCGCCAGTGGTTCAAATCCTGCTATGGCCTCGGCGTTCGCGAGACGGCCCGTGACATTTCCTTCTGTGGCCATGCAATTCTCGGCGCCGATACCTTCGTGGTTGAGAATGCATTGCAGGACGAGCGATTTGCAGACAACCCCCTGGTCACTGGCGAGCCGAGCATCCGTTTCTATGCCGGTGCACCGCTGAGTGACCGGAATGGTTTTCGTTTAGGCACCTTGTGCCTGATCGACAGGAAGCCGAGAACCTTTTCCAGCGACGATCAAAAGACCCTGCGCGATTTTGCTGATCTGGTCGAACGGGAATTTCAGTATCAGGAGCTTGGCACCTACTACGCAGAGAGAACCCAGGCACTGAATATCCTGAATGACATTTCTCTGGATTCCCGTGGTAGCGTCTCTGAGCGTATCGAGCGCGCTTTGGCGATTGCCAGTCAGTTTCTCAAGTTGGAAACCGCCATTGTCAGCAATATCACCGGCGGTGTGTATACGATCCTTTGGCACTATGAGCGGCATCCGACGTCTCTGGAGAACGGCATCACATTCCCACTGGAACAGACCTACTGCTCACTCCTGGCGGCCCAGGGCAGGGTTCTTGCCATTGACCACATGGCGCGATCCCGTTTCTGTGATCATCCCTGTTATCAGCAATTCAAACTGGAGAGTTACCTGGCGGCGCCGGTATGGATTGACGACGAGCTGTTCGGCACGCTGAATTTTTCTTCACCACTACCCCGACGCCCTGGATTTACGGAGACTGAAAAAACATTCGTCAACCTTCTTGGTCGCTGGATTACCGATATCATTCAGCGGCAAAAGCACATAGAAGTACTGGACAAACTGGTGGCTAACGCGCCGGGCATGCTGTATCAGTTCCGTCGATGGCCCGACGGCCATAGCAGCTTCCCCTATACCAGCAATGGCATTCGAGCCATTTATCAGATCACCGCAGAACAGGCTGCCATAGATGCCTCGCCTGCCTTCGAACGTATTCACCCGGATGATCTGGCGGTTGTCGCCGATTCCATAAAGATATCGGCCGATAACTTGACCCCGTGGATACAGAAGTATCGTGTTCGCTGGCAAGACGATAGCTGGCACTGGGTAGAAGGCACTGCGCGGCCCGAGCAACTGCCCGATGGCAGTGTGCTATGGCACGGATACATTGTAGATATTGATGAGCGCCACAAAATCGAGGAAATGAAGAGCCAGTTCATTTCCACGGTCAGTCACGAGCTTCGCACACCGCTGACTTCAATCGCCGGTTCTCTGGGCCATTTGCCCGAGAAATCTCAACAGATGGTGTCCATCGCCCTCAGAAATACAGAGCAACTCAAACACCTGATCAATGATTTGCTCGACATTGAAAAACTGGTGTCTGGTCGCATGCCCATGCACCCAACCAATCAGCCTGTCGCCCCTGTTATCGAGGAATCAATCGAGCGCCTGGCGCCTTACCTGGAACACCGGCGAATACAGGTTGTCCACCAACAGGATCATCCGGGTGTAACCGCCTGGTTCGATCCGCAACGCCTTAGCCAGGCACTGAGCAACCTGCTCTCCAATGCCGCCAAGTTTTCAGAGCAAGGTGCCAGCGTAAGGGTCTCCACCAAACTATTCCCCGATCACGTCAGGATTTCGGTCACAGACCACGGTATCGGCATTCCCGACAGCTTCCGCGCGCGCATTTTCCAGAAATTTGCCCAGGCCGACAGTTCAAGCACAAGGGGCAAGCAGGGGACGGGGCTGGGGCTGGCGATTACCCGAGAGATCATGGCTCAGATGGGTGGCAGCGTTGATTTCGAGTCGACAGAAGGAAAAGGCGCAACCTTCTGGCTTGAACTGCCGCTGGCGCAGCCGTCGAAGCCTGAGGCGTCCGAGTGAAAAGGGGCAACGATCAGATGTTTCGATCGCTCATACGGATTGCCCGCTGCATGGTTCTGATACTCATGGTGTCGGTTGCCATCACCGTGGACAGGGTCAGCACGGAACGCATCAGAACCGAGGTTCGGCAGGAATGGCAGGCAAAGATCGATGACCTGGCGCTGGATCTGCAAGGCAGGATTCTGCAGAACATAACAACGGTGTGGGGCTTGGCAGCAAGTGTCTCGGTGGAACCAGAACTGGGCGAGGCTCGTTTTCAGGAACTGGCCGCCGTTATTTTTCGGCTGGCCACTGAATTAAGAAACATCGGCCTGGCGCCTGATTTTGTCATTAACAACATATACCCCCTGGAGGGCAATGAAGCCGCCATTGGCCTGGACTTGAGGACGCAAAGCCTCCCGGCCGAACAGGTTCTCATGCTTATGGAAACGGAACGCGCGGTGTTCAGTGGCCCCATTAATCTGGTGCAAGGAGGCCAGGGACTGGCAGCCCGAATTCCGATTTTTAGCTCCGATTCCGGTGAGTTCTGGGGCGTGGTGTCCGTCATCCTGGACCTTCAAAGCCTCTATGAAGCGGTCAACCTGGGCATCATCATGCAGGAGGCACAGCTAGTGCTATCGACGTCCTCTGACCCATCCAACTCAGAAAGCATCTTTTTCGGTACCCAGGAGGCTAGCTGGAAATGGCCAGTTTATAATGCGCTGGACATGCACGGCACCAGCTGGCATTTATTCGCACAACCCAAGGCCGGATGGCCAGATCAGCCACCGCAGCCCTTGCTGTTGCGCGGGATACTCGCATTACTGGTGTTACTGGTGACCGCTGCAACCTTCTGGCTGACCCGTCTGCTGCTCAAAGATCGGCAAATGCAACAATGGTTTTCGGGCCTGTTCGAACTTGCCCCGGTCGGCATTGCACTGTTCGATGCGTCAAGCAATCAGCTATTGCGAGCCAACCCAAGCCTGAAAAGTATCCTTGGTGAACATCCTCGTTCACTGGCTTTTTTCAACAAAACGTTCGATGAATATGGGAACCTCAGCACCGATGATTGTGAGGGTCTGACAGAGACGCTGGCCAGATCAGAGAGACTTAACGGCCGACAGGGCTATGTTAAAGACAACACTGGTGCGCTCAAGCCGATCATGCTGCATGGTCTGAACCTCATCACCACAGACGGAAAACCGGTTGTCTGGCTGATTGTTGAGGATATGTCAGAGCAGAACAAAGCAGAACGGCTCAAGAACCAGTTCATTTCCACGGTAAGCCATGAGCTGCGCACGCCACTGACATCCATCTCCGGGGCCCTTGGATTATTGGCCAACCAGGCTGCAGGAACGCTTCCTGACAGCGCCCTTCGGCTGACCCGGATTGCCCACAGAAACAGCGAACAGCTCACTCACCTGGTTAATGATCTTCTCGATATTGAAAAGCTCATTGCCGGCAAAATGACACTCGAGATGAAAGCCCTTCAAGTCTCTGACCTGGTGCGTGAGTGTGTCGAGAATATCGGAAACTATGCTTCGGATCATCAAGTGACCGTGGAGATCCGACAGCTTGCCGATGTTAAAGTGACCGCCGATAAACGACGATTGATGCAGGCCCTGAACAATCTGCTTTCCAACGCCATCAAGTTTTCACCAGAGCATTCTGACGTGCTTGTCTATACCGAAACAGAAAACCACAAGGTACGAATCAAGGTACAGGACTTTGGCAAAGGGATTCCGCCAGAATTCGAGCCATCAGTGTTTGAAAAATTCGCACAGGCCGAAACCGATGGCCGGTGCTCAAAAGCTGGAACCGGACTCGGCCTGGCCATTACCCGTGAGTTGATGCTCAAAATGCATGGTTCAGTTGGCTTCACCTCCCGCCCTGGGCAGGGTGCCACATTCTGGCTGGAGTTAACCGAAGCAGAGTAGACAAAGACGAAATCAATGGAATACGAAGGGCTTCGGAAAATGTTAAAGGAGGCTGGAAACAGAGCCCCAGCCTCCTGTTTGGCCCGCAAAACCTCAGGCGTTCTTCAACATCTCCCGAACCACATAGTGCAGGATGCCACCATGCTGGAAGTAGACCGCCTCGTTGGCGGTATCGATGCGTGATTTCAGCTCACAGGTTTCGGTAGAGCCATCCTTGTATTTCACCATCATGGTCAGGGTCTGGCCCGGTTTGATCTCGCCAGACAGTCCTTCAATGCTGATGGTTTCCTCCCCGGTGAGTTTCAGGCTCTTGCGATCGGTACCCTCCGGGAATTGCAGCGGCATCACGCCCATGCCAATCAGGTTAGAGCGATGGATACGCTCATAAGATTCTGCTACCACGGCTTTTACGCCCAGCAACCGGGTGCCCTTGGCGGCCCAGTCCCGACTGGAGCCAGTGCCGTATTCCTTGCCGGCAATCACCACCAACGGCGTGCCCTGCTCCTGGTACTTCATGGCGGCATCGTAGATGGCCATCTGCTCGCCGGTGGGCACAAACTTGGTGAAACCGCCTTCCACACCATCGAGCATCTCGTTTCGGATGCGCACGTTGGCGAAGGTGCCGCGCATCATCACCTCATGGTTACCCCGGCGGGAGCCGTAGGAATTGAAATCTTTCGGTTCCACCCCGTGTTCCTGCAGGTATTTACCGGCAGGCGTATCGGCCTTGAAGGAACCGGCCGGGGAGATATGGTCGGTGGTGACCGAATCACCCAAGAGAGCCAGGATGTTGGCATCCTTGATGTTGTCGATGGCCTCGGGCTGCTCACCCATGCCTTCGAAAAACGGCGGATGCTGGATATAGGTGGACTTGTCGCTCCACTCATACACCTTGCTCTCGGGCACCTTGATGGACTTCCAGATGTCGTCGCCTTCGAACACCTCGCCGTATTCCTTGCGGAACATGTCGGTTTTCACCTTTTCGACGGCCTCGGCGATTTCCGCCTGGCTGGGCCAGAGGTCGTTCAGGTACACCGGGTTGCCGTCTTTGTCGGCACCCAGCGGGTCGTTGGTCAGATCCAGCCGCACATTCCCTGCCAGCGCATAGGCTACGACTAAGGGCGGCGAGGCCAGCCAGTTGGTTTTCACCAGCGGATGCACCCGACCCTCAAAGTTGCGGTTGCCGGACAGCACCGAAGCGACCGTGAGATCCCCCTCGTTGATGGCTTTCTCAACGGCATCCGGCAGCGGGCCTGAGTTGCCGATACAGGTGGTGCAGCCGTAGCCCACCAGGTTGAAGCCCAGTTCATTCAGGTCGTCCTGCAGGCCCGCCACTTTCAGGTAATCGGTGACCACCTTGGAGCCCGGCGCCAGCGAGGTTTTCACCCAGGGTTTGGTTTTAAGGCCCTTCTCCACCGCCTTCTTGGCAATAAGGCCTGCTGCCATCATTACGCTGGGATTGGAGGTGTTGGTACAAGAGGTAATCGCCGCGATCACCACGGCGCCGGGGTCCAGTCGTGTTTTCTCGCCATTCATGTCCAGCGGCTGACTGGCCGGGTGTTCGTAGCTGTTATCGACACCGACGGCGGTTTGGCCGCCTTCTGACTCGAGCTTGGTCTCCTGAATTTTCGCCGGGCCTTCAGCGGTTTCCATCAACAGCTCAAAGGAGGCCTTCATGTTCTTCAGGGCCACCCGGTCCTGAGGCCGTTTCGGGCCGGCCAGGCTGGCTTCCACCTCACCCATGTCCAGTTCCAGGGTATCGGTGTAGATCGGCTCATGGCCCGGCTCCCGCCACAGGCCCTGGGCCTTCGCGTAGGCTTCCACCAGATCTAACAACTCTTCATCGCGGCCGGTCAGGCGCATATAGGTAATGGTCTGATCATCTACCGGGAAAAAGCCGCAGGTAGCGCCGTATTCAGGGGCCATGTTGGCGATGGTGGCCCGGTCGGCCACTGGCATGTCTTTCAGACCGTCGCCATAGAATTCCACAAACTTGCCCACTACACCTTTCTTGCGCAGCATCTCTACCACCGTCAGCACCAGGTCGGTGGCGGTGATGCCTTCCCGCAGCTTACCAGTGATCTTGAAGCCTACCACCTCGGGAATCAGCATAGAGACCGGCTGGCCCAGCATGGCGGCTTCCGCTTCGATACCACCGACACCCCAGCCAAGAATGCCCAGGCCGTTGATCATGGTGGTGTGGGAGTCGGTACCCACCAGGGTATCCGGGTAGGCAATGGTTTTGCCATCCACGTCCTTCTGCCAAACGGTCTTACCCAGATACTCCAGGTTGACCTGATGACAGATGCCGGTGCCGGGCGGCACCACCCGAAAGTTGTCAAAGGCCTGCTGGCCCCAGCGCAGGAACTCGTAGCGCTCCTGGTTGCGCTCCATCTCGATCGCCACGTTGTCTTTGAAAGCAGACGGATTGCCGTATTTGTCGACCATTACCGAGTGGTCAATTACCAGGTCCACCGGGGATAACGGGTTAATCAGGGCCGGGTCTTTACCGGCCTGTTTTACCGCCTCGCGCATGGCCGCCAGGTCCACCACACCGGGTACGCCGGTGAAATCCTGCATCAATACCCGGGCCGGCCGGAACTGAACCTCAGTGTCGGAGCGTCGGTCTTTGAGCCACTGCACCATCGCATCAATGTGGGAGCGGTCCACCGTGACGTCGTCTTCGTTGCGCAGCAGGTTCTCCATCAGCACTTTCAGGGAGAACGGCAAGCGGTTGAGGTCGCCCAGGGTGTCGGCGGCCTTGGGCAGACTGTAGTAGTGATAGGTCTTGCCACCCGCTTTCAGGGTGGAGAGGGTATTCAGGCTGTCTTTGCTCAGTGAGGTATTCGACATGCGGGGCCTCCTCTTGGTTTGATCTACACTAACTATTGCATCGAATGAACATAGTTCAACTCAACACCGATGAATGTTCGCTATTCCCCCGGTGAATAGCCCTGAAAGGCGTTGAAGAAGTGAGAAGCACGCCGTCCAAAAACTGTACAAAAAACGACACAAAAAGACCGTACATGACCCGGATACGCACTGTTAACGTACTCTTTCCGATTTCCGACAGGTAATCCTTTTGCTGGCGCTTGATCATTTTTTCGTTCTGAACCCGACCACAGAGAAACTGGTCACCGGCCAATACGATGCCAGACTGGTTGTTCTATCGCTGTTAATTGCCGTTGGCGCATCCTACATGGCGCTGACTCTGGCCGCAGCGGCAAGGCGAAGCAGCAGCGTGTTCGTTCATCGCATGCATCTTTTCAGCGGTTCGGCTTCTCTCGGCTTTGGCATCTGGTCAATGCACTTTATTGGCATGCTGGCGTTTGAAGTGCCGACCCATGTGCACTATCACCCGTGGATCACTGCGTTGTCCTCCGCTCCCAGCCTGCTTGCCTCATGGGTTGCGCTCAGCCTGTTATCGAAGCAGGAGATCACCGCCCCAAGATTGCTCAGCGGCGGCGTGGTGGTAGGCGCCGGCATCGGTGCCATGCATTATCTGGGTATGGCCGCGATGGAAATCGGTCCTGCCCTGCGCTATGACCCGCTCTTGTTCGCTCTGTCCATTGTCGTTGCGGTGCTGCTGGGTACGCTCGCGTTATGGATCAGTTTCGGTTTACGCCAAAGAACCCGGATGCGCGGTTTCAGTCGCCGACTGCTCGCAGGCACCGTCATGGGACTGGCCATCGCCGGCATGCATTACACGGCCATGGAGGCTGCCCGATTTATCGGACAGCCCGACCCGGATTTTCTTCCCGGCAGCAACCAGCATACCGCTCTCGCTCTTGCCATTGCGTTCATTACTGTTGGGCTCAGCCTGATGGCTGCCGGTATAAATGCCATAGTCCGCTACCGGGCACTGATGAGGCGTAGTCTCGAAACCGCGAGTGAACTACAAGCCATCGTCGATGCGGCCGTCGACGGCATTGTCAAAATCTCCGACCGAGGCATCATTTTATCGTTCAACGAATCCGCTGAGCGGATCTTCGGTTACAGTGCAGACGAAGTGGTAGGCAAGAATGTGCGCATGTTGATGCCCAACCCCCATCAGGATGCCCACGACAGCTATCTCAAAAACTATCTGCACACCGGCGAACGACAAATCATCGGTTCTGGCCGGGAAGTCTGGGCGCTCCACAAGGATGGTCACCGGATACCCGTGCGCCTGGCCATTGGCGAAGCCCGGCTTGGCGGCATCAGCACCTTCGTTGGCTTTATCAGTGACATTACCGAACGGCACCGGATGGAGACAGACCTTCGGCGGACCAAGGAAGACGCAGAGCAGGCCGCCGCCGCCAAAAGCGCCTTCCTGGCCAACATGAGCCACGAGATTCGCACCCCGATGAACGCTATCATCGGTTTCACCGATCTGGTGTTGGATACCCCGCTGAATCAGTCCCAGGCCAGGCATCTGGGCGTGGTAAAAACCTCAGCCCGGTCACTGCTCAACCTGCTCAATGATATTTTGGATACTGCCAAACTGGACGGCGGCCACACCGAGCTGGAACACCGGGATTTCAGCCTGCGGGCGCTGTGCGAACAAATCATCGCAGCCCAGTCGCTGAATGCCGGGCGTAAAGGGCTATTCCTGAAGCTGGACTATCAGGCACAGGAACACTTCAAGGGCGACCCGCTCAGAATCCAGCAGGTACTGCTTAATCTGGTCAGCAATGCCGTCAAATTCACCCATACCGGTGGCGTTACCCTGATGGTTCAGCAGCAGGAAGCAGAAAAAGTGACCATCCTGATCGAAGATACCGGCATCGGCATCGCCGCCGACAGGATCGACACGATTTTCGAGCCTTTCACCCAGGCCGACGCCAGCATGACCCGGCGATTCGGTGGTACCGGCCTTGGCACCACCATCGCCCGGCAACTGGCAGAGCTGATGGGCGGCCAGATCGCTGTGACCAGCGCGCTCGGCCAGGGCTCGACCTTTCGGGTGAGCCTGCCACTGCAACCGGGGCAACCCGTGGCGGAGGAACACCATTCTGATCATGAAACCAGCCTGCCACCGCTTCGTATTCTGGTGGCCGACGACGTCCCCCAGAACCTGGAGCTGCTTTCAACCCTCCTGGCACAACGCAAACACACGGTATCCACGGTCAGCAATGGTCGCGAAGCCCTTGAGCGATCCTGCCGCCAGGCCTTTGATCTGATCCTGATGGATGTCCAGATGCCTGAGATGAACGGGCACGAGGCCACCCGGGCAATCCGGCAGCGTGAGGCGGCCGAGAACCGCCATTACACCCCGGTGATTGCATTGACTGCCAGCGTTCTGGAGGACGACCGCAGGCAGGCTCTCGAATCCGGCATGGACGGCTTTGCCATCAAGCCGATTGATATATCGGAACTGACCCGGGAAATTGCGCGAGTATTGGGTATTCAGGCCGGCCCCGCAGTTGACCGGCGAGCGATCCACGAACTGACCGTGGTTGATGATAACGTGGTCGCCCAGCTCTGGCCCGATGCAATCGCCCACCAACGGGCGGTCGCCCGCTTTCTGAGCGCAGAGGATAACCAGCCTGATACACTCCGCCAACAACCCCATGCGACCGACACCGCCAGCCTGGCCCACCGCCTGCGTGGTGTGGCGGGCAACCTGGGCCTCAAAGCTCTGGTAAATGCCCTTGAAGCCCTTGAGTCTGCCCTGGCCCAAAATCAGCCGGTTGCCGATCACCTGTGGCAATCTCTGGACGATCGCTACTCAGATATCCGGGCCTGGCTGGAAACCTGCCCAGGCATGGGCGAACCTGAAACGCCGCAAGCGCTCATCCCGGACGAAAAACCAAGCGCCGCTGCCTTGGCCGAAATTATTGATCGCTTGCAGCACGGTGAACTGCCGGATCAGCTGTTCGCACAACTGAAACCCCGACTTCCGGAACAGCTGGCCAGCGACGTTGTCGATGCCATGTCCGAATTTGAGCCTGAAAAAGCCGCAGACCTGTTACAGCAGTACCGAGATACCCTGCAGGAGCCTTCATGATCACAGACACCCGTACTCTGTTGGTGGTGGATGACGAACCCGCCAACCTACAGGTACTCCGCAATATTCTCTCCGACAACTACCGGATGCTGTTCGCCAAAGACGGCGAGCGGGCGCTGGAGCTGGCGTCGGCAGAAAAACCCGATCTGATCCTGCTGGATGTGATGATGCCCGGAATGACCGGCCACCAGGTGTGCCAGGCGCTGAAAGCCAACCCGACCACCCGGAACATTCCGGTGATTTTTGTCACAGCTCTGGCCGAAGCAGACGACGAAGCGAGAGGATTTGAGCTGGGCGCCGTGGACTACATCACCAAACCGGTGAGCGCACCGATAGTCCAGGCCAGGGTTAGAACCCACCTGTCGCTGGTGGGTATGGACGAACTGGTGGGGACACGGCTCGCGGTGGTTCAGATGCTGGGGCGCGCTGCCGAATACAAGGACAACGAAACCGGCCTGCATGTTATCCGCATGAGCCACTTTTCCCGGCTGATTGCCCTGGAGGCCGGGTTGGGCGAAGCCTGGTCTGATACCCTGCTCAACGCCGCGCCAATGCACGACGTCGGTAAAATCGGCATCCCCGATGCCATTTTGCAGAAACCCGGAAAACTAGACCCGGATGAATGGGCCGTGATGCAACGGCACGCCGAGATCGGCGCCGAAATCATTGGAGAAGATGGCTCAGATTTGCTGAACATGGCGCGCGAGGTTGCCCTTAATCACCATGAGAAGTGGGACGGCAGCGGCTATCCCCGAGGGCTGAGAGGGGAAGCCATTCCGGTTTCAGCCCGCATTGTCGCTCTGGCCGATGTGTTCGACGCCCTGACCAGTGAGCGCCCCTACAAAAAAGCCTGGTCCATAGACCAGGCGACCGACCTGATTCGCGAACAAAGCGGCCAGCATTTTGACCCGCAACTGGTTGAGGCCTTCTTCCGTTGCCTGCCGTCGATACTGGAGGTTCGTAGCCACTGGCAGGAAGGTGCCGGCGGTTGATCCAATCGCCGGCACCTTCCTGAGCAGATTTCTTTAGCGTTCACGGAAGGGAGTGTGAACAGATCAGCTGCGGCACAAGGCCAGTTCTGTCATCATTGGCGCTGTTTTCTGACGGATCAGGATCTACCGTGAAACACGATTGTCATTACCACCCGGGCGACCCGGCCAAGTGGCACTGTGGTGAGTGCCAGATGCACTATTGCAATCGCTGCATGCCCGATGCAGACACCCGCCAGCGCCGCGCCCTGTGCCCACGCTGCAGCAAGGCCATGCGGTATCTCGGGGCGGCAACCGAGGTGGTGCCCTTCTGGCACCGTATCGGCGCTTTCTTCCGCTACCCGTTCCATACCGATCCATTGATAGTAATCGCCATATGTACGCTGGTGCCCATCGTTGCACCGGCGAACATTGTCGGCCTGGTTATCTGGCTGGTACTGGCACTGGCGCTGTTCAAGTACACCTATGCTGTGATCAGCCACACCGCAGAAGGCCATCTGAAACCTCCGCCGGTGTCCGTGGCGTTCACGGGCAGCGGTTTTGATATCGTCATTCTGCAGCTTCTCGTATTTGTACTGATGGGTGGCCTGGTGGCTGCGGCGGCAATGATCGGCGGGCCGATTCTGATGATGCTGGCCCTGGCCTTTGCGATACTCGCCCTGCCCGCCAGCATCATGGTGCTGGCGATGGAGCGATCAGTGGGTGCGGCGGTGAACCCGATGAACCTGGCGGTGCTGATTTCCCGTATCGGCACCCCCTACTTCCTGCTGTATGGCTATCTGATTCTGCTCACCCTGGCTTCCGGGGCGGCCCAGGATTTTGCCGTTGATCACTTCCCGATGTGGGTCGCACAGCCCCTGGCGGGCTTCCTTAACAGTACCTTTACCCTGATTCTGTTCCACATGCTGGGTTACCTGCTGTTCCAGTATCAGGAAGAGCTGGGCTTTGCCTCGGACATTCAGGGGGAAGAGGGCGACGCAGACCAACAGAACCGGGACCGGAGCACCCGCTTTGATGCCGATCTGGACATGAACCTGAAAGACGGCAACTACGACCGGGTTCAGAGCATGCTGATCGAATCCCTCAAAAAAGACCGGGACAATCCGAAACGCATCGGGCAGCTCTATCAGATTCTGACCGCCCGGCAGGCAACGACCGAGCTGTACCGGTATCACCCGCGCCTGATGGCGTGGCTCGCCCAACGACAGGATGGGGACGGGTTGAACCAGCTGATGCAGACTCTGCAAGCGGCGGAGCCTGGCTTTCAGCTGGACGATCCGGAACTGGCGGTGCAGTGTGCCAGTGCCCTGTATCACCGGGGCCACTTCAAGCCGGCATTGCGGCTGCTCCAGGATTTCCACAAACGGTTCCCGGACAGCGACCAGCTGGCACCGGCCTATTTACTGGCCGCCCAGGCACTGGCCAATGGCCTGCAACAGTGGGAGAAAGCCAGTGCGTTTCTCGCGTTTATCAAGAAACGCTGTGTCACCCACCCCTTGCATGGGCAGATTGACACCTGGCTGGACCAGGCCCGCAATCAGCAACCGCTGAAAGGCCCGAAAGCGAGTTTTGAGGTACCGGAGTAATCGGAAAGCGCCGGCACAGGGCAAGCTGCGCTGTGCCGGCATTTAAGGCTTCAAAGAGTGTTCTGGAGCAATTGGCGGTAATGGCGGGCTTTTGGCTCCATCTGGTGCTTCTCGAACTCCGCCAGCAACAACCGGCAGGCCTCGTTGACCATTTCCACATCCGCCGTTGAGCGCATGCGTTCAAAAGCCTTTTCCGCTGATTTCAAATCGTGGTGCTTGAGACTGGCAAACATTACCCGGTTATGGTCTTCCACCGCCAGCGGATGATGGGCCTCGCCCTTGCTCAGATATTCCTGCCACACTGAGATCATTTGCTCTGGCTGCCGTCGGGCCATGGCATCGGCCATCAGTTCCCGTGACAGGTCCCGGTAGGCTGGCAGGTCTGGCCGAAGTTTGGCCAGCTGGTACAGATGTTCCAACACAATGGCGCGCTCGGGATAGCGTTCCCGCAACGCCTCGAACTGACGCCGGGCCAGATCGAAATCCATCCTTCCAAGGCTGGCCATAGCCTGGGCATACGCCGAGGTAAAGCGGGCGTCCTGTTCATCTTCTTCCGGTTCAAAAAACTCTTCTTTCACCTGCAACCAGCTTTTACCCAACAGCCAGACCAGGCCAGCACCGGCAAGTAGCCCGCCAGCGTGGGCCATATAGGCAATACCGGTAGAGCCGGCGTACCAGTAATCATAGATTTCCTTGCCTACCCACACCGGCAACAGGGCGATGGCCGGTGCCCGGAAATAGTTGAAGTAGACCAACAGGAAGTAGAAAAAACGGATTTTCTGCACGCCGTATATGGCCACATACATGCCCATCAACCCGGAAATGGAGCCTGACGCGCCCACCAGAGGAATCTCGCTGCCCATGGAGAAGCCGGTATACATCAGGCCGGATAACGCACCACAGGCCAGATAGGCCATCAGGTAACGGCCAGGCCCCAGGGCCTTCTCAACGGTGAAGCCAAGCAGGAACAGGAACAGCAGGTTACCGATAATATGGCCCCAGCCACCGTGCAGAAACTGGTAGGTGATCAGGCTGTAAAGCGACAATTCCGCCGGAATAAGCCCCAACTGATAAGCGCTCATTCGAGACAGCCACTGTTCATCGATGGCAACCCGCTGCTCCAGCCAGTGACTTCGCTCAGCCGGCGCCCAGATCAGGTCCCGGTTTTCTTGCAGGTACTGGTAGAACTCCCTGTCCACCAACAGGGTGGCTGCCAGCCAGAAGGTTTCGTTGTCCTCCTGCAGTTGCTGGAATTCCTGAAGCTCCAGAACACTCTGGGCATCACCAGAAAACCGGATTTCCCGTTGCAGATAGTCTTCATAAGCCGGGGCCTCGAGCGCCAGCAGGTCGGCTTCCAGATACTGTTCCAGGGCCGCTTCAAACTTGCGGTCGTCACCGCCCTGATAGAACAGGAAGACCAGCAGGCAAGCCATCATCAGGCTCAGGGTTACCCAGGGCGGGCGTTTCCAGTTAACGGCGTTCTCGGCAGGAATAATCAGCATGGGCGGTCACAATTCATCACAATCTGTCCCTGAAAAGCTGCTTTTTACCACAGCAGCGACTTCTTTTCCCGGTGTAATGACACCTGGCGAGCAGAAATCAAAGGTCTGCAACGGGAAATGTGGCGCAGCACACAACCGTGGGTGTCATCACACAGTCACACAAATGCCATTCAATCGGTAACCACTCACTTCCGGTGCCTATCGACCATTCGCCAATTGCCGTTATTGCTTCAACCAACAATATTGGGGAAGCAATAACAACAAAAACCGGATTCTGGACTCGAGGATACTGCACATGACCGTACTAGTTCTGGACAACCCTGACTTGCTGGCGAAGGCCGCATTGGCATTCGGCGGCATGGCGGGCCAGCCTTCACAAGACGGAAGCCGTCCTCACCGCACCCGATTTCACTACGGCTTCAACAAACACACTCCGGATGCCGGTGACATCGAGGTTCTGAAGCAGCACGCTGCCTACCTGAAAAATCACCCGGGTGTGCGGGTAAGAATTCATGGCCACGCCGACCGCTTTGGTTCAGAGGAATACAATCGTTTCCTGGCTCGCCTGAGGGCCAACTCTGTGGCCCGCCTGCTCATGCGCGAGGGCGTTCACCAGTCTGCCATTGTGCTGGCTACCTGGGGTTCGGATCGCCCCCTGGCCCGGCCGGAAGACCACGCGGCCAACCGACGGGTGGAGCTGGAATACCTGACCATGGACATTGCCCAAGCACTCTGAGCGCCAGGTACATACACAAACGGGGCCAACAGGCCCCGTTTAAGCAATCGCTGCCGGCTTGCTCAGCCGTACACCTGCCAGACGTTCCACAGTAATAGCAACGCCGCCACCAGAATCGCCAACCAGGTTAACAGGATACCGATCATGCGGGCCTTGTGGGGGCCACCCTTGCCGTTGATCATGCCCCAGGCATGGAGAATACGGCCCACCACCAGCGCCATGCCGGTCCAGTAAATCAGGCCTGAGGCAACACCGTTCAGCTCGGCAATCGCCAGCATAATCAGGCCAATGGGCGCATATTCGACCAGGTTAGCATGGGCGCGCACCGCTGCCTCAAACTCGACATCGTCGTTCACGCCCAGCCCTTTACGGTACTTCAGCCGGTACTTGACCACCTGGCCGGACAACACCAGCAACAACAAACCAAGGACGGCCGCGAACACAGCGGTTACGGGTACGATCATGTCAGCCCTGCTTTATCTTGTTGACCACTGCCAACAGCAGTACCGCACCGACGGTCGCGGTTACCAGCTCACCGACCATGCTCTTTACCGCCAGCCCGAGCACGCCAAACAGCACGCCGCCAATCACCGAACCGACAATACCAATACCGATATTGGCCAGCACGCCAAAGCCCTTGCCTTTCATAATCAGGCCAGCCAGCCAGCCGGCAAGACCACCAATGATCAGAAACCAGATCAGGCTCATCTATCCATTCTCCCAAGGTTTACCAGTCCAGAATGCATTCCTGTTCAGAAGACTGCCCTGTTTTTCACGGCCATTCAAGCAGTTCCGGGAGTTCGTGCAAGCCCTGCGATGGCTTCCGACATCTGTTGGTGGCACCGGGCGATCAGCTCGGGGATATCGGCAGAGGTCAGCCCCTGGGTTTCGACGGGCGGAAGAATCTGCATCGGGACTGGCTCCCTGCGGCCAGACCAGCCTCGTGTTTTGCCGTGATACTCACCGGCACACACCATGGTGATGGGGGCACCGGCAGCAATAGCTGTGTGAAACGCGCCTTTCTTGAAACTTCCCAGGCCACGGCCACGGCTACGAGTGCCTTCCGGGAATACCCAGATACTTTTACGCTGCTGGTTGATCGCCTCACTGGTGGCCTCCATCACCGCCACCGCTTTTCGGGACCGACCGCGGTTCAGAATGATGTTGCCACCCAGCCAGAATACCTGGCCAAAGAACGGCACCCAAACCAGTGAGGACTTGCCCACCGCCACCGTGCGCGGTGGTAGCAAGTCACCCATCAGGAACAGGTCGTCGTTCTGTTGGTGGTTGGCGATGATCACCGTGGGTCTGTCCTGCGGCATGTTTTCGGCCCCGTACAGAGGGCGTTTCATGCCGAGCAGGCAACGACCTACCCGGGCGACGATCCCGCCCAAAATCCTGTTGTTGTCCGGGTTGAACGGCCGGGCCAGGTACAACACCAATGCCAGAAGGCACAAGACTGGCACACTGATCCACGCCAGGATTTTTCTTACCACTGCCATACTGCTTTTCCACTAATGATCCACTTGGCGCACAAGTGTACGCCAAACTCAAAGTGCGGCAACAGTATCCTTTTGTTCGAGTGCGTAAACGGGGTGAGCTTCAACCACATAGCGCAGTGGGCCACGAGCATCCAAGGAATCAAAGGGGTAGCAGGTAACCAACAGCAGGGTGCCGGCAGCCAGTGTGTGGGTGTTGATTAGCTCCTTACGACTGTCCACTACCCGGATACTGGTCACCCGATAATCCTGCCAACGCTGATCCTGGCCTTGCAATCTGACCGGGTTACCCGGAGCGAGATGCTGGAGGTGGCTGAAGTGGGTGTCCCGGTGTCCGGCCAGAATCACCGGCCCGTCGGCACCGGCCACCACCCGGCCCGGCCCGAAGGCCAGGCTTTCGCCGTGCAGGCCATCCAGCACGATCATCGACACATCCAGCTCGGGCATTTCCAGTTTCGCCACGGGCCAGGTATCGGCCCAGGGCCAGGGCCGGGCCTGGACCTGCCGCGCCTGGGTCTCGGCCCAGGCAAGCGCCAGCAGCTCCTGTGCCACCAGTGCCTTGAAGGGAATCCACAGCCCGAACATGAGCACCGTGGCAGAACATCCGAACAGTAACAGCAGCAGGCGACTCACAGGGATGGCCTCCGGTTCAGCATGGCAATGGCCAGGGAAAACATCAGCCCCAGCAAACCCAGCGCAGTGAACAACGGTGCGAATGTGGCCGTCTGGGGGTACCTGAGCATACCGGGCTGGCTACCTGCCGGCAGCAGTGTGGGTATGCTCTGTGACCCTGCGCTTTCGGTTTCCGGGCGAGCCCGGCGCTGCTCCACCACCACAAAGCTGGTGAACGGCGAAATCACGCCATGGCGAACCGAAAGCTCAGTGATTTGCTGCTCATCCGGCGCCTGGCCCTGAAGCCGGGCGGCATCGGTCAGCTCATCAATCCGGCCACGGGCCCACTGACGATTCAAACCACTGGCGGGCGCCGCCTGGGCAAGATCCAGAGAAGTGGACCAGTGACGGCCTCCGGGCAACTGGCCGGAAACCTGCAACTGCCCTGCTGCCGGCAGCCCCCGGATTACCTGGATCAACGGCGTGCCGCGAAACAGATCTCCGGGCCTGGCCGGTACTGGCTCCAAAGGCTGTCCCTGATCCGGCCAGCGGACGTCCAGATTGGTCAGCACCGGTGCTTCCATGGCGGCAAACAGCCGGTTCAGGGCCCGGTCTACCTCGGCGCCTGAGTGAATTGCGGTAAACTCACCCCGGCCCCACCGGGCCGCCTCCCGCAGAAAATGCATATTGGGTGCAGAACCAATCCCCACGGTAAACAGTCTTCGGTCAGTCAAACCTGATCGGATCTGGTTAAACAGGGCAGACTCATTGCCCACGGCACCGTCGGTGATAAACACCACCTGGCGCACCCGTTCACCCCCCGGGCCAGAGTCCATTCCCAGCGCCAGCGACAGGGCACCCGCCATCTCGGTACCGCCATTGGCCCGCAAATCCTGGACATAACGCCGAGCCCGGGCCAGGTAATGGCCTTCTGCCGGCACCGGCTGGGCGAACAGGGGATGGGCCTGGCTGTTGAACTGGATCACATTGAACGAATCACCGGGGCGCAGGGATTCCAGCCCCTTCAGCAGGGCAGAACGGGCCTGGGCAATCGCGTCCCCCGCCATGGAACCCGAGGTATCAATAACGAACACAAGCTCCCGGCGCAGCACCGGCCCGACCGTTTCAGGCGGCAGCACCATGGCCATCAGATAATCCTCACCTTGCCAGGTCTGGTGAAAGACGGCCGCTTTTGGCTCACTGCCGGCTACCGGGCGCCACCTGACGATCACATCGCGGTCCATCAGCACCTTTTCCTGTTCCGGCCTCACCGTCGCCCTGGCACCGTCCAGCTCGGTGTGCAGTCGATGGCTTGGGCTGGAGACATCCGCCAGGGCCAGGCCGCTTTCGATCTCTATTCCGATCCTGGCCCGGTGACTGCCGCCATCAACGTCCGTGGGGCGAACGGTAAACGGGCTGATTTCATGGGCATCGGCAACCTCTGTGGTGGCCAGCGCCCACCCCGACTGCCACGGGCCTTGGGTTTCCGCCAGCGGTTCGCCTGGCATATACCTAGGGGTCAAGGTGGTGGGCAGTCGAAGTTCGAATTCACCGTGCTTGTAGGCCACCGGTTGCTGATAACGGATTTCCACCTGCACACTTTCGCCTGGCGGGATGTTGGCTACCCGGCTGGTAAACAGGTTCGGGCGATGCTGCTCCAGCGTGGCCGCATGCTGCCCGGCCTGCCTGGCCCGCTCATAGGTTTGGCGGGCCTTGGCTTTGGGCTCAATGTGCCCCACGATTTCACGCTCGCCAATGGTCATGCGTAGCCCGTACACCGTGGCCTTGTCGGGTAACGGGAACACGAAAATCCCCTCTTGCCATTGGTCGCTGGCATTACGAAACGTCCTGGTCAGCCTGGTCTGGGCCAGCAAGCCAGACACACGAACCTGAAACTCACTGTCCAGAATCACCGCCGGCTGCTGCCGGGCATTTTGATCATTCATCAGGTACAGTTGACCCGGCTGTTCCATGTCCATCTGACGCGCCTCCGCGTAGAGGGGATGGACAAACAACATCAGCAGAACCGCCAGCCAAAGGCTGATACCCTCGGCCATTCGCAACCACCTGGATTGTTTAGCGGCTGGCTTCGCCCGGCGGGCGGTGAACAGGTCAGGCCGTACGGCCGGATTGGCAAGCAGCGATAGCAACATCATCACGACATCCTTTTTGTGGAAGTTAGTGATGCCATTGCAACAGGCTGAATGGGCCCTGCCGTGGCAGAAACGGGCAAGCTGGCGATAGAAAATGATGAATTATGGCAATCCCGCAGCATCGACTTGTGCCGCGCAAGGAGCATGGTTTAATGACAGCACATCTTGCTGAACAGCATCACCCATGAAAAAACACATTGTTCTGATTGAAGACGAAGCAGGCATTCGCGATAACTACCGGGCGGCGTTTGAGCGCCGGGGTTACCGGGTATCAGCCTATGGCGACCGGCCATCGGCCTGGCAAGTGCTGCGCCAGGCGTTGCCAGACCTGGCCATTATTGACGTCGGGCTTGGAGACGAGCCGGAAGGCGGGTTTACCCTGTGCCAGGACCTTCGGTCGCAGTCTGCTACCTTGCCGATCATCTTCCTGACCGCCCGGGACAGCGATATCGATTCGGTGCACGGCTTGCGCCTGGGCGCTGACGATTACGTCACCAAAGACATGAGCCTGGATCATCTGCTGGCCCGGATTACCGCCCTGCTTCGCCGGGCCGATGCCTGGGCCGAGGCGCTGCAAAAGCCGGATGAGCTGCTGCACCGGGGCCGGCTGTCGCTCAACGTCGACCGCATGACCGTGTCCTGGGACAACCAGCCGGTGGACTTGACGGTGACCGAATTCTGGATGCTGCACAGCCTGGTGCAGCATCCCGGCCACGTTCGCAGCCGGGACCAGCTGATGGAAGCCGCCAGCACGGTACTGGATGACAACACCGTGACCTCCCATATCAAACGCATCCGGCGTAAATTCAGCCAGCTGGACAGCAGCTTTGATGGCATTCAGACCGCCTATGGAATGGGTTATCGCTGGAATGCCCGTGAGGTCTGACCTTGAGCCTTAAACGCCAGCTGTTCCTCGCCAGCCTGCTGATGCTGCTGATACCCTGGGCCGGGCTGAAGTTTGTGCTGGAACTGGATGACGCCCTGCGCCAACAGGCCCTGCAACAGCTCCAAGAGCGGGGCCAGCGGATGGCAAACCTGGCCGGCGACCTGCTGCTGGGGCAACCCGCCATCACCACCCCGAACGCGCTCTACGCCAGCCCGGCAGAAACCCCGATCAAACCCGACGGCCATGCCGACGACTGGCCCGGTTACGATGAGCCCGATCACCTGCAGCCCTGGCAATCGGCTGAGCCCCTGCCCGTGCCGGGCGAACCCCACCTGCGATGGCAGGCCGCCAGTGATGGCCGGCACCTGTTCCTGTTGGTCCAGATGCAGAACCAGGCCATGCAACTGTTTCAGCAGAACCGGCCTGACCAACCCCATGATCGCTTTGAGCTGGTGCTGCAACCGCCGGTCACCAACCTGCAACAGCCGGTGCCACGGCAACGCTGGACACTACGAACCTCAGCGCCGGGCAGCGTGAATGCCATTCGGGAAGACCGCCAGCAGACTCCGGATTATCGGGTTCAGGGTGCCTGGCGGGATCGGGGGTCTGGCTGGCAACTAGAGCTGCAGATGCCGCAGCCTGCCCGTGGCAGCTTGCTGGGCTTCCAGCTGACCCAGGGAGGCCAGGACGCCTCCGTACCCGGCACCGGCATTGAACCACCACCCCCGCTGGTGCAGCGGATCCCTGAACTGGAACGGGCACTTGCGGACCAGCTCGGTGATGGTCAGCAAGTCACTTTGGTTGAGCCGGCGGGGTGGGTGATTGCCCATCACCGGCATCCGGCCACTGGCCAGGGCCCGGACTTCGATGATCTGTCTCCCGTGCAAGTACTTGAGAAAATCACCCTCAACGCCCTGCGCGCCCTGATTCGGCTCTACCAGCCGGAGCCCACACCGCTGGGCGAAGCCACCCATAGGCTGATCACCGGTGGCCTGCCAGACAATCACCTGGTCAGGCGCAATGACGGCTCGGTCTGGCTGGCCACCGAGCATGATCTGTTTGGCGGTCGCTCGCTGGTACTGGAACAATCCCTCGATCAACTGCTCACCGTCTCCGGCTCGGCCCTTGGCAGCGTCCTGGCCCGCAGCCTGCTCATCATTCTCGCGTTAACCCTGGTGCTGCTGGGTTATGCCAGTTGGTTATCCTGGCGAATTGCCCGCCTGCAACGCCTGGTCAGCGCCAGCGTGGACGAAGATGGCCGGATTCTGAGCCAGGTGCCCGGCGCCAGAACCCAGGATGAACTGGGGCAACTGCAACAGCATTTCAGCCAGATGGTGGAACGGCTGCAGAGTTATAACCACTACCTGGAGAGTTTTTCCCGCCGGCTGTCCCATGAGCTGAAAACCCCCGTGGCGGTGGTCAGGTCGTCCCTAGAGAACCTCGCCCATAACAGCTCCGAGCAGGAACGGCAGCAATACCTGGAACGGGCCGCCGGGGCTACCGAGCGGCTGCGCCGAATTCTCAACAGCATGAGTGAGGCCGCGCGGCTCGAGCAGAGCTTCGACCAGGCTGACAAAGAACGGTTCGACCTGTCCGAGGTGGTCGCGCAAGCCACCGAGGCGTACCAACAACTGGATGCCGACCACCAGATCCGTTACCAGATTCCCGAAGCCGAATGCCCACTGATGGGCTCACCGGAAATGCTGGTGCAAATGCTCGACAAGCTGGTGGATAACGCCCGGGATTTTACCCCCAAAGGCGGCGCCATAGAGGTCAGCCTGCAACGCCATTCGGACCACTACCAATTGTGTGTGTTCAACGAGGGCTCGCAATTGCCGGAACACGCCGGCGTGGATATTTTTGGCGCCTTTGTCTCCCAGCGCCAGGGCCAGAGCGAGGGGCACCTGGGGCAGGGGTTGCTGATCGTACGTCTTATTGCCGACTACCATGGTGGCCATGTGGAGGCCCGAAACACCCGCGAAGGTGGCATTGACGGGGTGAGCTTCCGGGTTATCATCCCGGTATACCACCCGGAAACAGGATAAACATTGTGAGTGCCGAAACGTCATCCCTGGATTTTCATCCCTTGCGGGCAGACCTTTACCAGGAACTGCACTCACGCCCCTTCCAGGTGATTCCTTCCACCGCCCGGGTGACCCACATTGCCGTGCTGGTCACACCGGAGCAGCGCCGAACACAGTTCGCGCATCTTCAGCGGCTGCACCGCCTGCTGGGCGAGCCCTGGCCGGAACAGGAAGTCAGCTGCTATGAGCACAACTTCGGCAAGCTGCGCGTCCGGCGTGAAGTGCATATGGAGTTTGCCTCTTACACTTTTATCAATCTTGGCATTTCCAGCGCCGAACCTTTTGCCGAGACCGGCATCAGCTCGTTACCAGAGGGGTGGCTAGAGCAGCTGGAAGGAACCATCGTCGGGGCCTTCCACATTGAGGTGCGCCCGTCGGAAGAGGACGCCCGCAGCGAACTGGCGTACATGCGCAAGTATTTCGAAGGTATGCGCCTGATCGGCAGCAGCCCGCAGGAAGGCGCCGCCCGTGTGCTGGGCTCATTTCAGTTGCACAGCGACCATTTCGGCCGCTTTATGGTGCTCAATCACAAAATGTCCAACAGCCAGCTGGGCCGCCTGGTGCAGCGCCTGATGGAGATTGAAACCTACCGGCTGATGTCGCTGCTAGCGCTGCCACTGGCCCGGGAAATGACGCCCAGCCTGAACGACATGGACCACGAGCTGGCCACCATCACCCAGTCCCTGGCGGATAACGAATCCCTGGACGAACAACAGATACTCGCCGAACTCACCCACATTGCCGCCCGAATAGAAGCCTACCGGGCCCACTCCACCTTCCGTTTTGCCGCTACCCGGGCTTACCACGAACTGGTGCTGACCCGGCTGGAAGAACTGCGGGAAGACGAAGTCTCCGGCCACCTGACCATCAGCGAATTCATGACCCGCCGGCTAACCCCGGCGGTGAAAACCTGCGAAGCGGTAGGGGAACGGCTCGAAGACCTGTCCCGCCGTGTAGACCGAGCCTCCGACATGATGCGTACCCGGGTGGAACTGGCGATCCAGAGTCAGAACCAGCAACTGCTGAGTTCCATGGACCGCCGTTCCCGCATTCAATTGATGATGCAACACACAGTCGAAGGCTTCTCGGTTGTGGCGATCTCCTACTATCTGATCAGCCTGCTCAAGCTTGGCCTGGACGTACTGCAGGATAGCGGCCTGGCGTTCAACAAATCCCTGGTACTGGGCGTGGCCATACCGGTGATCATGGTGCTGGTATTCCTGGGCATCCGGACCATCCACCACCGGTTTATCCGCATGGCCCGCCGGCAATAGCCGGCGTCAGCTGAATCTGGGGTCCCCGGCAAACTGGCGGTAAAACTGCTGGGCCGTGCGACCGTTGCGCACCCCTTTGCCGGTGGCAAACCGGATGGCCTCCTGGTGCAGTTGCGAGCGCTCTGCCACCTCCGGAAACAGCGCGTCCACCGCCTGCAGATAGACATCTTGGGAAAACGGATAAAACGACAGCTGCAGCCCGAACCGGTCCGCCAGTGATACCTGTTCTTCAATGGCTTCCGCCGGGTGCAGTTCGCCGTCGCGCACCTCGCTTTTCAGGTTGTCACTCATGAATTCCGGCATCAGATGCCGGCGGTTGGAGGTGGCATACACCCGCACGTTCTCCGGGGGCAGCTCCAGTGATCCCTCTAGCACGCTTTTCAAGGCCTTATAACCGGACTCCCCCACATCAAACGACAGGTCATCACAGAAGATCACAAAGCGGTACGGCAGCTCGCAGATGTCGTCGACAATCTCCGGCAGGTTCACCAGATCATCCTTGTCCACTTCAATCATGCGCAGGCCATCAGCCTGGTAACGGTTCAGCAACGCCTTAATCAGGGACGACTTTCCGGTGCCCCGAAAACCCCAAAGCAGCGCGTTGTTCGAAGGCTCCCCTGCGAGGAAGCGCTCCGTGTTCCGGGCCAGGGCCTGTTTCTGCCGGTCAATACCCGTGAGATCGCCCCAACTGATTGGATCCAGCCGGCGAATGGCCCGCAGGCCGGAGCGGTGCCGGCGCCACACAGCGGCCGGAATCTGCTGCCAGTCAAAACCCGTTTCTGTCATTCCCCTACTCCATCAAAGGCGTGCCGTTTCATAGCCTGAATCTGTATTCAATATAGCCACACACCACTGTCAAAGGTTACGATCTGCAACTACACTGGCACTGTTATTCACAGGGAAGGTATACCTTGCAAAGCCGCCTGCCTCAACCGCCCCAGCGAAAATTCTGTGCTGCCTGGCTAACGCTGGCCACACTGATGATTGCGGTGCTGACGTTCGCAGCCCGGGCGGAAGAGCCGGAGAGCTCGTCTCCCGTTGTCACAATTGGCGTGGTGGCCGACAACGAACCCTACACTTTTTTTGAAGGTCGCAATCCAGCCGGGTTCTCCATTGACGTCCTTCGGGAAGTGGCCAGCAAAAGCAACCTGGTCTTTGATTTTCGTGCCGGTAGCTGGCCAGACATCTATGCGGCCTTCCTGCGCGGAGATCTGGATGCGATAGACGGTATTTCCTGGCGTCCGGACCGTGCTGAAAAGGTCCTGTTCTCCGAACCTTATCACTACCGCGAAATTTACCTGAGGATTTCCGTATTGGTGTTCTCACCGACAACTTGAACCTGTTCAATCAGATTCAGGCCGGGCTGAATGCCGTACCGGAGGAAAAACTGCAGCACCTGCTGCAGCGTTGGCAGGAGTTTGGCGGTTTGACCGGCTCCACAGGTACAGAGCTGGCCCTCAGCTCGCAACAACGACAGTACCTGGCGAGTCTGGGGCCGGTTCGGATCGGATTCATGGATGATTATGCGCCGTTCAGTTTCACCGACGGCGGGCGGGTCAGAGGTCTGAGCGTTGATATCATGAACCGGCTGGTTGACCTGACTGGCCTGCAGGCTATTCCTGTCAGCGGCCAGTGGGACGAACTGATTCCCATGCTCAAGAACGGCGACATTGATGTCATGGCCAACATGTCCCATCGCCCGGAACGGGAGTCCTTCGCCCACTTCACCTCGCCCTATCACATCATTCCCAACGTCATCTTTACCCGGGATGAGAGTCTCAACTACCAAAATCTTGAGGACCTGAAGCACTATCGGGTTGGACTGGGCGCGGGCATCTACTATGAGGAAACGCTTCGGCAATTGCTGAGTAACGGCACATTGCTCAGCTTCCACTCACAGCAACCCATGTTCCAGGCGTTGGCGAGCGGCGATGTGGATGTCGTTATCGGAGCCCTGCATTCGGGCAATTACTGGATCCGGCAACTGGGTATCAGTGGCACCCGAATCGCCGGAGAACTTCAGCTCCCGGGCTTCAGTGGCGAGGACCTTCGCTTCGGGGTGAGACCAGCCCTGGCGCCGCTGGCAGACATCCTGAATCAGGCACTGACCAGCATTACGCCAACGGAACAACAGGTGATCGAAACCCGCTGGCTCGGCGCCAGCAACCAGCCCTCGCTGAACACAGCGGAACTGGTGCACTGGACAGACACCGAGTCCCTATGGCTGGAACAACGGAATCGGGAAATTCGCATCTGCGCAGACCCGGACTGGATGCCCCTCGAAGGCGTGAGGGATGGTAAACACACCGGCCTGGCCGCAGATGTGCTTGAGCTGTTCAGCCAACGAGGTAACCTGCGTTTCCGGCTGGTGCCCACCAGCAACTGGCAGGAAGCCATTGCCGCGGCGAAGGATCGGCGTTGCGACATGTTCCCGATGGCCATGCGTACACCCGAAAGGTCCGTTTATCTGGACTTCACCTCACCCTATCTGGAAGTACCAAACGTGGTGATTGGCCGTATTGAGGCCCCGTTCATTCAGCGTCTCAACGAGCTGGAGGGCGGCCGCGTTGGCATTGTGGAAGGCTACGCGTTTGCCGAATTGCTGCGCAAACGCAATCCATCCTTGCAACTGGTTACCGTAGAGTCAGAGCAAGAAGGCCTGAGAAAACTTCAGAACCGGGAGCTGATCGGCTATGTCACTACACTGGCCACCGCCAGTTACTACATGCAGTCAATGGGCCTGGCGGACCTGAAGGTGATTGGCCGGGTACCGGCCGACTGGTCACTGGCGATCGGCACCCGCAATGACGAACCCACGTTACACGGCATCATGCAGAAACTGGTGTTGAGCCTGACACCTGCAGAGCGCACTCAGCTTGAAAGCACCTGGCGCAACCTGCGAATCGAGGAACGCGTGGACTATACCCGGTTCTGGCAAATACTTTCGCTGGGCCTGCTGGCCACCGCCCTGCTGGTCTACTGGAACCGGAAACTCGGCCGTCTCAATCGGGAACTTGCCGAGGCCAATACCGCTCTGTCCCGTCTGAGTGTGACCGATAACCTCACAGGCCTGGGCAACCGCACCTACTTCGACCGGGAGTTCTCCAACAGCTTTCAATGGTGCCTGCGGCACCAGACCGGCTTTGCGGTTGCCATGGTCGACGCGGACCATTTCAAGAAGATTAATGATAATTGGGGGCATGAGGCTGGTGACCGGTGCCTGGAATCTCTGGCAAATACCATGCGCGAACATTTCCGCCGCGACACTGACCGTCTGGCACGGTTTGGTGGAGAAGAGTTTGTGATTTTTGCCAGTTATCAGGATGCAGATGACATAAAGGCTCGGCTGAACCGGTTCCGCGAGGAAGTCGCAACCCGGCGCTGTGATACCTGCAAGGATAAAGGGATTGATCTGACCGTCAGCATTGGCCTGGCATTGGGGTTTCCAACACCAGAGCACACATCTGCGGAATATCTCCGGCTGGCCGACCAGGCGCTATACACCGCCAAGCGTAACGGCCGGAACCGCCTGGAGGTTATTCCAGCAGGGCAAACATCGGGACCAGACGAAGCCGAACACCCTAAGGCGTAAAGAAAGGGGCGCCGGCCTGCTACAGCCGGCGCCCCAAACCCGCAACGAGTCAGAACTGGTACTTCAAGCCAACCCGGCCGGTGTCGAAATCCGGACCATTATTGGTAATCTGGCCATTGAAATCGTCTTCATCGATATCCACGTTGTAACGGGCATACTCGGCGAAAGCGGTCAGGCTATTGGTCACCCGGAAATCCACACCGGCGCCAATAAACGGATTGACCTCGTCATAGGTTTCACTCTCATCGAAGGCATCCACATCAAAGGCCGAAGCGAATGCACCGGCCTTCGCATACACCCCGAAACTCTGAGTGAGAGGCAAACGGCCAACAGCACTCAGGCCAACCCCTTTGAGCTTGGCTTTAACGTCGTCATCGCCGAACTTGCCGAAATCAATGTATTCCGCTTCCAGGGCAAAGAACTCATTGAACTGGTAACCCAGCGCCGCGCCCAGCAGATCGTTGTCATCCTTGAATTCACCGCCGTGGGATTTGTAGCCCCCGTAGCTACCACTGATGTAAGGCCCTGAGTTATCCCGGCTCACTTTATCCTGCGCCCAGACGGCAGGTGCTGTCAGTACAGCAGCAGACAGAACCGTGGCACACGCAAAACTGGCTTTGTAGCTCATAACGCGTTTCCTCTGTGGTTGGGTTTTCCATTCGTCGAAACGAACAATCCGGATGTCTCTATCCCGATTGCATGGGCCTACCCTACAGAGATAACGGCTAGCTGGGAGTTAAAACCTTACTAAGAATCATTCATGTTTCAGTCATGTTCGGCAATGAAAAGGTGCACACGCTTCAACTTCATCGCGCCGTGATGCATCCCGTGGGCCACCAGCTCCGCCACACCCAGCCACCAGTGGGTATTGTTATCCGGTCCTTTCATGACAGCCACTCCTGCAATTGCTGACTCACCAAGGGGTGATGGGCCAGGCGAATATGGTCAACACCAGGAAAATTGGCGATGCCCGCCAGTTCCCAGCCTTCACGGCGTTCACCACGGGCGCTGGATTGATGCACCAGGGCATCGCCAAACAGAACGTTCACAGGGTGCTGTTCGCCCTTGGCGAGCAGTCCGCTGATCACGTAATGCCGTGCACCCTGCAACAGCGGTTGATCCGAAGTTCCCGGTTCAAACACATCCCCCCGCGACAAGTTGCGGATACCCTCGCTGCGAAGGTCAATCACCCAGAAAGCCGCTGGCAATGGCCGAAATGTGCTTCTGGACTCGCCCAGCGGAAGGAACAGACACCATGGCTAGTCTCCCGTGTGTATTTTCAGTGTACGCCCTTTGCGGTGCATTACACTGGCCATTTTCGGGCCAGAATGGCGGCCCCGGAGCAAATCCGGCGAGACAGGCTCACGGTTTGTTAATCTGCCCGAAAGGGCTACAGGCGACCGACCCTGATAACCTTGCTGGAATTGCACAGAAACGGACCGGCCCGTGCCGCTCCACCTTTTCAGATTGACCAGCCAAAGGAAGCATCCAATGCGATCTGCTGTCATCGCCCTGACCAGCCTCTTGTTCTCTGCCAACCCGGCCACGGCCGAGACTCAGTCACAAGCATCGGCGGAGCCGGAAGTGATGGGCTTTGTGGAGTGGGTGGTGATGGGCGAGACCGGCATCCGGTTAAAAGCACGCCTGGATACCGGCGCCAAGACCTCGTCCCTGCATGCTGTGAATGTGGAATCTTTCGAGAAGGACAACGAGGAATGGGTGCGCTTCCAGCTCCCGCTGGGTGACCACGAAGACCAGCCCAGCGAGGGTGATCTGAAACACGACGAAGTGATTCTGGAATTTGAGCGGCCGGTCTATCGCACCGTACTGATCAAACGCAAGGGCGCCCCCTCACAGCGGCGCTATGTGGTCGAAATGGACTTCTGTCTCGGCGGCAAGGTCCATGAAACCCAGTTTTCCCTCACCGACCGGGGCAAATTTTCCTACCCGGTACTTTTGGGCCGCCGACTACTCCGGGATGACAACATCCTGACCGATTCCGGCCGCACCTTCATCGCTGAACTGGAGTGTGAATACAGCACGCTGGAGGAGCTGGCCCAGAGCAGCAAGGCCATCTCGCCCTAATCGGCCTTCGGCACCGGTTCAACATTCCGGACCCGAAGAAAGCTGGCAAATCTCGGCAAGCCGGTGGCGGTCAAACCACGGTAGCGGAAGGTAATGATTGAGCCAATCGCCGGCGGGTTGCGCCTGTCCGCATCGGTAAACCCGGTTCCGATGCGAAACTGCCGGCCATCGTACAGCTCCACTTCCAAAGCCCCCATCAGCCCCTCGTACTTGCCCTTGCCCGGCAGGTGACCAACGACTTTCGCTTCCGCATCCTCATGGGTTTTCACTTTAAGCAGATCATCGGAACGACCGGCCTGATACCGGCTGTTTCTTCGCTTTAGCATCAACCCTTCAGCACCGGCAGCCACCACCTGTTCAAGCTTTGCCATCAGTTCCGAATGGCTGGCAACCGGGCGCTGCGCCACCAATTCCAGATACTCAGAGCCAGAGGCTGCAACCAGCTGTTCCAACTGACGGTAACGCTGCTCGAACACGGTTTCAGGCTGTGGCAGATCAAACACATGAAACCTCACCTGACGCCACTCCCGATCCCCCTCTGTCAAGGTAGTTGGAACCCCACCCGATGTTAGACTCTCTAAATGAAGTGGGGCGAGACAGAGGTTTTTATGAAGTATTCACCGGAACGCCG
>NZ_LOCO01000010.1:0-139456 GCF_001574445.1 Marinobacter excellens LAMA 842
GCGATGCCCTTGTGGCAATCGATGCAGGTTTGCTCGCCGTCTGCCAATGCCGTTGAGTGCGCCTGGGACGCCCTTGGATCCTGCAGCGTGAAGTCCATCGAATCGAACTCATGGCAATTACGACACTCAAGGGAATCGTTGGCTTTCAGCCGCTGCCACTCCCGCTCCGCCAGCTCACGTCGCTTGGCCTCGAATTTCTCCGGCGTGTTGATGGAGCCAAATATCCAACCCCAGACTTCTTTCGAGGCTTCCATCTTTCGACCAATCTTGTGAGTCCAGCCGTGGGGCACGTGGCAATCTGAACATTCGGCACGTACACCTGATCGGTTAGTGTAATGGATGGTTGTTTTCAGCTCCTGATACGGGTTGCTGTACATCTCATGGCACCCTATGCAGAATTGCTCGGTGTTGGTCACTTCCAGCGCCGTGTTGAAACCACCCCAGAAGATGATCCCCGCAATAAAGCCGCCGAGCGTCAGGAAACCGAGGCTGTAGTGCACACTGGGCTTGCGCAACAGATTCCAGTAGAACTTCAGCCGTTTCATCATCAGCGATCTCCTCTGTTGGAGGCACGGATCACTTCATCTACGGCTTTGAAATCTGACTCCACCAGCGGCTGGGCGTCAGTCTGGGGCACATGACACTGGGTACAGAAATATCGCCCCGGTGTTACCTCAGCCCGTACCTGAAAGTGACGGTCCATAAAGTGGGTCACGCTCACCATGGGCGCACCGGCTTCCACGGCTGCCTCGCGGCTGTGGCAATCCAGACACCGGTTGAAGTTCTTGTCTACCTGATAGTCACGGATGGCATGAGGAATCACCGGTGGTTGCTCCGGGTAGTTACGCACCTCCCGTTTTAGCTCTCGGGGATCACCGGCGATAGGCGGCGCGGGCAGGGTTTGCCCGAGGGTTCCGCCTTTGCGCAGGCCTTCAGGCGAAGAGGGTGACAGATGATCACTCTCAGCGTAAGCCAGGAAGGCCACGGAGGCCGTCAGCAACAAGACAAACGTTCTCATGGTGACGTCTCCTTAAGCCAGGTTAACCAGTTCCAGACGGACAGCGCACTTCTTGAAGTCGGTCTGTTTGGAAATGGGGTCCGTTGCGTCCAGCGTGACCTTGTTGATCAGCTTTCCGGCATCAAAGAAAGGCACATACACCATGCCCTTGGGCATACGAACACGGCCACGGGTTTCCACCCGAACCCGGACTTCTCCCCGGCGGCTGATCACCTTCACCTCACTGCCGCGCCGCCAGCCCTTGTCATGGGCATCATCGGCGTTCATGTACAGCAGCGCATCCGGTATCGCCTTGTGCAGCTCTGCCACACGGCGGGTCATCGAACCGGTGTGCCAGTGCTCCAGTACCCGGCCAGTGCACAGCCAGAACGGGTATTCGTCGTCCGGAGACTCTGCAGGCGGCTCATGGGGTACCGCGAAAATTCGTGCCCGGTTGTCCGGGTTGCCGTAAAACTGGAAACCACGGCCCTTCTCCACGTAGGGGTCTGACCCTTCGCGATAGCGCCACAGGGTTTCCTTGCCGTCAACGACTGGCCATCTCAGGCCGCGGGTGGCGTGGTAGGTCTCGAAATCGGCCAGGTCTTTGCCTTTGCCGGCACCAAACTGGCGGTACTCCTCGAAAATGCCCTTCTGGATGTAGAAACCAAAGTCTTTCGACTCCTGGTTCTCATAATCCGGGTGCAGGGCGTCCAGTGGATAACGGTCTACATTGCCGTTGCGGAATAGCACGTCAAACAGGGTTTTGTCCCGCGTTTCTGGTGCCTTGGCAATCAGATCCTCTGGCCACACATCGGCCACTTTGATTCGCTGAGACAGGGCCAAGGTTTGCCAGAGGTCTGAGCGGGCGTCTCCAGGAGCGTTCACCAGCTGGCGCCAAAACTGAGTCCGGCGCTCAGCGTTACCAAACGCCCCTTCTTTTTCAACCCAACCGGCGGCGGGCAGAATCAGGTCTGCGGCCTGCGCCGAAACCGTGGGATAAATGTCGGAGACAATGATAAAGGTGTCGGGATTACGCCAGCCCGGCAGGGTTTCCTGCATGGTATTGGGACCAGCCTGGATATTGTTGGTGACCTGGGTCCAGTACACCTTCAGTTTGCTGTCTTTCAGCATCCGGCTTTGCAGCACCGCATGATAACCTGGCTTGGCCGGGATGGTGCCCTCCGGCAGTTTCCAGATCTTCTCGGCCTTGGCCCTGTGCTCTGGATTGGCCACCACCATATCGGCTGGCAGGCGATGGGCGAAGGTGCCTACTTCACGGGCGGTTCCACAAGCGGAAGGCTGACCGGTCAGCGAGAACGGGCTATTGCCCGGGGTGGCAATCTTGCCTGTCAGCAGGTGGATGTTATAGATCAGGTTATTCACCCAAACGCCGCGAGTATGCTGGTTTACCCCCATGGTCCAGAAGGTGGTGACACGCTTGTCCGGATCGGCATATAGCTTTGCCAGGCGTTCGAGCCGTGCCTCAGAGACGCCGGAGATCTCGGCGGCCTTCTTCACATCGTACTCACGGACATGCCGGGCAAAATCCTCGAACGACATGTCTTCCCAGTCGTTGGCATTATTGGCGTTCTTGGCATTCTGCTCGCGCGGGTCTTCCGGCCTTAGACCGTAGCCAATGTCGTCTGCACCACGCACAAACCGGGTATGTTTACTGACGAAATCCCGGTTCACCGCGTTACTCTGGATGATGTAATTGGCAATGTAGTTCAGAATTGCCACATCGGCGTGGGGCTCCATCACCATCGGCAGGTCGGCCAGATCAAAGCAGCGATGTTCGTAGGTTGAGAGCACGGCCACTTCCGTGCCGGGATGGGACAAGCGACGGTCCGTTACCCGAGTCCAGAGGATCGGGTGCATTTCCGCCATGTTGGCGCCCCAGAGCACAAAGGCATCGGCGCTTTCGATGTCGTCATAGACACCCATCGGCTCATCGGACCCAAAAGTCCGCATGAAGCCAGCCACCGCCGACGCCATGCAATGGCGGGCATTAGGATCAATATTGTTGGAGCGGAAGCCAGCCTTAAACAACTTGCTCGCCGCATAACCTTCCCAGATGGTCCACTGGCCGGACCCAAACATGCCGACGCTTTCCGGACCGTGCTCCTTGATGGCACTGGTGAATTTTTCCGCCATTACATCCAGGGCTTCGTCCCAGCTGACCTCCTGAAAATCGCCCTCTTTGTGAAATTTACCGTCGCGTTTACGCAGCAGGGGCTTGGTCAGCCGGTCGCGACCGTACAGAATCTTCGACAGAAAGTAGCCTTTCACACAGTTCAGACCACGGTTCACTTCCGATTGCGTGTCGCCATGAGTTGCCACAATCTGGTTGTCCCTGGTTGCGACCATCACGCTGCAACCAGTGCCGCAAAAACGACAGGGCGCCTTGCTCCACTTAAGCTCAGTGAGCTCGGCATTCGTGATCAGATTACTGGCTGCCGCCGGTATCGACAGGCTGGCAGCAGATGCCGCCATGGCGAGCGCGTTGGCTTTTGCGAATTCACGTCGTGTCAGGTTCATGACATTGCTTCCTGTTGCTATGTTTCTGACGGTCCTGTAGCAATCAACTGCTGGCTCGCTTCCTCGGGCGACATCACTTCGTGGTAAACCAGAATGCATTCCAGAACGCCTGGCGCACTCTCAATCAACTCCATGGCACCGAGCAGATCCTGATGGCTACTACCCTCTGCCAGAACCACCAGTTTGCCAACCGGGTCTCGAGTGCCCTCCTCCAGGCCCGTTGTTTGTTCAAGCAGTTCAAGAACAGCGTCCAGAGACTCCGGGCGCACGTGCACCAGAAAACTGGCAATGTGGATTTCGGCTTTCTGCGAGTCAGGCATGGGCCGGCTCTCGCTGTGCCTGAGCAATCAGGCTGATGGCATCTTCAGGGCACACGGCGACACAGGCACCGCACCCGGTACACTTGTCTTCGACAATCTCCGGGACGGCGACATGAGCATGCCTGGGTGGAAATCGGATGGCCATTGGCTCGCAGGCGTCGCGGCAGGTCTGGCAATGGATATTGGCTTTGGCAAGGCAGCTATCCTGCACCTGGGCACGCCAGGGGAATGCCTCCCGGGCCAGGTCAAACACCGGTTCCGGGCAGGACCTGGCGCATTCCCCACACAATGTGCAGCCTTCGCCAGTAAAGCGGATTTGCGGAAAACCGCCGTCACCACGAAACAGCACATCTTCCGGGCAGGCCTCAATGCAGCGATCGCAAAGGGTGCACTGATCAGTGATGGCCTGGGTTGTCCAGGGCGGCCGCCACTCAGACGAAACCGCTCTGCCGCCGCGCAGAAAAAGCCGGCGGGACTCGTTCACAGCCATGTTTGCCTATCCCCCGGGTGGCCCCGGCGGCCCCATGAATACCTGGGACATCCAGATCAGAAAACCGTAACCACCCACAACGGCAACGGCCAGGATGGGAAACAGGAAGACGATGATGAAGACAAATAACCGGAATTCGCTGCTCTTGCGCTGCTCCGGCGTCAGTTGTTGGAGGTCGTCCATAAACCCGCCTTTTTTATGTGTGTATTCATTACCCTAGTCAAACAGAGCAAACTTGGCAAAAATCAAATTTGGTATTTCTTTGGGGGTATAGACAAAAAAGCCCCGGACGGGGCCGGGGCTTTCATCTGGGTCCTGGAGGCAGGAATCAGGTCGCTGGCGGCACGAAATCGTCCAGCAGCGTCAGACCAGCTGTATTCTCGGTATCTTCAGGAGCGAGACGAGCAACTGCCGTATAAACTCCACCGGCTGCGAGACTGATTTCACCGGAACGGAAGAGCACCTCGGTGCCATCGGCGGAGGTGATAAACACAACATAATCACCGGCCGGCACTCCAAGATAGCCCGACGAGTCACCATAGGCGAAGTCATCCAGTGCCGGCATGGCATTGCCCTGGTTGGTACCGGCGTCCGCCGCAGGAACAAGGAATACATCCACCAGCGGTGCTTCTACCGCGCCGTGGATAACCCGGAGGCGAGCCTCTGTGGCAATACGGCGGTTATCGTCTGCAAAGGCCAGGGCTTCGAGTGTTCCCGCTTCGGCGGAACCGGCTGCCAGAATGGTCAGAAGGCTTCCATTATCCAAGGCCAGAGTTTCATCCAACACAGGAGTCAGGCTGCCAGTTGCCGTCACCGCGACGCGGTTATCGCCGGTCTCCAGTCCCACATACTCTCCCAGTCTGGCGAACGTCGGCACTGTCTCACCGAAGGCCACGTCGGTAGCGGCTGCGGAACCGTCCGGGTCTTCGTTCAGATAAATATCAACATTAGGTGCATCTGAAGAGTTGTGAACCGCGCGAATGCCTGCTCCGGTATCCTTGTCCAGAATTTCAGACGTCTCGCTGCCATTAATCACTAGCAGGCTGACCGGAGACTCGCCGTACACCGTGTTATCGATAGCGGCAATCAACAGATCAGAGCCTGCAGGCAACTCGACGGCACCGCTGTCATACACCACATCGGCGCTGCCCTCGGCGGTCACCCGGATCTGGTAGGTTCCGGCGTCCAGCTCCAGCGGCCCAACGGAATCACGGAATGCAAAACTGAAAGCGGGTTCTGCTGGCAAGTCGGCGCCATCAGCAGTCACATAAACCGACACAGCGGGCACCAGGCTGTCAGCGGCTGGCGACAGATGGGCCACCCTCAAGCGAGCCGAGTTCGGATCATCCCGCTGGCCATCGTCTGTCAGCACCACCGGCTCGATGTCGCTGCCGCCAACGGTACCGGTCGCAATAATATCGTATCGGGTGTTTGCCTCAAACCGGGTGCTTCCGACCTCGATGACGGTCAACTGATCGCCTGTTGGTAAGATCGCATCAACATCAACTGAATAATTGCCGCGATTTGGCCGCAAGGTCGCAGCCTGCTTGAAGTCCGCACCGGTAACCAGTGCCTCGCCATTGAAACTGACGTTAACAGAAGGGGCGTCGGATACGGCATGAACAACCCGAACATCGGTTCTTGGAGTACTGCTCGAACCATCAAAACAACCAGAAAGCAAAACGCTGCCGGCCATCAAAACCGGTAAAGCCACTATCGTTTTCATTGTCGCTGTTCCTCACTGTACAAAGCTTGACGATCGGTTTATTTGGTTCGAACCTGCACCAGTTCAGTCCCTGACTAATGCGTCAAAGCAATCTACGGGGAGGGTAAAAAAACGGATTCACAATTTTTTACATTCGAGATCACGAATGTGAGCTGAATACAATTTTCTCTATGCTGGCAGGCACTCAGAAACGATCCTCTACACGCGTCATTTTATCGGAAGACATGACACCTCCTCGGCAATTGTGAGCGAACAGCATCTGAAATTTTCGCCAATCCGTACCTAGACTAAAGTGATTAGCGCGCAGATAGGCGATCGCAACATCATAATAGGGATGTAAAGTTTTACCACCGAGAGACAGGCACCATGGATCAGCGGCACCGCACGAAAACCCTGAAGCTGACAACGCTTTCCCTTGTCGTCCTGTTCGTCCTGGCTGGCTGCAGCTCTACCCGCATGGCCTATCGCTATGCGGACTGGGGTGTGGTTTGGTGGGTAGAAGATTATGTCACCCTGAGCCGGGCGCAGAAACGGCAGCTGAACCAGGACTTGGACAGCCTGCTCAAGTGGCATTGCTCAACGGAGCTACCCCGCTACCGCGCCTGGCTGGACGAACTTGAGGCCGACATAGCCGATGGCGCACCGGATATCGACACCATTGAATATCATCAGCAACAACTCCTGGTCTTTGTACCGGACTTGTTGGATAGAGCCGTGCCAGTGGCTGTGAATCTTCTGACCAGCCTGTCTGATGACCAGGTGACCGAACTGGCCAGGAACATGGCAGAAGATCAGGCTGAGCTTGAACAGGAAATGCTGGGGGGCGACCCGCAACAAACTGCCAAGGCGCGGGCAGAGCGCACCGCCAAACGGGTTGAACGGTGGCTGGGCAGCCTCAATGGACAGCAGCAGGCTCTGCTTGAAGAGTGGTCTGCTGATCGCGGTCAACAAACAGAAATCTGGCTGCAGGGCCGCAAGAACTGGCAAAAGGCCCTGCTGGAGACCATGAAAGGCCGGGACCAGCCCGGTTTTGATGAGGCCATCCGCGAACTGGTGATTAACTCCGAAAACGCCCGAGGTCCCGAATACCAGGCCATGATGAGGGAAAGCCGGCTGGCCATGGCAAACCTGATGCGTGCGTTGATCCAGGCTGGCGACCAACAGCACCGGGAGCACCTACAGGCCCGGGCAAGCAAATTGAACCGAGACTTCACCGCCCTGACCTGCTCCTGATCTGGCCAGCTGAGCACCAGACAGAGAAAAGGGCCGGAGATGACGAATTCTCCGGCCCTTTTTAATTCCGGCGGTTATTAAACCGTCAGGTAACCACCATCCGCATTAATGCAGGCACCGGTGGTGTAGCTGGAAGCGTTGGACACCAGGTACAACACGGTACCGGCCATTTCGTCCGGGTCTGCCACCCGCTTCATCGGAATGTGAGCCATGGCCTGTTTCTTGATGGCCTCGTTGGTGGTCAGGGCGCTGGCGAACTTGGTGTCGGTCAGGCCCGGCAGCAAAGCGTTCACCCGAACATTTTGCTGGCCAAGCTCCATGGCGAAAGACTTGGTCATGGAAATCACCGCCGCCTTGGTCACCGAATAGATGCCCTGGAAGTGGCCAGGGTTTACGCCGTTAACCGACGCCACGTTCACAATGGAACCGCCGCCGTTTTTTTTCATCAGCTGGGCGCCACGGGCACACATGAAGAAGTAGCCACGGATGTTCACATCCACGGTTTTGTGGAAAGCACCCAGGTCGGTATCTTCGACGGGGCCAAAGTATGGGTTGGCGGCGGCGTTGTTCACCAGGATATCCAACTTGCCGTGCTCTTTTGCAATGTGCTCCCAAACCGCCTCAATCTGATCCATCTCGCCAATATGGCAAGCGAAGGCCTCGGCGCTGCCACCATCGGCACGGATGCTGCTCGCGACGGCTTCACAACCGTCAATCTTGCGGCTGCTGACGATCACGTGGGCGCCGTAGTGGGCCAGTGTGCGGGCGATGCTCTCGCCGATGCCACGGCTGGCACCGGTTACCAAGGCGACTTTGCCAGTCAGGTCGAACAGGTTTACATTGCTCATGGAGTTTCCTCAGCTTATCGGAATGTCACCAGGGCGGGGTCTTCCGCTTCCAGGTGACTGTAGTTGTTGAATACGGCCAGGCTACGCCGGGGGCCGGAATACAAAATGCGGGACACGCTGGTGTTGGCAATCACGTTGTTCATCTCCAGCGCCTTTCGATCTGAAAGCTCCAACAGGTGCTGGGCAATCACCGCAATGGGCCCGCCGGATGTGGAGACAATGACATCGGCACCGTCCGCCAGCTCAATCAGTTGATCCAGCGCAGTGCTAACCCGCTGCCGGAAACCCTGCCAGGATTCCGCGTATTCGTGGTCGTGTTCACCACTCACCCAGCGGGCAACAGCTTTTTCAAAAGCCTGCTGAAACGCCCTCGCCGGTTTCGGGAAACTCGCGAGGTCCCGAGCCATCACCTGTTTATCCGCCCATTCCGGGCGCAGGCGTTCCACCACTTCAACGTGATCAAACTCGTTCAGGCCTTCCATCACCTGCATATCCGGCAGGCTTGCACCATAACCGGTGGTGATCGCTTCAACGGTTTCCCGATGGCGCTGCAGGTTACCGCCAAAAATGGCTCCCGGCTCTACTTTGTCCGCCAGCCAGCGGCCCAGGACTTTGCCCTGCGCCCAGCCTCGCGGGGAGAGCTGGTCGTAGTTTTCCTTGCCGAAGCTGGCCTGGCCGTGGCGCACCAGATAAATCGTGGCCATTACAGCGAGCTCTCACTGATCAGGCGCTGGCACCGTTTCTCCAGATAATTGGCAGCGTGGCCGAAGGCGGCAAAGCGCTTGTCTTTGGTCTGTCCGTGATAGAAGCGGTAATAGATCTGCTGGACAATCACTGCCAAGCGGAACAGACCGTAGATTTCGTAGAAATCGAACTTTTCAGACCGGAAGCCGGATTTCTCCATGTAGTAGTCCACCACTTCCTTGCGGGTCAGCATGCCCGGCCGGTGGGTGGGTTGGCGCCGCAGCATCTGGAAGGGGCCTTCATCGCCCGCTTCAATCCAGTACGCCAGACTGTTGCCCAGGTCCATCAGCGGGTCACCGATGGTGGCCATCTCCCAGTCCAGTACGCCAATCACTTCAAACGGGTTGTCCGGGTTCAGCACCACATTGTCGAAACGGAAATCGTTGTGGATGACAACCTGGGCGATGTCGTCCGGCATCTTGTCGTTCAGCCAGGCCATCACGTTTTCAAAGCTACCGACATCCTCGGTGCGGGCCTTGCGGAAACGGTCGCTCCAGCCTCCAATCTGGCGCTGCACGTAGCCGGCGCCTTTGCCCAGTTTGTCCAGGCCGGCGGCCGTGGCATCCACGGTGTGCAGGTCCACCAGCTTGTCGATCACGTTCAGGCACAGCTTGCGGGTATCTTCGGCACTCAGCTCGAAATCCTTGGGGAAATCCTGGCGCAGGATGATGCCCTTGAGCCTTTCCATCACGTAGAAGTCACACCCCAGCACGCTGTGATCGTCACAGATGGCAACAATGTTGGGCACATAGGGGTAAACCGGCTTCAACGCGTCCATCACCCGCGCTTCCCGCAGCATGTCGTGGGCCGACTTGGCAATCTTGCCGAACGGTGGCCGGCGCAGTACGTAAGACTGCTCGCCGTAGTCCACCTGATAGGTCAGGTTGGAAGCACCACCGGGGTACTGCTTGATACTCGGCTGCCCTTCCAGGCCGGGAATGGCCTGTTTCATGAACTGGTCGACGGCGCTGATATCCAGCTCTTCGCCTTCCCGGATGTCTACGGCCTGGTCGATCTGAGTCATTCAATCTCTCCTGTGATGTATTCAGGCGTTCGCCTTGCCACCCATCTTGCTCATCCAGCGCTTGGTTTCCTGGTGCATCAACCAGTCAAACGCCCAGGGCGCATGGCGCTTGAGCATCCACATACGGCGCTCTTTGGCGTGGGGCAGTACCCAGAAGTCTTTGTCTTTCACGCTGCGGAAGATATCTTCGGCCACGTTTTCGGCGGTGATGTTGGACCGCTTCATCAACTTGTTGACGTTCTGCTGGATGCCGGGAATATCCGAACGCATGGTGCTGGCCAGGTTGGTCTGGAAAAACGCCGGACACACACAGCTAACATGAATACCGGAATCCCGCAGCTCCTGGCTGAGGGTTTCGGACAGGGCAATCACCCCCGCCTTGGAAACATTGTAGCTGTCCATCAACGGCGCCAGCATGAGCCCGGCCATCGAGGCCACGTTAACAAAGGCTCCGGAGCCCTGTTCCTTGAACAGCGGCGTGAAGGCTTTGCAGCCACGCACCACACCCAGTACGTTGATATCAAGAATCCACTCCCAGTCACCAATGGTGGTGTCTTCAATGGAGCCTGCGGAGGCAACGCCGGCGTTGTTGACCACAACGTCCACACCGCCCCACTTCTGAACCAGGTCATCACGAACTTTTTCAAAATCTGCCAGGCGGCGAACGTCGCACTCAACAAAGTAGCCTTCACCGCCGGCCTTGTTCAGTTCCGCCTCAACGGCCACGCCCTGCTCCGGGTTAATGTCCCCGATGCAGACTCTCGCGCCTTCTTTGGCATACCGCAATGCAATCGCCCGGCCCAGGCCACTGGCCCCGCCGGTTATAAATACTCGCTGTGTCATCGGTGTTTCTCTCCGTTATGTTTGGGAGTTCACTTTCTTTTTCATTGGAGTAAGAGCTGCTGTCGGGTAGCACTCTCCAAAACACGCTGTGAATACATCCGTGTACGCTCTGCTCCGCCATCCATGGCTCCGCAAGGTTTTGGAGAGTGCTACCCGACATCAGCTCCCAAGCGCCTCAGTGGGTTGTTCCGAACAAAAATAAGTCTTATGCCCTGACCACCTCATACTTGCAACGGAACGAGGTTACCCTAAGTCTTTACCCGCAATCCCTCACCAAAGCTGGATAAGGGGCCGGCGGGGTGGGGCTTCTGAAACCTTGCGGAGCCATGGATGGCGGAGCAGAGCTTACACGGACGTATTCACAGCGTGTTTCAGAAGCCCCACCCCGACGGCACCCCACGCCCAATCAAGAGGCCAGGCGAACCAAAGCACCCAATCCAAAAATCAGGACTTATACTTCCGAAGCTCCAGGCGAGCCACCATGGCCCGATGCACTTCGTCGGGACCGTCGGCCAACCGCAGAACCCGAGCGTAACCGAACAATGCCGTCAGCGGGAAATCATCGTCGCTAACCCCGGCACCACCGTGAATCTGAATCGCATCATCCACAATCTGCTGCAACATCGCCGGCACCACCGCCTTGATCATGGAGACCTCCTGTAACGCCCCCATAATGCCCTTGGTATCCAACGCCCAGGCACACTTCAACGTCAACAGTCGAGCCTGCTCAATGTTCATGCGGGCATTGGCGATGACATCCGGGTTGCCACCCAACTTGGCGATGGGCCGGCCGAAGGCTTCGCGGGTCATGGCGCGCTTGATCATTAACTCAAGAGTGCGCTCAGCGGCACCGATGGCACGCATGCAGTGGTGCACGCGGCCCGGCCCCAAACGGCCCTGGGCGATTTCGAAGCCACGGCCAGGGCCGGCGATGATGGCGCTCTTGGGCAGGCGTACGTTGTCGAACAGTACCTGGCCATGGCCATATGGCTCATCGTAGGCGCCGAAGACTGGCAGCATGCGCTCGATGGTGATGCCAGGGGTGTCCAGCGGCACCAACACCATGGAGTGCCTGCGGTGTTTCTGTGCGTCCGGGTCGGTCACGCCCATGAAAATGCCGACTTTACAGTCCGGGTGGCCAATGCCGGTGCTCCACCATTTACGGCCATTGAGCACCACTTCGTCACCTTCAACCATCGCGGTGGCTTCCATGTTAGTGGCGTCGGAGGAGGCAACCGCCGGTTCGGTCATGCAGAAGGCGGAACGTACTTCGCCGCTCATGATTTTGGGCAGCCACTCGGCTTTCTGCTCTTCCGAGCCGTAGTGGATCAGCACTTCCATGTTGCCGGTGTCTGGCGCATTGCAGTTAAAGATTTCCGGGGCAATGAAGCTGCGACCGGTTTCTTCGGCAATCAGGGCATAGTCGGAGTTCAGCAGGCCACAGCCGTATTTGTCGTCCGGGAAAAACATGTTCCACAGGCCCTGGGCCTTGGCTTTTTCCTTCAGTTCTTTGATGATCGGCAACACCACCCAGCGGTTTTCCAGGGAGGCAAGCTCCTTGTGGTACTGCTCTTCAATGGGAAAGATCTCGTCACGCATGAACTGTTTCACGCGTTTGAGGTAATCCTGGCCTTTCTCGGAAATATTGAAATCCATGGTGCAGCTCCTCGCGCTTACCTGCCCCAACCGGGGCGCACTTTTGTTCAGATGGAAAACAGTCTAGGAGCCAACGCGCTATTACGCGACTGAATTGTTCTTATCGTTTATCATTACCCTTACTTATTCCGGAACCGGACGCGTCTCATGGCCCTGAATCGACTGGACCTCAACCTGCTGCATGTTTTCGATACCATTTATCGGGAGGGCAGCCTGACCCGCGCCGCCAGGGCGCTGCACCTGACACAGCCAGCGGTGAGCCATTCCCTGGCGCGGCTGCGGGATCACTTTGATGACCCATTGTTTACCCGCCAGGGCAACCAGATGGTGCCCACTCCGTTAGCGCGCAGGTTTCTGGAGTCCATGCGGCCGGGACTGAATCAGGTGCAGAGCGCGGTAAACCAGTTCCATGCCTTTGACCCGGCCAGTCAGCGCAAGACTTACACCCTGGGGTTGCGGGATGTGCTGGAATCAACCTTTCTGCCGCAGTTGATGGGCAAGCTGGCACCCTACCCGGACATGGAGATTGTCTCCCAGCGGATACCAAGGCGGGATATGGAAACCCAGTTAGCCGCCGGCAAACTGGATTTCGCCATTGATGTATTGCTGCCGGTCAGTAACCAGACCAGCCACGAACTGCTTCGGCAGGACCGCCTGGTGGTGTTGGCGCGCAAGGGGCACCCAGCCATTAAAGACGGGCTGGATATGCCGGCGTACCTGAAGGCAAAACATGTACTGGTTTCGTCCCGTACCGAGGGTCCGGGCATCGAGGACTTTGAGCTGTCCCGGCACGGCGTACAGCGCAGCATCAGGCTACGTTGCCAGCACTACTATGCTGCCTGCCGGGTGGTGGAGAATTCCGACCTGTTGTTGACTATGCCGGAAACCTACGCCCGGATTATTGCCGAACGCAGTGAAATAGAAGTGATGAGCCCGCCCGCACAGATGCCCTCCATCGATGTGCACCTGTACTGGCACAGGGCGTATGAGCGGGAGCCTGCGCTGGTGTGGTTTCGGGACCTGCTACGCGGCCTGCCACAACATCAGTAGGCGCCTACCAGGGCAAGGAAGCCAAAGAAACCGGCAGCGGTAATGCCCAGGGAAAGCACTACAATTCCAAAACCCCACCAGATTGCGGCGGCGTCTGACACCGGCACGTCGTGTCCCCGCAGAGTGCGGTAGAAAGCCCAGGGACCGAGCACAAACGAGCCCAAAACGGCAAACACCAGGCCAACTGCGATGCCCGCAAAGGTCCACGTAGCCAGAACCATAGCCCTGTCCGAACTCTGCTCTTTCACACCATGGTGCTCTAAAAACTTCTTACAGAAGAACCACAGCAGGGCAAACAGGGCAACCACAAACACCAGGCCGCCAACAAGCGTAATAATCCGGTACAGCACAGAGTTATCCTTTACATTTAGGTGGTCAGTCCGGGAACACGGGCTCCGGCAGGCACTCAAACCCCGGCTTGGCGAACAGGTAGCCCTGATAGAGCGCAATTCCCTGGGAGCGCAGCCAGAAGTATTCCTCTTTGGTTTCTACGCCTTCCGCGATAATCCGACCACCAAGATGGCGCATCATGGTGATGATTCCAAGCACAACCGCCTGTTTATTGGAATCGTCATGAATATTCCGCACCAGCGCCATATCCAGCTTCAGGAGATCCGGCGGGCTCAGCATCATGATGTTGTAGCGGGAGTAACCGGCCCCGAAATCGTCAATCGCAGTGCTGAACCCCATCGATTGGTACGCCTCGATGATGGAGGACAGATGCTCTACGGAACTGAGATCCTCGTTTTCAATCATCTCGAAGATGATTTTCCGGGTATCAAAGTTGTAGGTTTTCGCCGCCGCCAGAGTGGTCCGGATGCAATATTCAGCCTTGTACACCGCGTTCGGCATGAAGTTGATGCTGAGAAGCGGCTGCATGTCGAGCTTGGCTGCCAGCTTGACCGCTTTGACCCGGCAAATCTGGTCAAACGCATAACGGTTGTTTTCATTTACCCTGGACAGCACCGACATGGCGCCCTCTCCTTCGGGGCCGCGCACCAGCGCCTCATAGGCAAACACTGTTTTGTTGTCCGCATCCACAATGGGCTGGAAGGCAAAACTGAACGCAAAATCCAGACCGCTCCCACAGGCACACTGCTCACAATGTGACTCATCAAATAGCACTTCGGGTTTATTCACACGGGCTCCGGAACAAAAACAGATACATGTCGCTGGAAGCTTAAAAGAATCAATTAGTTTCCACTATAGCTATCAACCGACAGGTCGTAAAACTTCGTCAATTAATTAAAGCCACCACCACTGGCATCTGCCAGCCCGAGGACTACACTGGGGTTGTTGTTCAAAACCCGCAAACACCGCACGTTAGGAGGCTCGGGAATGGCCCAGACCACTCGCATCGCAGTTACCCCCGGAGACGGCATCGGTCCGGAAGTTGTCGCCGAAGCTGTCCGCTGTCTGGAGACCCTGCGCGCGAAGCACAACCTGGCACTGGAATGGACCCGGTTCCCCTGGCCATCACATGCCTGGCACGAAGAATACGGCGAATCCTGGCCGGCAGACGCGCTTGCCCAGTTAAAGGCCTATGACGCCATCCTGCTGGGCGCCCTGGGCGATCCCGGCCCTATGGACGACACCAACCGGTACCTCCTGCCAGACAGCATTTCACTGGCTCCCCTGCTGGACATGCGTAAAGGTTTCGACCAGTGGGTGTGTGAACGCCCTGCGCGACTCTTACCGGGCGCCAGGCAGTACCTGAAAGATGATCGCGCCAAGGACATCGATATGCTGGTGATCCGCGAGAACAGTGAAGGCGAGTACGTCAGTCAGGGCGGGCGACTGCGTCAGGGCAAGCCAGACGAAGTGGCCACTCAGATGGAGGTTTTTACCCGCCGGGCCACCGAACGAATCATCCGTTACGGCTTTGAGCAGGCCCGCAAGCGTGCCGGTGAGCGGGTGCAGGAAGGCCGTACCCGCGCCTTCCGCACACTGGATGGCCGAAGCTGTGAAAGCCAGGTTTGCCTGGTGACCAAGCGCAATGCCTTGCGTTACTGGGGTGACATGTACACCGAAGTCTTTGAGGAAGTCAGCCACGACTTTCCCGACGTGGCCACCCACCACGAACTCGTAGATGCCGCCTGCATGAAGTTTGTTCAGTGCCCCTGGGCCTTTGATGTGGTGGTGGCCAGCAACCTGCAGGGCGATATCCTGACCGACCTGGCAGCCGTCCTGTCTGGCGGCATGGGCGTTGCTCCCTCCTGCAACCTCAACCCGACCGACCCGAATATGCCGTCCATGTTCGAGCCCACCCATGGCAGTGCACCGGATATTGCCGGCCAGGGTATTGCAGACCCCACCGCCATGCTGTTTACCACGGCGCGTATGCTCGATTGGCTTGGCCGCAAAGACCCCAAACTGGCACAGGCCGGGAAGGAGCTGTTCGACGCAGTAGCCGCTGACCTTGCCGAACAGGGTAACCAGCAACGGGCGACCAGCCAGATTGGCGATGCCATTTGTAAACGCCTGCAGGCCTGACTAGTCTGCTAAAGAGGTATTTCATTCACTTCGGGAGGTGCCCATGACCGACCATAAAGGCAAACTGTCTCCCCTGCTCAAGCAGGCTACCGGCATTACTGCCGCCAAAGGCGAAGGCGCCTATATTATTGACCCCGAGGGCCGTCGGTATCTGGATTTCACCTCCGGCATCGGTGTCACCAGCACCGGCCACTGCCACCCGAAAGTGGTGGCCGCAGCCCAAAAACAGGTGGCTACCATGATTCACGCCCAGGCCACCACGGTAATGAACCCCAGGCTGCCGGAACTGGCGGAAAAACTCGGAGAGCTGACACCAGACCCTCTGAATGCCTTTTTCTTCTCCAACTCCGGCACCGAGGTGGCCGAGGGCGCGGTTCGCCTGGTTCGCCAGGCCACCGGACGCCCCAACGTGATTGTATTCCATGGCGGCTTCCACGGCCGCACCATGGGGTCATTGTCCATGACCACCTCCAGCGTTGCCCTGCGGGCCGGTGTCAGCCCGATGATGGGTGGCGTTGTGGTTGCCCCCTTTCCACACGCTTTTCACTATGGCTGGAGCCTGGACGAAGCCACCGACTTCTGCCTGCGGGAGCTGGACAGAATCTTCGTAACTTATTCGGCCCCCAAGGAAACCGCCGCCATGCTGATTGAGCCGGTTCAGGGTGAAGGCGGCTACGTACCCGCCAACGCCCGCTTCCTGAAGGGCCTTCGGGAACGCTGCGACAAACACGGCATCATGCTGGTGTTCGATGAAGTGCAGGCCGGCTTCGGCCGCAGCGGGAAGTTCTGGGCCCATGAACACTTTGGCGTAACCCCGGATGCCATCATGATCGCCAAAGGCCTGGCCAGCGGCTTCCCGATCTCTGCCCTGGCGGCTTCCGAGGAAACCATGTCCAAAGGCTGGCCCGGTTCACAGGGTGGCACCTACGGAGGCAACGCCGTGGCTGCGGCGGCAGCTATTGCTACCATCGACGTCATTCGCGAAGAGGGCCTCGTGGAAAACGCAGACCGCATGGGTAAACGCCTGTGGGACAATTTGCATGCCCTGAAAAAGGATTATCCGGAGATGGCCGATGTCCGGGGCAAAGGCCTGATGGTCGGAGTTGAAATGCGCCGGGGCGACTGCCCCGATGGCGAACGGGCCGGCAAGATCCTCAAGGAATGCGAAAACCGGGGATTACTGATGCTTCGCTGCGGGCCTTACCAGGAAATCGTCCGATGGCTGCCGCCACTGATCGTCACCCAGAACCAGATTGATGAAGCGACCGGCATCTTCGAGGAGGCCCTGAAAGCCACCGCCTGAGCCCCATTTCATGAAACGAAAAAGGCCGGATGATATCCATCATCCGGCCTTTCTCACAGAGCCTATCCTGGAACCACGGCGGTATTATCTGTCGGCGGTGACAAACTCCAGGCGCCCGGGGGCAACACGGATATCCACGGGCACAATGCCCAGCATCCGCTGGGCAAAGTCTTCCTCATTGAGGCGATACACCGGCATGGTTTCCAGCATCTGGGCCACCACCCGCATCACGTTGTCCGTGACCGGCGCCAGGTCGCCCTTGAAAAAGGGTGAATCAATGGAGCTCTCCAGAAGCTGGAGCCGGCGGATGTACACCGCTTTTTCCTGACTGTCATACACTGGTGCACCTTCAACCTTGAGCGCCAGGTCCACCGGCAGCTTGGCCATCAGTGCGTTCAAAGCCACCTGCCCCCGAAGATCAATCACCGCGACATCGCGACCATCCGGCCCCAGGGTAATATCTGCATCACTAAGACTCAGGCTGAGCGGCGATCCACTCTGCAAATGCTGCCGATCATAGTCGGCCACGGCCCGCTTGAGATGCCGCTCAATCTCGCCCTCGGAGATGGCATAAGGTGAAATGCTCGCACAACCACTGGCCAGTACTGCCAGCACCAGAACCGGGAACCAGGCCCGAACCTGCATGAATGTTTTCATTTTTCTTCCTCTGAAACCGAGCCCCCTATCCTGCGGCAGGCATGCCTTCCACGCAAGCCGTGTTGATTAACGATTGGTGAGGGAGTCAGTCGTTCTCAGCACGGGCCTGCACGGTTGGGGTCAGCCGTTCATCAAACGTTACGGTCAGCACGATGGGCTGACAGCACACCTGGCAATCCTCGACATACTCCTGTTCAGCCACCGAGGGGTCGACGCTGATTTCCAGCGTCTCCCAGCAGTAAGGGCATTGAACGAGCACTGAATCAAGCGCAGACATGCGAACTCAGAACTGCTGCTTGGCCATCCAGGGGATGATCCGGTCGAACGCCTCTTCCATCCGCTCACAGGTCGTCGAGAAACTGAAGCGCAGGGCATTGGTGCAGTGCTCACCAAAGGCGTCACCCGGCACCACACATACCCCGGTTTCCTTCAGCATCCGGAGCGCAAGATCAGAACCATCCACATGGGGCGGCAAATCCGGAAAAGCGAAGAATGCGCCGCCGGGCTTGTAGCCGGTCAGATAGGGAGTCTGGTCGATCAGCTCCACAATCTTGTCCCGACGCTCGCGATAGATATCGACCATGTCGCGGACGCACTGCTGGTCTGCCGTCAGGGCAGCCACGCCGGCAAACTGCGACGGTGTATTGGCCACCGAGGTGGTAAACATATGGTAGCGCCGTAGCGACTTGATTGCCGCCTGGCTGGAGATGACCCAACCAACCCGCAAACCCGCCATGCTGTAGGTCTTGGAGAAGCTGCTGATGCACATGATGTTGTCCAGGTCCATAGAACAGTTCAGGACGCTGGCAAAGTCATCATCATCAAAGATCAGGTGGTCATAGACCTCATCTGCGTATACCTGAATCCCGCGATAGGCGCACTCCTCGAGAATCGTCTCGACGGTACTGCGGGGATACACCGCTCCGGTCGGATTGTTGGGGTTATTCAGGATAAGAGCGAATGTTCGTGCCCCCATGGCCCGGATCACATCATCCGGGTCCAGCTGGTGGTTGTTCTCAGCACGGGTGGGCACAAACTTCACCTCACCGCCGGTCATCCGGATAAGGGGTGCGTAGAGCAGGAACGACGGGTCCGTCACGATAAACTGACGACCGGGCGCCGAGGTCGCCGAAATGGCCAGGTACATGGCCTCGGTGGCACCGCTTGTTACCAGAATATTGTCGCGGGTGAGCTTGCGGTTGTAGCGCTTGCCATAGTAATCCCGTAGCGCCACCAGCAGTTCCGGCAGGCCGGCATCCATGGTGTAGCCAGTTTGGCCGGCGTTCAGCGCGTCAATATAGGCATCAATAATATGCTTTGGTGTTGGCAGGTCTGGCTGCCCTATCGACAGGTGAATCACATCCTTCATGGTGGATGCCATATTCACCAGCCGGCGAATCCCCGAAACAGGAATGGCCTGCATGGCCGGGTTCCAGCTGGCCTTGGTCTTGCGGTACTTCACTTTCCGCGGCTTGGTCTCGCCGGCATCCTTGTTCGCGGATTCCGCCATACGCACCTCCCGATAACAGGGTAAATAAAGACCTACCCCTGCAGGTTAGTCAGTAAAAATCAGCGGTACAAGGCCAGTGGGACTAAAGACTGAACAAACCCGCCGAGGCAATGGATCCGTCAAGCCAGGTTGACCCACACCCACTCGCCTACCAGACTACAACGATGGACTAAAACCAATCGTTGCGATTCCTGCGGAGGTGAAATGACAGCGTCCAACAAACCGGTTGTCACTGTTCTGACAGCGCCTGGCGAGGCACCGCCTCCCGGCATAGAAGCCGTTCAGGCCAGGGCGGAAGTTCGCTTCGCCTGCGATGAACAGACACTCCGGGACACCCTGCCCGGCACCGATGTCATGATGGTGACCGATTTCCGGACTGAAGCTCTGGAAGCCGCCTGGCCAACCGCAGACCGGTTGAAATGGATTCACGCCACCAGCGCCGGTGTCGATGCACTCATGTTCCCGGCACTGATCAAAGGCGACGTTACCGTGACCAATGCCCGGGGCATCTTCGACCGGACCATTGCGGAATATGTGCTGTGCAGCATTCTGATGTTCGCCAAGGATTTCCCCCGGTCCATCCGCTTACAACTGAAGCACGAGTGGAAGCATCGGGACACAGAGCGGGCCGAAGGCAAGCAGGTGCTGGTAGTGGGCGCCGGCTCCATCGGCCGTCAGATCGGCCGACTGGTTAACGCCGCAGGCATGCATGCCCATGGCATTGCCCGCACGCCCCGGCAGAAAGACCCGGACTTTGTAGCGGTGCACGGCAACGATGAATTGTATGACCAGTTGAGCCATGCGGACTTTGTGGTGATTGCCGCACCACTGACACCGCAAACCGAGGGACTGTTCGACAGCAAGGCGTTTGCGGCGATGAAGAAGTCGGCCAGGCTGATCAATATTGGCCGCGGGCCCATTGTGAAGACGGATGATCTGATCCAGGCGCTGGACGACGGCGAAATTGCCGGCGCGGCCCTGGATGTGTTCGAGGAGGAGCCGTTACCGGAAGATCATCCGCTTTGGGAGCGGGAGAATGTGATCATGACGGCGCATATGGCGGGCGATTTCATCGGCTGGAAGCGGGCGCTGACGGACCAGTTCCTGGAGAACTTTGACCGCTGGCACAAGGGTGGCGAGCTGTTCAACCTTGTTAACAAGGAGCTTGGGTACGCCGGCAGTTAGACTTTCAAGTTTCCCACTCCGCTAACCGTGAGACCCACTTCGCATTGGGCGATTGCTAACGACATTCGGATTGACATGTGCCAACCGGCCAGCAAAAATTCCAGACGTCGAATTACGACTGGATTAAAACAAGGAGGTTTTATGGCGGCAACACGGTTACTGTTGCTATCCATACTATTAACTGCTTTTCAGGCCCAATCCGGGGAGCTAGTCTTGTCTCAAGATTTGGCCCTGGACTACGCCGAGCCGAAGCTAATATCCCACAGCAGCACCACGCTCATCCTCAAATACGATGACTGGTCTCTGTCACACCGAGTCGTAGACTCAACCGCGATCTATCCCAAGATCAACCTCTCGGGCATAGAGGAAGTGTATCTCCATTCAATCTTCCTTCCTGCCCGGCGTGACTCTCTACCTAAATGGCTTCAAGTGCTTGCGGAAGAGCAGGCTCGCCAGTTCGGTCTACCGGAGGGTCAAGTAGTCGAAGAGACCGTTGGCAATGCCAAGATTTTGGGAACTTACAACCAACAAAATGAGGAAGGTTACCTCTATATCTTTGATCGCGTTGCTATCCATCAGATGACTATCGCGGGAACCGAAAAACAGTATAAGGAACTGATCAGAAACATCAGGGAGAGATGAGTATGGATATTTATGAAAGGGACCATCTGCAACAATTTCTGGTTACGATATTTGGCCAACAAGCTGCAAGTTGGTTCCCAAATGAGCCGCTATTTAATCTGACCTACGAGTTAATTCAGGAATCCGGCGGCTGCACTGAGGCCATGCGCTACGTACCCGAACCCTTGGGTCCAGCAAGGAACGCTTTTAGGTGGATGGCCAAAGAAGCAAGGAAAAAGTTTCTGAAAACAATCGCCGAAAATAAGGACCATTACGCAATGTGCATTGGGACGGCAGCCTACCGAATGGCGCACCGATTCCACTTGGCTGCACAGGGTGTATGAACAACAGTCAGATTGAGTAAAGGAGCCTGTGCAAACGTATTAAGCGTTCCGCATGAGGCTCCGGCATTACACAGCGGTCACCTCCGCCACCGAAGCCGCCACTTTGTAGTCCACACCCCCCAGTGCCTCGAAATGCGCTTCGCCACACAGAATCTTCAGATTCTCCTCCAGCCGGCGCTTGTCGCTATCGTGGGTGGTTTTGGTCTCACGAATCAGGTAAACCTTGCGATCTTCCTCGAGCACGACCGCCCAGTCCGGGTTGTAGTCGCCGACCGGCGTGGGAATGGTGAACCAGCGGGGTAGCTTGCAGTAAAACTTCACGTTCTCCGCGCCGTCAAGCGCCTGTGCCGTCATCCTCTCGATATGCGAATCGCACTCGATGTAATCGTAGGGTGTCTGAACCTGATCGCCCTGATTGCCATGTTGCACCTGATAGGAGCGGTCCAGATACGCCTCCAGCTCTGGCTCATCGAACAGCTCCATCTTGAAGTGCTCGCCGGCCAATTTCTCGTAGCGAATGCCATCCACCAACAGTTCATCCAGTGCTTTCTGAATTTGCCGCGCTGTTTCGGTGATGAAACCCTGCGGGTTTGCCTTGAACTCACCCAGGCGACGGCACCCCCGAATGATGGTCAGCAAGGTTCCTCTGGTCAGGTGTGTGCGCTCCTGCAAGGCGCCAATCAGGTCCGGCAAGACTTCATGGGAGCTGACATAGCGCTCCTTGGTGGTGGAGATTTGCCGGTCACTGCCGAATCCGGCATCGGTCAGTTTGGCCTGGGTATGGTCAATGGTGAGCGTCACCGGCTTGACCACGGGCATGTTCTGGAGTTTGTGGCTGGCCAGATCAATCAGTTGCTGGGTATCAAAGCGAATAGAGTACCGGGTTTTCTGGCTGATTTTGTCCCACAACGCCTTGAAATCGGGGTTCAGCTCCACCCTTTTGTTGTAGGTAACGGCTGTTCGCTTGCGTGCATCCTGAACCCGGCCTGCAAACATAAAGCTGCGCAGGCGGTCGATGATTTCGTTTTCCAGCGGCTGGTATTCCGGCGGCACTTGCAGCTGGAAGTACATGTCGTCCGGCTGGAAACGGGCGGTGAGGTCGCCCTTGGCGTCCAGATAGCCTTCCGCTTTGAGCGCTTGCCACAGATGGCGGGATTTTTCCTGGCCCAGAGTTTGGGTGTCGTTGATCGCCAGCGGCGCAAAGGCGATAACAGGCACCCGGCCAAACTTGAAGCCGCCGCCGATGTCTTTCTCCATTTCGGTTTGCAGATTCTTGGCGTATTCCTCAAAGGACTCGCTGGCCACCACCGTCAGTCGGTTCACCTGCGGGTCAAAAACCCGGTCACCGTTGGCGTCTACGGACAGGCGCAGACCACGGCCAAGGGTCTGTCGGCGCTCCTTTTCGCTGCCGAACTCCCGCAGTGTGCAAATCTGAAACACATTCGGGTTGTCCCACCCTTCTTTCAGGGCTGAGTGACTGAAGATGAAGCGCAGCGGTTCGGATTCGTCCAACAGGCGCTCCTTGTCCTTCATAATCAGCTCGTAGACTTCGGCGTCACTGGCGGTAGTGCCACTGGTGTCCTTCAGCTCCACCACTTTGCCGCGCTTTTTCACTTCGGCAAAGTAACCATTGTGCACCTGCTCCACATTCCTCTTTGGCAGGTCGCTAAACAGCGAGCTTGCGGCCAGTTCGCTGTAGGCTTCTTCAAACCAACGGGCCAGCTTGCCCTTCTGAACATGGCCGTTTTCATCGTAGTAGCGGTAATTGGCCACCTTGTCGATGAAGAACAGCGACAGCACCTTCACATCCAGGCCCTGTTTTTGCAGGTTGCGCTCTTTCTTGAAGTGCTCCTCCACCGTCTGGCGGATCTGCGCTTTCAACACATCGTCGTGGATGCCGCCTTTCTCCTGTTCTGGCTCCAGAATGATGTTGTTGGCAAAGCGAACGAATTCCGCACCCGGCTCCGCGTATATCTCATCCACCACATAGCCCTGATACCCAAGGCGGTTGGAATGGTCTGACAGATCCGTTCCCTGCTTGAGCTTGACGGTCTTTTCCCGGGTGCCGTTGGGCGTGTCCTCAAAAATGATCACCGAAGCCGACGGTGTTTTGGCTTTTCCGCTGTAGCCAATCTTGCTCAGTTTCAGGTACGTCTGGTTTACATTGCTCTGGGACTGAATAGACGCCACAGAGATCTGCTTTACCAGCTTCATGTCATACGCCTTAACCGGCCCTAACTGATACACCACGTTGTAGGGGTTGCGGTGAGTGGCGGAATAGCGCAGGGCGAACAATGGCTTAAGGTGGTTCACCGCCCGGCGAGCCTTGGGGGTATTGTCTACGGATTGTGGCTCATCGATGATCAGCACCGGCCGCACGTCCTGAATAAACTCGATCGGTTTCACGCCGGACATCCGGTCCTGCTCCCGGTGAATCACCGACAGCTTCTTGATTTCTTCCGGGGTAAGGCTGTCGTAGCTGTCCACATCCCCTGCGTCCCGCTGAAACGCCTGGATGTTAATCACCATGATCTGCAAGGTGTTGGCGGTGGCAAACTGGCGCACCTTGGAAAGATCCTTAGCGCTGTAGACGTAGTGATCGAAAGGCGCCTTGTTGTACAGGCTGCGGAAATGCCCCTTCATCATGGCCAGGGACGAGAGCACGCCCTCGCGGATGGCCACCGAGGGCACCACAATGATGAATTTGCGCAGCCCCAAGCGTTTGTGCAGTTCAAAGATGCTGCGCAGGTAGACGTAGGTTTTACCGGTGCCGGTTTCCATCTCCACCGAGAAATTGGGGAACGGATAGTCGTCTCCGGGCTCGAACAGGTGCGGAGATTTCTCGATAAAGTTTTGTTCCTGCACCCGGTGCAGGTTATCCAGCAGCTTGTCCGGGTCCAGTGTCAGGGTGTTGGCGATGCCCAGCTTGCGATAGGACTCACCAGAGGTGGACAAGCCCTCGAACACAGACAGAGTGGATTCTATGGCGTCCTGCTGGTAATCCAGATTGGGGTTGAACTTCAGTTTCATGCCAACACCCCTTACACCGTTTTGAAATCGATCTGGTCGATTTTTTCCTTGCCCTGGTTAAAGGCCTCGAAGGTTTTCACGGCGTTGGTCTTGAGCTGGTCGTTGCCGTGGAAGGCTTTGTCCAGGCAGATAAACTGGCCGGGGGCTTTGGCCAGCACGGCGTCGATCAGGGCCTGGTCGATGTCGTCTTCCAGATGCACCAGCAGGGAGCCTTCGGCGACGGAAAACAGGATGTGATCGGCCAGTTCGACCTGCTCCACTTTTTCCGTGGGCATCACGCCGGCCTTGATCAGCAGTTCGTATAGCAGGTCTTCCTGGCTGGCGTTGGGGTCGATGTGGTCGACGTTCAGCTCCATCTGTTCAAGGAGCTCTTCGTCGGAGACATCTTTGGCGGGGGCTTGCCAGAGTTTGAAATTGCTTTGGTTGAGTTTTAGGACTTTGAAGCCGAGATCGCAGAGCAGCCTCCCCTCAAAATTAAGTTCACTACCTCTCTCTTTCCGGATCTTGTCTCCCGCGCGCCGGAGTCTCTCTTTTGAGATATCAGCAATTGTTTTGTAGCCATGCTTGAGAGCTATGCTACCAGTTTTATCGTTTTCTCTATTTGGCTCAGGAAGTTGAACCAGAATGAATCGCAGTCCAGCACCATCCTCACAACAAATGTCAAAGACTGCTTCACCAGTGCTTCCTGAACCGGAGAAAAAATCTAGTACAATGCCCTCATTACCACAACAATACTTTATTAACTTCTTAAGCTCGACGTGATCTTTTGGATTGTCAAAAACTTTGGCTCCCATCAAGGACCTTAGGTACTTCACTGAGACTTGGCTCTGCTTATAGAAATAGCTACCCCGAACTTTAACCGCTAAGCCATCATCGTCTGTATTTTCTGCCAATTCGTCACTGTTCTCGTCCACACCTTTTATCGGCCGAAGATGGGATTTTCTAATCGGAGGTTGCGTATGATCATCCCTAAATTCAACTACTCCCAGGCGGATCATTTCCTGCATTTTTTCTGGGGTTGAATATACCCATCCACGCTCTGGAACTTTACAAGGCTTTCCTGTTCTCGGGTGTACCACATCATAATCTGGCCCATCACCACCGGGCCAAGAAATATTATCATCACGCCAAGGACCATTCTGGTCGACTCGTCTATACCGTTGTAGCTTCTTAGATGGATGTGATTGCGGCAGACCGTTGAACCAATCTTTCAGTCTCTCCTCAATTTCAGGAATCTCCGAGACCTGTCCTTTAATCGCAATATACTCATCCCAAATCTCCTTCGCTCCCGGCTTTTCCTCACGCCAAATAACTTCTTTTTCTCTCAAAAAAGACAGCGACCTCGCGAAAACTAAAACGTACTCATGTCCAACTGAGAAAAGCTTCGCATCGTTTTTCCGACCCTTTTCCCAGATCAAAGAGGCAATAAAATTCTCTTCTCCAAAAATCTCATCACACATCCGCCGCAGGTTTTCCACCTCATTGTCGTCGATGGAAATAAAGATGACTCCGTCTTCCCGCAGCAGGTTGCGGGCCAGGTACAGGCGCGGGTACATCATGTTCAGCCACTTGGTGTGGAAGCGGCCTTCGTTGGCAGTGTTCGTGGAGAAGGTGCGGCCTTCGCTGTCTTTCAGGCCGGCGTACTGCAGATAGGTGTCCAGGCTTTCGCTGAAATTGTCCGGGTAGATGAATTCCTTGCCGGTGTTGTAGGGCGGGTCGATGTAGATCATCTTGACCTTGCCGTAGTAGCTCTTCTGCAGCAGCTTGAGCACTTCCAGGTTATCGCCCTCGATGAACAGGTTTTCGGTGGTGTCAAAATCCACCGATTCTTCCCGGCAGGGTTTGAGGGTGGCGGTGGAGGGCTGCTGGATCAGCCGCAGGCAGTCCCGCTTGCCGGGCCAGTCCATGCCGTAACGTTCGCGACGGCTATCGTAGATATCCGTGAACTCACCCAGCTCGGCTTTCAGGCGCTCCAGATCAATGGTCACCTTCAACTCACCCTGATCGTTGCGGGTTTCAGTGAAGATGGCCGGGAACAGTTGTTCGAGCTCTTTTCTGCGCTGCTCGGCAATGTCCAGGGACTGGCCGTTCATCGAAGTGTCTGGGTTGGTCATGGTACTGCGTTGTCCTTGGTCAATACGAAAACAGAATTCCTGCGGCGGCTTTGCTGGTGTTAGTCTTTCGGCGGTTTGTTGGGGTAATCCGCCAGATTCCAGAAAGAGCGTTTGCGCCAGTGTCGGGTTTGTAAGCCGCAGATAAAGGCCTGCGCATCCTCCAGTCCACGGTAATCTTCGAGAACTTTATCCAGCGCTAACAGTTTATGAAAGTAACGGGCACCGTGACGGTAGGCACGGGTGTACCCCCGATCCAGTAAGTCATTCAGCAGCGCACGATAACACATCACTTGCGCCAGAGGTTTGTGCTCTTCCGCGAAGATCTCAACCCAGCTGAGCAGGGTACCGTAATGCACAGAGGCAAATTGGTCCGGCTGCTCAAGCAAGACTATCTCTGCCCTGTTTACGCTGCCCACGAGTAATAACATATTGACCCAATCTTCGGGGCCGACGGCATCTCTTGCAAGGTTCTCCACCTGCTGCCGGAGTTGCTGCTTCTCTGGATCGCTGACCATCTGCCACAGTGGCTCCAGAGTGTATCTGTGGGGGCGCTGAGTGAAATCCTCCCAAAGTTCCGTTTTGAGCAGGTCGGTGTCTCCTTTGCGCTTGAGCCAGAGGTAACGCAGGGATCGATAACGGCACTGATCGTCTTGCCACTGGGGCTGCTCAAGCCAGTAGCCTGCCCTATCCAACTCGCCGATTGCCAGCGCGAAGTCAATAATGCTGGCCAGTTGCAGGGTATTGGGCACCGGACTGGTGAGCAACGTAGCCTGTTCATACAGGGCCATGTCTTGCAGAGCTTCCGCCACGGATTTGATGCCGATGCAGGCATGGGCTGCTTCAAAATTATAGCGACCGGGTTCCCGGGGAGACGCCAAAGCAGCCTTCGCCTCGGCCTCAAAGTGTGCGGCCAGTTGGTTCAGTTCGTGTTTTGTCAGTAACGCGGCGCTATTGGTGATGATGTCATCCAGAACGCCGTAGTCGTTATTATCAAAAAACGTCAGCACCTTTTCCGGCCAGTTTTCGGCATCGGGTTTCCGTTGGCGCAACTCGGCTGCAATGGCCAGCCACTGGTTGGTGGCGTCTTTGAAAATACCGCCCACATAGCCATCGGAATCATCCACGCGCTGAAAGGCTTCGTCCGCCAGCTCCAGAAACGTTTCAGTCAGGCTCAGTGCGGCCTGGGGATCTTGTGGGCGCAATAAATTGTCAATAGCAGACAGAACGGAAGACAAGCGCTCACTGAAATCATAGCTACCCGGGTAACCATAGAATTCATCTTCGTCCGCGATCTGCTTCAACTGGGCGGAAAGTGTTTCCACCAGGGCCACGCTTTCGTCACCCGGGCCCTCCCCGGCCGCCAGGTACCGGTCAATGATGTCATCGACATGGCTCTCAACGCCGTAAACGGCATTGAGCAATCGGATCAGTTCCAGTTTTGACAGCCTGGTGGCGCGATCATCCAGCGTCATGGGCGGTAAGGCTCCTTCTTCGCCGCATAAATCGTGAGCTGAAGTTCCTCTCCTACCATCTTGTATTCCGGTCGCTTACCAGACAACTTTTCAGACTCGTTGAGGATAACCGGTACCCCCTCTCCTCGCTTGTCCATCATCCGGGACCGGTTGATGGTAGCGTGTTCGTAGGGGCAACGGGCAAGCAAGCTGGTGATTAACTGGTTGCGGGAGGCCTGCCGGGCCATCAGCTCATCCACTTCCATGGTGTTGACCAGAGCGCCGGGTGAACAGATTACCAGCCGGTCGGCAAACATATGCAGGCGGATATGGGCGCCGTAAATGTCGTAATCCCGATGGGCGACGGCGTTGACCAATGCTTCGAAGATCGCAGTCAAGCTGTACTGGGGAATGTCTTCCCGGCCTAGCAGTTTACGGGCGGCCACGCGCTGATTTTTTTCAACGAATGCCAGAGCGCCGCTGATTTGCTGATCCAAAGGGCCGGTGAAATCCATGGCATCGGTTTGCTGGTCTGCATCGCGGTCGTCGCCGGCGTAACAAACGGCCTGAATATAGGCGTTTGGCAGCCAGTTGACCGGGCTTGGGGTACCAAGCAAGACCCCAGAAACGCTCAGCTTTTCATTGCCTTCATCGTCGTCCACCAGCATGCGAAGTTTGCGGAGCTGAGTGCGTTCGGGCTGGCCTTCCTCACGCAGGAACTTGCGGTACAGGCTCGGATCCAGATCTTCATAACGGGTGCCAGGCACCGGGCGTTCGTCCAGCCAGATCAGCCGAGACTGGCTTCGTTGCATCATCAGCCGGGCCAGGTACTCCTGCTTCATGGGTTGTTTGGATTCAGCCACCCGGTGGAAATAACGGCCATTGCTGCTGTGCACGAACAGGCTTTTTTCAATGTCCACATGCAGTATGTTTTTCATATCGCCGTGTTCGTCGGGCAGTTCCAGCAAGCGGGTAGCAATGGGCAACGGTGGCTCCACGTTGTCGATGGCGGCGTCTTTCACCCGCTTCTGTACCGCCTCAAGCATATCGGCCGGAATGCCGGTGATTTGCCGGGTTTTGTCGTCTACGCCCAGAATCAGGTAGCCGCCTTTCTGGTTGGCGAAAGCGGCCATTTCGTCGGCAAGGTCTTTTTGGCCTGGGCCTTTGATCTTGTTGCCGCGTATTTCAACGCGTTTGAACTCGTAGCCGGAGTCTTCCCCGAGGCGAATCTGGTACAGCAGATCTTTAACCAGCTTTTCTCTGTCCATGATGGTCCCTGGCTTCTATTTATCGGATTAGCGTCAGTGGGTGAGCGTCCAGCGGGCGGTAAACAGCTCTTTGATCTCGCGGGTCAATTCCAGTTTTTCGCTCACTTCGTCCAACAGGCGGTCTTCCTCTTGCTCAATGGCTTTCTTGGATTGGTGGTATTCTGCCAGAGCATCGTCCCGCTTGCGCTCCAATTTACGAAGCTCTTTCTTAGCCTGTATTTTTTCCGCTGTCGAAGCCAGTTGTCTTGCGTCTTTTTTATAGGCTCGTATTTGCTCATCAAGCTCATCCACGGTGGTCATGAGCGCTTTCCGGCGATCCTGCGCCCAGCGCTCAAGCTTCTCGGATTCCTGCTCCAGGTACTGATCCAACTCCGCTTCTGTTTCGGCTTCGGTTTCTTCCACCACCTGCGTCTGCCACTCGGCGAAGAGCCGTTCCGGAACGGGGTCACTGAGCGGCTGTTCAAGAGCGGGTATTGACATCAAGTGGTCTGCATTCTCAAGTGTCAGTCTGCGGCCGTCGTTCGTTTGTGCAAGTACCACCAGACGCGTGTTCTGGGTTCGCCCCTTGTTGTAGGTGAACCGTATTTCAAAAGCGCTGAGCGTACCCGACTGGCCAATATAATCTTTAAGAGCCGCGTACTGTCCTTGAAGCTGATTATAATGAAACACCAAATGTGCTGGCGCCGGGTTACGGGCCTTGGCCCTGCGCACCAGGTCCCAGGCCAGATAATGCTCGGTAGCCTGTAAACGGAAAAACTCGGAGTCGTTCTGCTCAGCCAGCGGCCAGCTCAAGTCATAACGCTGATCATTAAGGTAGAAGTGGTTGGTGTTAAATCGGGCTTCAGGCAATTCAGCTCGAGCCAGATCCATTAACACTTGTTCGTATTCCTGCAAGAAATCCTTGCTTTGGTCACGGCGGGTTTTGAGGGCTGATACCACATCGCGATCAAAGTTATTCAGTAAGGCCTCACGGGCAGCCGTCTCTCTCGCAACCAACGTCTCCTCTAGAGACTGTTGCAACTGATCGAACTGGTACTCAATTTCCTGATCGGTACGGCACTTCTGATAGATCTCATAAATGCGGCGCTCAATATCAATACTACCTTCAATCGCTCCGAGCACCTCATCGGAGGCACCAAATACACCCTCAAACAATTTGAGCTTTTGATCAAGGAGCTGAAATACGCGACGATCGGCCGGGTTTTTGCGGTTTACGAAGTTAACCACCACCACGTCGTTCTTCTGGCCATAACGATGAACTCTACCGATGCGCTGCTCTACCTTCTGAGGATTCCATGGGAGATCATAATTGACCAATACGGAACAGAACTGAAGGTTGATACCTTCACCGCCGGCTTCGGTGGAAATGAGAATGTCGGCTTTGTTGCTGCGAAATTGATCCACCAGCGCTGCTTTCATATCGGCCGCTTTCGAGCCACTAATACGAGCTGACCCTTTATGCTCTTCCAGCCACGCCTGATAGATTTCTTTGGAGCGAGGGTCGTTATTGGACCCATTCAGCAATACCGTCCTGCCAGCGTATCCGCCGGATTCCAAAAGCTCCTGAAGGTATTGCTGAGTTCTGCAAGACTCGGTAAACACCACCGCTTTACGTTGCCCACCAAGGCTCTCTGTCATGGTAAGGGCTTTTTCCAGCACTGCGAGCAGCGCCTGCCCCTTGGCGTTACTGGTAATACCCTTGGCAAGGTCGCGAAACTCACTAAGCTGGGCGATTTCCTGGCTCAGCTTGCTTGAAGACCCGGCTGACTCCTCGTTGCTGGTCCCCTCACTGCTGCCCTCGCCCTCTTGAATTTCAGACTCTGCCCAATCGTCGATTTCTTCGATATCAGAAAGCGCCTCCTCATCGAGTCTTTGCTGCTGTTCAAGGCGTTCAATCATGCCCTTGAGCGTGTCGGCTACAGCAAACGACGACGAGGCCAAAATTTTGCGCAAACCCATGCTCACCAAATGGCGAGCACGGGGGTTAATCGCCTCGTTATCTGGCCGTTGCAAATACTGGGACAGTTTTTGATATAACACCCATTCTTCCGGCAAGGGTGTGAAGTCTTGAGTGATGGAATAGCGGTTGGTGAAGTTGATACCGCCCTCTTCCTGAACCTGGCGCCGGAGTGTTCGGTGGCATAATGGACGAATGCGACGTTTGAGATCTTCCAGAGCCTTCTCATCGCGCTGCCGGTTTACGTAGAGCGCCCGAAACGACTTTTCATCCCCGAAAAAATGGGGGTCGATGACCTGGCTCAGGCCATAGAGTTCCAGCAGGTTATTCTGGATCGGTGTCGCCGACAGTAGTACCCGGCTTTCAGCGAATTCGGTGGCCTCCACCAGCGCTTTTGCCCTCTTGCTGCCATTAGTCTGATAGAGGTTCCGAAGTTTGTGGGCTTCATCAAAGACAACAAGGTTCCAGCTAACCAATCGCACATAGTCACGCTGTCGAGCCGCGTATTCATACGAGCAGATAACTATCTGCTCATCCTGATCGAACGGATTGACTTTTCCTTCTTTTTTGAGGTTTGCAGCAACTTTGCCATCAATGATCACCGATGGCAGCTCAAACTTATCGCCGAGCTCCTGGCTCCACTGCTTCCGCAATGAGGCGGGCACAATCAATAGGATGTTACGCTTGTTCTCAGCCCATTTCTGCGCCATCACCAGGCTGGCCTCTATGGTCTTACCCAGACCTACTTCGTCAGCCAGCAGCACCCCTTGCTCCAATGGCGACTTAAGAGCAAAGCAGGCGGCGTCAATCTGGTGTGGGTTCATATCCACACGGGCGGAGGCCATGGCCCTGGAGACCTGGTTTTCGATTTTGCCGGATTGGGTTAGCCAGTGGGCAAAATAGGTACTTTGGTGAGGGGTGAACATCTCCGACTTTCCTTTAGAACAGACCGCCAATATAGTTCCCGCCATGCGGACTCTCAAGGATTATTGGCCTGCGATCAATACCTTGATCTCGCCATCTACCGGAATCTGTCGGAGATACACCTTTATTGGTTGCTTTGTTGGTTAACGGGATCGGTTCGCTGCCGAGTATTCTGATTGCAAAGGCAGCAAATCAAACACTCGACTCTCATTATTCGGGTCCACCAGCTCCGTGGCGGACTTGTAAACCCGAGGCGTGGTGTAGAGCATTTTCAGCGCCTTGCCATGAGGCATCGCCATGTAACGCTCAGGCTCATTTTCCTCCAACCACTTCCGAACCCGCGGCGCCATGTTATGGGCCATTTTCGGGAAGAAATGGTGTTCGATGTGATGACTGAACCGGAAATGCAATCGATCGAGAACCGGGTTGCTTCGCAGGCTCATGGAGTTATCCAACGGATTGTTCGTGGGCGTTTGCGGCCGCAGGAAGTGATTGGTCAGGATATAGCCCTGCCCCAAGGCATTGGCCATCATGAACGGAATCAGCACCGTGAACACCGCCAGCGGGCCTGAGACAACCGCCAAAGCAACCCACAACGCCAGACACAAGAACACCTGAGCAATGGCCAGATTGCGGTTAAAGCCCTTGAACTGCTTTCGGTGTTTCGCCTGAATCCACAGCACCAGTTGGGCGTGAAAAGTGAACGAATAGGTCAGGAACAGATAGCTGTACCAGGTGCCTGAACCCGGCGCCAGCTTGTGAAACTTCTTCTGCCCGGGATTGGTTTTATAACGGCGCAGCGTGCCGAAGCTGTCCGGATCTGTATCTCCGGTGTTGGTATTACCGTGATGCACCACGTTGTGCCACTTACGCCAGAACTCCGGTGGCACCATCAACGGACCAAACCCCAGCCAGCCAAAAAAATTCTGCCAACGCCGGCTCATGCCCAATGCCCCGTGCAACACCTCATGAGCCAACAAAGCCTGGCAGCCAATGGTATGCCCCACCAGCAACGCCAGGCCAAGATTGGCATACCACGGCAACCCCGCCATCAGAATCACCGCCAGCCCACCCCAGATAACGGCCTGCAGGGGCAAGAACCAGATCACTCGCCAGGTCTGGGCCTTGAACGTATCAGCGGGCAGCTCCTTCTTCATCCGGTCCCGAAGCTCCCGCTCGTCCGGCTTACCATACACCACGGCCTCCGCCGCTCCCGGTTTCACTGCTGCGTTCATTTTTCACCTTTGCTTAGTTGAATTTCGACAATAATAAATTTACAGCGTACATGTGTTCGCCGAATTTATACCAATAAAGACAACTAAACAATGGCTGGAAAATAGAAAAATCAAAGAACCCATGAAAAATAAAAACAAGCGTTCGCTGAAAACCACTCGGAGTACGGGGCGGTAGTCGGGATGGGCTTCTGAAACCCTGCGGAGCCAGGGATGGCGGAGCGGAGCGTACAGGGAAGTATTCACAGCGTGTTTCAGAAGCCCATCCCGACTACCGCCTAACTCCAAAAAAAACGGGCGCCCGAAGGCGCCCGTTCTCAATACATCTGCTAAAAGCTGAATCTCAGCCCCCCGAAAGCGACTGCTCCGAAGGATCAAGCTCCATCTGCTGAATGGCAATCACCGCCTGAGTCCGGTTACGAACACCCAGCTTGCGGAACACCGCCGTGATATGCGCCTTGATGGTAGCCTCAGACACATCCAGATCATAAGCAATCTGCTTGTTCAGAAGCCCCTCAGCCAACATACCCAACACCCGGAACTGCTGCGGCGTCAAAGACGCCAGGCGCTCCGAGAAATCGGTGGATTCAGACTGCATCCGCTCAATCTTGTCGGCTATGCCCTCAGGCAGCCAGACATCGCCTTCCAGAACCGCCTGAATGGCCAGGGTAATGGTTGGCAGCGGTGCACTCTTGGGAATAAACCCGGAGGCACCGTAGTCAATCGAGCGACGCATGGCCTGCAAGTCTTCGGAGCCAGACACAACCACCACCGGCAACCCCGGATACTGGCCTCGCATGAACACCAGCCCCGAGAAACCATGGGCACCCGGCATATTCAGATCCAGCAGGATCAGGTCTGCATCCGGGTGCGACTCTACCGCCGCCTGCAGTGACTTGATGCTGTCGACCTCTACAGTCTCGACATCCGGCACCGCCTGATTGACCGCTTGTTTCAATGCAGCCCGAAACAACGGGTGATCATCAGCGACGATAATTGTTTGTGTCATTCAACAGATTCCTCACAGGTTAGGGCTGTCAACCGCCGGCGTTACTGGAACGCCCGGCTGCTGATCAGATCATCCACTACGCCCGGATCAGCCAGGGTAGACGTATCACCCAACTGATCGTGCTCGTTAGCAGCAATCTTACGCAAAATCCTGCGCATAATCTTGCCAGAACGAGTTTTCGGCAGTCCAGGCGCCCATTGAATCACATCCGGAGACGCAATCGGGCCAATTTCTTTACGAACCCACTGAACCAGCTCCTTCTTCAGCTCGTCCGATGGCTCCTCACCCTGTACCAGGGTCACGTACACGTAGATGCCCTGCCCCTTGATTTCATGGGGGTAGCCAACCACCGCAGCCTCGGCCACCTTGTCATGAGCCACCAGAGCACTCTCAACCTCGGCAGTACCCAGGCGGTGGCCGGACACGTTCAGAACGTCATCCACACGGCCAGTGATCCAGTAGTAGCCGTCTTCATCGCGACGGGCACCGTCGCCGGTGAAGTACATGCCCTTGTAGGTGCTGAAGTAGGTCTGGATGAACCGCTCGTGATCACCGTAAATGGTGCGCATCTGACCCGGCCAGCTGTCCAGGATGACCAGGTTACCCTCGGTCTTACCTTCCAGGATGTTGCCTTCGTTATCCACCAATGCCGGCTGAACGCCGAAGAACGGCTTGGTGGCGGAACCCGGCTTCAGGTCGACCGCACCAGGCAGCGGAGAAATCAGAATGCCGCCGGTCTCGGTCTGCCACCAGGTGTCCACAATCGGGCACTTGCTGTTACCAATGACCCGGTGGTACCACTCCCACGCCTCCGGGTTGATCGGCTCACCCACCGAACCCAAGAGTTTGAGGCTTTCGCGGTTAGTGCCGTCCATACAGGACTCACCCTGGGCCATCAGCGCACGGATGGCGGTGGGCGCGGTGTACAGGATGTTGACCTTGTGCTTGTCGACAACCTGGCCCATGCGGGAGCTGTCCGGGTAGTTGGGCACACCTTCAAACAGCAGGGTGATGGCGCCATTGGCCAGCGGGCCGTACAGAATGTAGCTGTGGCCGGTTACCCAACCAAAGTCGGCGGTACACCAGTAAACGTCACCGTCGTGGTAGTCGAACACATACTGGTGGGTCATGGAGGCATAGACCATGTAACCGCCAGTGGTGTGCAGAACGCCCTTCGGCGCACCGGTGGAACCGGAGGTATAGAGCATGAACAGAGGGTCTTCCGCGTTCATCGGCTCCGGCTTACACTCGGCCGGCGCATCTTTGATCAGGTCTTCGTAACGAACGTCACGGCCTTCGGTCCAGGGGACTTCTTTGTTGCCGGTGTGGGTAACCACGATCACCTTGTCGACCTTGGCGTCTTCCTCGTGCTTGAGCGCGTGATCCACGTTCTTCTTCAACGGGATGGCACGGCCACCGCGCAAACCTTCATCAGCGGTAATCACAAAACGGGATTTGCCGTTAACCACCCGGGCCGCGAGTGCTTCCGGGGAGAAGCCACCGAACACCACCGAGTGAATCGCACCGATCCGGGCACAGGCCAGCATGGCAACCGCGGTCTGCACGATCATCGGCATGTAGATGGTGACCACATCACCTTTCTTAACGCCCTGGGCTTTGAGCGCATTGGCAAACTTGCAGGTCTCTTCGTAAAGCTCCCGGTAGGTAACGTTACGGGATACCGAAGGATCGTCACCTTCAAAGATGATGGCCGTCTGATCGCCGCGTTTCTCCAGGTGGCGGTCCAGACAGTTGGCGGAGGCGTTCAGTACACCGTCTTCAAACCATTTGATGGACAGGTTGTTGTAATCGTAGGTGCTGTTCTTGACCTTGCTGTAGGGCTTGATCCAGTCAAGTCGCTTGCCGTGCTCACCCCAGAACGTATCCGGGTCTTCTACTGACTGGCGATACATTGCTTCATACTGCTCTTTGCTGACCAGTGCACGCTCGGCAACTTCCGGACTCACCGGATATACCTGTTTATCAGTCATTGTGCTCCCCCTTAATCAGAGTCTGTTGTCATTGTCGGTTTTTTAAATTCAGGGTGGTCGGGCGATTTTTGCCCTTAAGACAGATGCATGTAGTTCAACATGTGTGCCACCGCACAATGAATTAGACTAACGTCCTAACCTACCGCCATTTTCGGGCTAACCTGTTCAGCAATGCGTCGATCAAGGCAGGGCTTGGCAGCTTTAACAGCGGCTTTATCAAGAATAGTTGCAGATCGGGGAATGGCAAAACATGACGTGGGGAGAGCAGGCCCGGCCGCTGGCCGGACCCAGGAAGGATGATCAGGCAGCTTTTTTGCGCTGCTTGGTAGCCCGAAGACTGTAGACCTTTCTTTCTTTCAGGGCATAGCGGTTCAAACCCGCCAGGTGGATCTTGCGCAGATAGACTTCCCAATCAATTTGGCGTGCATCCACCGGGAAAAGCCCCTTGTCGACCTCACCCATTCTGGCAGACAACGCCTGCAGTTCATCGTTGTGGAAGACGTAATCCGGGGCTGTGTAAAAACCAAAAATAGTGGCCAGTGACTGGGTGGTATCCAGGTTCTTGAGCATTTTCAGGTCACGGGAATTACCCAACAACTTCAATACCTTGTCTGTCACACTCAGGGGCAGGCGCACACCGCTGACCACCAGGTCAAACAGGGTACGGTTAACCGCAATGAACGGCTTGCTGGGCTGCCGGTAGAACAGATGATCGTAGGCGGCGTAATTGGCTTTGGATTCCGCCATCAGATGGTCGATGAACTGCCCCAGTGAGACCGGATTGGAGCTGCCACTGCAGCACTGGTAGATCCTCCGCCGACCAGGTTCTGCCAGGGCTTCGGAAAGCGACAAAACAATCGCGTTGGCCACCAGGTCCACCGGAATGACATCAATCACACCCGAGCGCTTACCCGGGAACAGGGTCACCTTCTCCCGGGCATAGGCCAGGATAATGGCATCCGCTACCTTGACCCCCTCAATCCAGCCAGGGACAGGCTCTTCCAGGGCACTTTCAATGATGGAGGGCCGAACAATAGTCAGGCTTCGGCCGTTCAGCGCCTTCATCAACAGCTGTTCGCCCAACCACTTGGTAAAGGTATAAGTGTCACTCCAGCCGTAGCGGTTTGCTTCCCGAATACCCAGGTCCACCAATTTCTTTTCAAGGGTTTTGCCAGAGTAGCGGGCGCGAACATCGGCAATCTTGTCTTGCAGTAACTGCACCAGCTCTTCAATCTCGTAATACCCCTCGCTTGAGCGGGGAATCGACTCACCTGCAGGCTTGATCACCGATTCGGTGACCGGCCCGGAATTCATGCCGTTAACATAGCAGGTAGACACCTGCAGAACTGCCAGCTCCGCATTCTGCCGGGCCAGCCCGGCGATATTCTCAAGACACAGGGTGTTGATCGTCAGGGCTTTGTCCAGCTCCTCCCGGAAGTTCACGCTGGCAGCAGAGTTGATCACGGCATCCAGTTCTCCGGCCAGTTTCTGCCAGGCGTCCTCACCCATACCGAAACAAGGTTCCGTCACTTCACCGGTAATGCAATGAACCCGCTCTTCGAGGAAGGTTTCAAACCAGTCCGCATCGACACTCCTCAAGCGATCAAATACCGATGACGTGGCAATCTCATTGTCAAAGCGGCTGCGGGCATCAGGATGACGTTTATTGCCCCGAATCAGCAAGTAAATGCCACCAATGTCCGGGACGGACCTGATCAGCTTCTCCAGAACCACCTTTCCCAGGAAGCCGGTGGTTCCGGTAATCAGCACCCGCTTGCCGCGGAGCTGCCCGAGCACCTTCGACGAAGACTCTTTTTGATTCACTTGCTGGTTTGCCATGGTAGAACTCCTTCTCTGAGATCGATGTCACCAGCGATCAACGCCGGTCAAAAGTCGCGGGGGGCCGGTTTCCTTTGCCCCGACATGTATGCATCCGTTTTGCATCCGCCTGTCAGAGCTGCCTGCATAATGCGGGCCACGATTTCGTTCAATTCTTGCACAATGATCGTTACAGGGCGGTGACAGACTGCAAAATTACGACACATAAATCCTTAAAAAAATGACCAGCAAGTGGGCACATACTCTTGGCTCGTTCACGATCGGGTAGGATCCCTGCCTGCCAGTGAACGCAAGAGGTCATCCAGGGAAACATCCGAAGGTTTCTCCCGCAGCACACGAAGTAATTGATCCTGCTCGCCAAAACTGACTCGATCGTACAGTGGTCCCTCCACCCCTTGGGGCAATGCAGCAGGCTCTGGCTGAGCCGAGGGTGACGCCAGATCCTCGGCCAGGTGCCGCAGGTGGGCCGCCAGCCTATCTCGGTCAACCTGGCGCAGATGCTCCCATTTCATTGATGCCAACCCGGTTTGTACGATCTCCACGGTATCGGCATCAGGGTTGCGCCCCAACAGTGCAAAAAGACGGGTAAATGCGTCATACCGGAGCATGGCATCGTCCGGCTTTGCCGCCAGCAATTTTTCCAACTGCCCGACCAGGGCACGACATTGCTCGCCGACGGATTCACCACCGGGAATGGCGGCTTCAGCCTGCCCGGCTTGCCGGCGCGCGGCCTGATGCCAGTAAGCCGCTATACCGGCTTTGCGCCGAGGCAGTGCCGCCAGGTGAACATTGAGCATTTCCGCCAGGGTGTGAAACTGCCTGCATGAGGGGTCAGAGGTGGGTAGCAGGGTCACAGGGTGTTGATTGAGCACGGACTGCCGAAGCGTTTCATCCCGCCAAAGTGCCCCCAGGTAATGCAATGTCCACTGCAGATGCCGCTGGCAGGCACCGTTCAGACGCTGGAACACCGATCTTGCCTGGCTGGCGCCTTGTGCCATGTTGACGATCACGGACGGCCTGCGCCTGTACCCTCGGCGCTTGAGAACTTTCATTAGGGAGAAAGCATCGGTGAGTGAGGCTGGGTCAGGGGTTACGACCACACAGGCCAACTCTGCCGCTGCGATCATATGAAGACCTACAGTCTGCAGTCCTGATGCTGTGTCAATAATCACATAATCGTAACAATGCTCCAGCTCATGCAGCGACTTCAGGAGCTTCAGGCTGTCTTCGCGGGTCATCTCCATACACGTCTGAACCCCGGAGGCACCTGGAACAATGTCCAGCCCATAGTGGGTTTGCAGAATGGCATCAGCCAGACCACACCGGCCGGCAATCACATCGGCAAGCGTGCGTTCCGGATAGAGCCCCACCAGAAGACTCACGTTGGCAAGGTCTGTGTCCGCGTCCAGCAACAGCACTTTCTGCCCGGCTTTGGCCAGGGCAAGCGCCAGATTGACGGCAACGGTGGTCTTTCCCACTCCACCTTTACCGCCTGTTACCGCGATGGTTCTTGGTTGGCGCAACTTTTGCCTTCCCTCGTAGCTTGAGCAACCGAAAACAGACGAATCCATAGGCTTGTCACTATAAGCGACATTTTAACCTGTAAAAAGGGTACACATATCACAGAGTTGAAATACCCTGCTTAAAAAATCAGCAATAAAGGTTTAACACAGGTGGATTATTGTCTAAGCTCACTGACTTATAAGAAGAATGAACACCCTGTCATAAAACTCTGATACAGAACAGGGAACCTTGCCCCGCAAACACAATGGCACGGAGCAAGGACAAAGGGCGCGCGATGACTAATGCGATGGATATTGCAGCTGATCTTCAACTACCGAGCCTGCCGGAGGTAACCCTGCGGGCGCTGAAAGCATGTCATGCCGGAGACAGTTACCGCGAGATCAGCCAGATTGTCGCCACGGACACCGCACTCGTCGCCCGACTTCTGTCATTGGCCAACTCCGCCCTGTACAGAAGTAATCCTCCCATCCGCTCCGTTGAGCAGGCACTGCTTCGCCTGGGCACCCGCCGCTTCCAGACCCTACTGCTGACATCGGCATTGCGACAATTGCTATTTGAACTCGGCGGCGACGAGTGGCAGCAACTGAGGGATTTCTGGCGCCACTCTCTGACCACAGCCCTGACCGCCCGGGCCCTGGCCACACTGACACGCTATCCGAGCCCTGAAGAAGCGTTCCTGCTTGGCATGGTTCACAACATTGGTGAACTGATCGCCATCAAGACCCAGCCCCAGGAACGCAAACAGGACATCCTCAACCACCAGAATGAGATTGCCGCCCATTTTGTAACCGTATGGGGGTTAGGACCGTTGGCGGCAGACGCCATGCGATATCAGCAGTCGCTACCAACCCAGCTCCGGGACGCCAGCCACCTGGTGAAACTGATCAGCCTGTCGACCCGGCTTGCCCTCTCAGATTCAGCGGGCATTGCTGCTGCAGGAACGATCTTTGGGTTGCAGGAAGACCTGACACGGGAAATCTGCGACAGAATCAACGAAGAAGTAGCCACCATGGCGGCCTCCTTCGGAATTCCTCTGGACACCGCCTACCAAAGTGAGGAAGGCGCCCGGCAGCTCAGGCAAACGCTGATACACCAGGCGATCGCCAGCAAAACCCTTGAGCTGCGAGCCACAGACAGCGCGACCCCGTGCGATCTGATCGCCAGTACCGTCAGCAGTCTAGGCGTCCTGACCGGACTGCCGGCCCTGTGCTTTGGCCCCGAGGCAGAGGAGCTCAGGCTGCTTTCCGGTACCGGCACCAACCTTCCGGACCTGCGCCTGTCGCCCCAGCCTGGCGGCAGCGTCCTGACCGATGCGTGGAACGGCGGCACCCTGGTCAGCCTGAACGAACGCGAGCCCAGCGTACTTGACCGACAACTGCTGGCCATTCTGAGAACGCCGTCTCTCCTGGCGATTCCTGTTCAACAGGGTGGGCAAAAACACGCGATCTTTGCCTTGGGCACGGACTCCGAATCAATGGAGGTCACTACCCAGCTGGTTCGGCTGTTCATCCACGAGCTTACCCAGCTGATTGAAAGTCAGACAACCGAAGGGCCAGGCGTCGACAGCCAGATCGCCCACGACCGGATACGTCGCCAGGTACATGAAGTCAGTAACCCCCTGACCATCATCAAACAGTACATTTTCCAGCTTCGTGCCCGGATGCATGACGAGACCGTTCAGGAAGACCTCGACATAATCCAGGAGGAACTGGATCGGGCAGGCTATCTGTTGCTACAAATCAGCACCGGCGATGCACCCGGCACTGCCAGTGGTACAGACCTGAACCGGGAACTTGAAAGCCTTGCCCGCATCCTTCAGGACAGCCTGTTCAACAGCAACGACCGCACCCTCAAACTGAAGCCATGCCGTGAGGACACCCAAGTGCAGGGCAGCGCCTCTGCCGTCCGGCAGATCATCATCAATCTGATCCGCAACGCCGTTGAGAGCCTGGGGCCCGGCAATGGCGAGATTTCCCTGAGCACTGCAGCACCAATATTCCAGAACCAGCGCCGCTGGGTTGAATTACAAATTACCGACAATGGCCCCGGCATTCCCGAGGCCGTCAGGCGCAACCTGTATGCGCCGGTAGCCAGTTCGAAGGGTCAGGGCCACAGCGGCCTTGGCCTGAGCATTGTCAAGCAGCTGATTGATGACATGGAGGGCATCATCGCTTGTCACACGGGGCAGGAAGGCACTACCTTCCGGATTCTGCTCCCGGCGGCAGGCCACAACAAGCATGGTACCGACTGACGAATTAGCGGAAGCAGACCAATGGCATTAGAGCAGAGCAAGCAGCCCTTCCATGGGTCCGAACCGGCCAGGATTCTGATAGCCGATGACGAACCACGCCTCCTGGCCAGCCTGGCCAAGTTACTGAGAGGCCGAGGTTTCGAGGTAACCGAAGCCAATGGCGGAAAGCAGGCTTGTGAACAACTGGCCGGGAAGGCCTTTGACCTGGCACTGCTCGACCTCAACATGCCAGACACCGATGGTTTCGCAGTGATGGAGCGCATCGCCAGCCAGCAGCCGGATTGCGGTGTGGTTGTGGTCAGCGGCGAAGGATCTTTCGGTACCGTCAGTCGGGCATTGCGCCGGGGAGCCCTGGACTACATACGCAAGCCGTTTGATCCCGAGGAACTGCTGACCACGGTTGAGGGCGTACTGGGCAAACAGTCTCTGATCAAAGCCCACGAAATGATCCAGACCCGGTTGGAGAAATCCGAAGCCCTGCACCGCTACATCGTCAACAGTTCACCGGATATCGTATTCATGCTCGATAAAACCGGCCATATCTGTTTCATCAACAACAAGGTGGAAAGCCTGCTGGGCTATCAGCCTTCGGAGCTCTGCGGTCGTCATTTCGGGCACATTCTGGACGACCGGGACGTGGCCAGGGGCACCTATGCCCTGCAGGGGCCGGATATCTCGGTGGATAACCCCAGAACGCTGGAAGTGCGCCTGAAAACCCGAGGCAGTAGCAAGGCAACCCGGCATTTCGAAATCACCGCCTTCCCGGTAGACCCGCAAACCTGGCCCCAGACCGGCGACACCCGGGGCGGCTCGACCACCCAGCCGGCCCGTTATTACGGCATCGCCCGGGATGTAACAGAGCGCAAGGAGGCCGAAGCGTTCATCAATTTCCAGGCCTACCACGACCTGCTCACCAGACTGCCCAACCGCGCCCTGTTCAAGGACCGCCTGGAGCTGGCCATCACCCAGGCCCGGCGGGCCAAGCAAAAACTGGCGGTTATGTTCCTGGATCTGGATCGGTTCAAAGTGGTCAACGACACCCTGGGCCACGCCATGGGTGACCGCCTGCTACAGGCCGTCACCCACAGGCTGGAAAAGTGCCTGCGGCGTGGCGACACCCTGTCGCGCTTCGGCGGTGACGAATTCACCCTGCTGCTGCCCTCGGTAAACAGCCCGGAAGACGCCCGGGGCATTGCCAGGAAACTGATACAGACCCTGAAAGATCCTTTCCAGCTGGGTAACCACGAAGTCTTTGTGGGGGTCAGTATTGGCATCGCAGTGTTCCCGGATGCTGGAAACTCCATGGACCAGCTGATCCAGAACGCGGATATTGCCATGTATCACGTCAAAGCCCGCGGTAAAGATGGCTATCGTTTCTATTCCGACAGCATGAGCATCAATACCGCCAACCGGCTCAGCCTTGAGCGGGATTTACGGCTGGCCCTGGAGCGAGACGAACTCAGGGTGTTCTACCAGCCTCAAGTCTGCTCCAAGTCCAACCAGGTGGTGGGGCTGGAGGCTCTGGTGCGCTGGCAACATCCGGAACGGGGGCTGATCTATCCGGGCGACTTCCTGCCACTGGCGGAAGAAACCCGGCTAATCGGCAAGCTCAGTGAGCGGGTGCTGGACCAGGCCTGCAGAGACGTAGGACACTGGATCAACAGCGGGCATCCGAACCTGCGCCTGGCAGTCAACCTGTCACCCAGCCAGGTAGAGCATCCGCGCTTTGTCGAGACATTGCTGGAGCAGGTCCAGTCCCATCGTTTTCCTGTCGGCAATCTGGAAATCGAGATCACCGAGAACGTGATCATGAACGATCTGGAACAGATCAGCCGGAAACTGAAAGAACTGGCGGATTGCGGTGTACGCATCGCCATTGACGACTTCGGCACCGGCTACTCCTCCCTCAACTATTTGCACCGGTTGCCCATCCACACCCTGAAAGTGGATCAATCCTTTGTCAGGGCCATTCGCAGCGGAGAGGACGGCGCCTGCATAGTGAACGCCATCGTTGCCATGGCCCACGGCCTGAAACTGGAGATCGTCGCAGAGGGCGTGGAAACAGACGACCAGCTCAACTACCTGACAAGCCTGGGCTGCCATCAGGTGCAGGGATTCTTCTACGGCCCCGCCCGACCAGCGGCCGATATTGACCGGCTGCTGAGCCGCGATGGCCTGGCCTTCGCCCACACCGGATAACCGGTTTTCGATTGTAGGACACTCCTAACTAAAACATTGACCCGGTTTGCAAAGTGTTTCGATACGTTACTTTGTGTATCTGGAATTGCGCAGTACTGCACATCTTTGAACCCACCCCTTCTCTAAGCTCAGGTTATCAGTAACCGATCACCGGACTGTCCGACAGGCTGTCGGAATAACAATCACAATAACGGTGACGTTCAACCAGCGAACAAGAAGAAGGCAGCAGTCATCATGCGCGACAAGTACAAGTACATCGGCCCCGTCTATGACTTTCTGAGCAACCTGTACAGCGGCAAGAACATTCACCGCTGTAAAACCGCCATGCTCGACGTGGAAACCGTCAAACCCGGTGACCGCATCCTGTTTGCCGGCGTTGGGCACGGCCGGGACGCCATCCGCGCCGCCGAACTGGGCGCCGATGTGACCGTGGTCGACTTGTCTGAAACCATGCTCCGCAAGTTTGCCGATGCCCAGCAGAAAGAAGCGCCGAACCTGACCATCCGCCGCATTCACAGCGACATCATGAAGGTGAACGAGTTCGAGCAGTACGACATGGTAGTGGCGAACTTTTTCCTCAACGTGTTTGACGAAGACATGATGGTGAAAGTGCTGGAACACCTGATTCGCCTGGGCAAGGCAGACGCCAGCGTGGTGGTTGGTGACTTCTGCTACCCCACCGGCAACATCCTCTCCCGCATGTTCAAGAAGCTTTACTGGTACATGGCGGTGTTCATCTTCTGGCTGTTTGCCAACAACGCCTTCCACAAGATCTACAACTACCCGGAACACATGCAGCGCCTGGGCCTTCAGGTTACCGAGAAAAAGCATTTCAAACTTCTGAACATGGATTGCTACTGGTCGATTCTTGGCCGCAAGCAAGCCTGAATCTCTTCCGACTCAAAATAACAACAGGTTACCGGGAGCCTCATCATGTCAGATCAGATTCTTGCCCTCGACAACATCAGGGAACTGGCAGACGGCCAGTTCAGCTTCGCCGAGCGCGTCAACTACCTCAAGAAATACGGTCAGCACTCTCAGTCGTTCTCAACCCTGCAGCCGGGCATGCAGTATTTTGATGTGCCGGGTATGGGCTACATTGCCTATATGCGCAAATGGGGCGGTACCTTTGTCCTGTCAGATCCAGTGAGCGCACCCGAACATTTCCCCGCCATGCTGGAGAAGTTCCAGCAGACCTTTCCCAACGCCTGCTACATCCAGGTTTCGAAATCGGTGGTGGATTTTCTACACCTTCGCTTCGGCCTGTATGGCACCCAGTTTGGCTGCGAATCCCGGATTGATCTCAAGTCCTGGTCTCTGACCGGCAAGAAAAAGCAGATTCTGCGCACTGCACTGAATCAGGCTGAGAAGAGTGGCATTACGGTCATGGAGCGGTTCAGTGACGACCACACCCGAGAAATCTCCGAGGCCTGGATACGCACCCGCAAATGCAAGAGCAACGAGATCCGCTTCCTGATTCGCCCCATGGAAATGGACTACCGGGAAAACGAGCGACACTTTTACGCCTACCAGGACGGCAAGGCGGTGGGCTTCATCTATTTTGATCCGATCTACCGCAACAACGAGATCATCAGTTACGTACCGAATATCTCCCGCGCCAACGCCGATTTTCGACAGGGCATTTTCTACACCCTGATGGCCCACGCCATGGACACCTTCAAGGCCGAAGGTGTGCCCTTCCTGGACCTGGGCCTGATTCCGCTCTCGCTGGACCAGGCCACGGAACACCAGGAAAGCCGATTACTGAAACGTTTGATGCACGGCATCTACGAGAAAGGCAATTTCCTATACAACTTCAAAGGCCTGGAGTTCACCAAATCCCGCTTCCGGGGTGACAACTTCAAAACCTACTGCTGCCATAAACGCGCTATTCCGGCTCTGGAATTCCTCGCCATGTTCAAGCTGACCCGGCTGTTGTAACGCCGGGCCAATGCTCGCAAACCCGCGCCACTGAAATCCCCATTTCGGCCATGAACAGGGCAACATCCGGCGGGGCGTCCCCGGTGAAGCGGGCCTCTGACACCACGCCACCGGTATCCGCTCTGGGGGTTTCCGCTGCCGCCAAACGCCCGGATTCACCCAGCAAAAAGGCGACCCGGCGAGCGATGGCGTCACCGGAATCCACCCATGCAGTGACCTCCGGCAGGCTTTTCCGGAGCCAGGGTAACAACAGCGGATAGTGAGTACAGCCGAGCACTACGGTATCGACACCCGCCTCACGCAGTGGCGCCATAGCCGCATCCAGTTCTGCCTGGGGCGGTTCTGCGCCTTGCACCAGCTGCTCTGCCCAGCACACGAGCCCAGGGTGGCCAAGCCGCACCACGTCGCAGTCACTGGCAAACTCGGCAATGAGCTTGTCCAGATAGGGTCGCTGTACCGTTGCCGGCGTTGCCAGTAGCCCAACCCGACCATTTACGGTGCAGGCGGCGGCGGGCTTGATAGCTGGCACCACACCCACAACCGGCAGCTCCGTCATGGCCCGCAGGTGCGGAAGCACCACCGTGCTGGCGGTGTTGCAGGCCACCACGATGATGTCACAAGGCGACTGTTGCAGACTTTGCCGGATCAGAGAGCAGCAGCGCTCAATCACCACCTGTTCGCTCTGACCGCCGTAGGGAAAACCAGCGTTGTCCGCCAGATACACCAGGTCCGCACCGGGAAGCGACTGGTGAATTCGGGCAGCCACGCTGAGCCCGCCAACCCCGGAATCAAATACCAGCACCCGAGGAGACGCCCCGGCCATCATCCGGCATCGCTCCCATTCTCGGCAATTTCCTGTTTCATGGCACTGATCAGGCGGCCGGCAATGGTGGTATCGGGCGGAATGGGTGGATGATCGTCGGCACTGAACCAGCCGGCATCCGCCAGCTCATCTTCCTGCAGGCTGAGTTCGCCACCCTGAAAATCGGCAAAAAAGCCCACCATCATCTGATGGGGAAAAGGCCAGGGTTGGGAACTCCGGTAGCGGATGTTGCCAACGTCCAATCCGGTCTCTTCTTTTACTTCCCGGGCCACGGCCTGCTCAAGGCTTTCCCCTGGCTCGACAAAACCGGCAATCAGGCTGTAGAAATTCCGGGTCACCCTGGAAGACCTCGCCAGCAGGAACTGGCTGCCGCGCCGGATAACCACAATCACACAGGGTGCGATTCGGGGATACCAGGGAATATTGCAACGGCTGCACCAGCGAGCCCGCTCCCGGGGATGTGACTCGGTTCGCTCTCCACAGCGACCGCAAAAGCGGTGATCCTGCCACCACTGCAATACCTGGAAGCCGGTACTGAGCAAATCTGCAGGCGCGTCGGGTGACACCAGCAGGGCGTCCCTCAAGGTAACCAACTGGGCGCCAGGTAGCCCGGAGTCTGGCAAGGTACAAACAAACAGGCGCCGACCATTCCAGGTACCCAGCGCAAGGGCCTCCGGGCGACTGTCGCCCATTTCCGGACCGCCCCAGGCCAACAACCAGCCGTTATCCGGCTTAAGGACATTGTTTCCGGAAAACGCCAGAAGCAGGTCCCCCTGCACTGGGGCGTCCTCATGCCAGCCCGGCAACCACTGCTCGCTTTTGCTCACCATGCTTTTGCCTTATCAGCAACCGTTTGTCTGAGCGGCAATGTAACACATCACAATCACTACCAAGAATCTGTATACCGCTTTCCGCACCCGCCTCAACCCGTTAAACTTGGCGCCTGTTTCCAGTACCGGAGTAACATCTTATGCGACTTTATCAGGGCATTCGCAGCCTGATCCTGTCTCTTTTCCGCAAGATCCTGTTTTTATGGGTCAGGACCGATGTCAGCGGCAATACCCTGGAGGCCCTGGGGCTCGATCCGGACAAACCGGTGTGCTATGTGCTCCAATACAGCTCGTTGTCCAGCCGCCTGGTGCTGGAGCAAGAGGTCATCCATGCCCGACTGCCCGGCGCAACCGACAGCCTGCCCGTAAAAAACGGGCCGGCCCACTCCTTTTTCTATCTGTACAAACGCATTGGCGGGCCGTTCAGCGGAGGTCGGCAAACCCCGGTTCCCACCAAAGAGTTCACCGGCCTCGTGCAGTTTGGCCTGGAGCATCCCGAACAGGACGTACAGATTGTTCCTGTCTCATTGTTTTGGGGCCGTTCTCCGGATAAAGAGAAATCCCTGGTCAAGCTGTTGTTGTCAGACACCTGGTCGGTTGCCGGGCGGCTGCAGAAGTTCCTGATCATTCTGGTGCATGGTCGCAACACCTATGTGCAGTTTAACCAGCCCCTGTCACTCAAGCAGGTGGTCGACGAATACCGGAACAACGAAGAAAAAGCCAAGCGGAAACTCGCACGTATTCTGCGCACCCATTTCCGCCGGGTTCGCCAGGCGGTGCTGGGGCCTGACCTGTCTCACCGCCGTACCCTGGTGGAAGGCCTGGTGCGCACCCAGGCTGTCAAGGAAGCGATAAGGGAAACCGCCGCCAAAGACGACATCCCGCCTGAAAAGGTTCGCGCCAAAGCCTACAAGTACGCGGACGAAATTGCCGCCAGCATGTCCATCGTGACCATCCGGTTCCTGGAACTGGCGCTGGCCTGGCTCTGGAACCGCATCTACAACGGCATCGCCGTCAACAACATCAAGGTGGCCAAGGAAGTCGCCCAGGACCATGCCGTGGTCTATGTTCCCTGCCATCGTTCGCACATCGATTACCTGTTGCTGTCCTACGTGCTTTACAAGAACGGCCTGATGCCGCCCCACATTGCCGCCGGCATCAACCTGAACATGCCTGTTGTTGGCCCTATCCTGCGCAGGGGCGGAGCTTTCTTCATGCGCCGCAGCTTTCGGGATAACCCGCTGTACGCCACGGTTTTCAACGAATACATGCACGTGATGTTCACCCGCGGCTACTCGGTGGAATACTTTGTCGAGGGCGGCCGCTCCCGTACCGGGCGCATGCTGCCACCACGTCCGGGCATGCTGTCGATGACCGTGCGCAGTTTCCTGCGGGATCACCGCAAACCCATCGTATTCGTGCCGGTTTACATTGGTTATGAGAAGGTGATGGAGGGCCGCTCCTACCTGGGCGAGCTGCGCGGTAAAAAGAAACAGAAGGAAAGCGTCTTCGGCCTGGCCAAGACGGCCCGGAAACTGACCAACTCGTTCGGCCGGGTAGCGGTGAACTTTGGTGACGCCATACCACTGGCCGATGTTCTGGACGAAGTCCATGAAAGCTGGCGCAGCGAGGCTTACGACGCCGAGTACCGGCCTACGTGGCTCACCGAGGCCGTGGATGAACTGTCCAAGCGGGTAGCCAGCAACATCAACGCTTCGGTGGCGGTCAACCCGATTGGCATGACCGCCACGGTTTTACTGGGCACCGAGCGCCTGGCCATGGATGAGGGGCAGCTGATCAGGCTGATGGACCAGTATGCCCACTTGCTCAGGGCCTACCCGTACGCCAACACCGTCACCTTGCCAGAGGGTTCTGCGCGGGACTGGGTTGCTTACTGTGAGAACATGGGGCTGATCACCCGCCAACCCCAGAAACTGGGCGATATCATTGCCCTGGAAGGCGCCAACGCCATTCTGATGACTTACTACCGCAACAACATCCAGCACCTGTTTGCACTGCCGGCGCTGATTGTCAGCCTGTTCGAGAACAAAACCAGCCTGCGCAGAGACAAGGTTCTGTTCCTTACCAGTGTTGCCTACCCTTACCTGCAGTCCGAACTGTTCCTGAAATTCGGTCAGGATGAAGTGGAATCGGTTATTAACAAGTGGATCGACGTGCTGATTGATCAGGGCTTGGTTATCCAACTGGATGACGAGCGCCTGGGTCGCCCCGAAGAAGGCACCGAAGCCATGCTGCGGGCCCGCATCCTGTCCCGGTTTATCATCCAGACCCTGGAGCGCTACCACATTACCCTGGGCATTCTCCGCAAGTATGGTTCGGGCAAACTGACCGCGGCGGAACTGGAAGAGCAAAGCACGCTGCTGGCCGAGCGGATGTCTATCCTGTTTGGCCTTAATGCGCCGGAGTTCTTCGACAAAACCCTGTTCCGGAACTTCATCGCCAATATGCAGAAAACCGGCGTGCTGACCACCGATGACAACGGCCTGCTTTGTTACGGAGAAGGTCTGGATGAGGTGGCCGAAGATGCCCGGCTGGTATTGAGCGTTGAGAAAAGACAAGCCATTCAGCAGGTCACCATGCTGGATGCGTGAGTCTTTGAGGCGGGCCGGCCCGGGTTATCTCAGGCCGGCAGCGCCTTGATGGAATAGATATCGTATCGGCTGCTTTTACCTTCCAGCCGCGTAGTGGGCTCCGGCCCCGCCACCGCGGGCGCCTTCCGGGGGCGTTTCACAACCACCCGGTAACGGGCACAGGCCAGGGCTGCGGCAAGCAGCTGTTCAGAATCGTCATCGTCTCCCACAACTTGCCGGAACACCTGCATTTCCTTTTTGACCAGGGCGGCTTTGTCCCGGTGGGGGAACATCGGGTCCAGATACACCACATCCGCCGCATCCTTGCCGGCGCTCTCAAGCCAGTCAATGGAGCTGCCGGCTTCAAGCTGCATGTGCGCCACCAGGGGCGCGCAATCGATATTCAGTGCGGCCCTTGCCAGGCCATCTGCCAGCACGGCATGGATCACCGGGTTTCGCTCCAGCAGGGTTAACCGGCAACCCAGGCTGGCAAGCACGAAAGCGTCCTGGCCGAGGCCGGCAGTGGCATCCAGTACGTGCAGCTGGGCCCTGGTTTTCTGCAAACCAACCGCCCGGGCCACCAACTGGCCGGTACCGCCGCCATGCTCCCGACGGTAGCCCATTTTGCCGGTCACAAACTCCGCCCGCACCGGTCCTGGCGCCCCTTTGCCGGTCAACTGGAGGGCAAGCCCTTCGTCGTCCATGTACAGCAGCACCGGAAATTCCCGGACCTGTTTGGGTTTGACGATACCCAGCCAACGCAACTCCAGCTCTTCCGCCAACTGTCGTGCAGCCATCTGGTCACCCAGCGGGCTGCAACCAACGGCAACGGTCGCCGTCAGGGAGTGGCAAGTATCATGGGAAGGGTTTGGCATCAGACGAGAATGTCGATACCGGAAATAACCGAGCCACCCTCGAATTCCTGCCCGGCGGCGGCCACACCGGCAAAGGTCGAAAGCGCTCTTGAGGCTGGCAAAGGCAGCTCGTCGGCGCGGAATCGTTCAAGCCGGGCATCCTCAGCGGCCCTGCGGGCTTCAACGCGACGATCGGTCGCTTCACTAGCCGTCTGGTTACCGGGAGCGGTATCCCGGCTTTGCTGGGGCGCATTCAGGTCACGGCGAACCGACTCGGCACCGGGGGCCTGGGGAGAAGCGGCCGGGGACCTGGCGACATCGGTACGCTCTCGTGCCGGGTTGTTGTTACCCGTTTGAATCAGGGAGGAATTGGCCGGATTAATACCACCGATCATAATGCGCAACCACAGAAACGGTTCAAGTGTGTTGCTGCATTATGGAAGAACCAGGGCCTCTTGGAAAGGCAGGCGGCAACATTTCTGATCAGAAAACGACCTTTCACGCACGACCGGGCAGTTTCTTCCAGGCCACTTCATCCCGGACATAGACCGGCTGCGCCAGCTCCGCCGGCACCGCGATGCCATGGCGAAAATCCTGTTCTGCCAATCGTGCCACCATGGCGGCCCGGGGCACCAGGGTGTCATCCACCGCTCTGATCCGGCAGACCACCACTTCGGGCATATCGCCCTTTAATGTCCAGCCCTGGCCGGCACCAGTCCAGTTCGCTGATACGTCTGAGTCCGGCAGGCTCACCGCCCCGGGCGGGCAGACCCGCTCCTCGCCGATCAACACCGGCAACCCCTGCTGACACAGGAAGGTACCCCAGTACACTTCGCCCATACGGGCATCAAAGGCCACCGCAATGTGTTCACCATCGGCCAACTGGTGCTGTTCAATGGCGTCCAGGGCGACAGCCGACAGCGACGACACCGGCACAACCGGTAAGTTAAGCCCCCAGGCCAGCCCCTGGATAACCCCGGTCGCAATACGCAAACCGGTGAAGGAGCCCGGGCCACGGGCAAAAGCCAGGGCGTCAAGATCGTTCCGGGAAAGCCCCTGTTCGGCGAGCAGTTCGCGAACCATGGGCATTAGAAGGCGGGTGTGGCCCCGTGGGGCCAGTTCAAACCGCTCGCTGATCTGGCCATCCAGCCATAGAGCGGCGGAGCAGCCCTCAGAAGACGTATCCAGTGCTAAAAGCTTCACAGAATCAAGCCTCCCGGGCTACTCCGGTTTCGATTACTTAAGCTGGGACAGGATCTGGTCGCGGATGCTGTCCAGGCTACCAATGCCTTCCACGCGCACGTACTTGGGCGCGTCGGCAGGTGCCTTGCTGGCCCAGTCCTGGTAGAAGCCGATCAGCGGCGCTGTTTGCTCGTGGTAGATGTTCAGGCGCTTGCGTACGGTTTCTTCCTTGTCGTCTTCACGCTGTACCAGCGGTTCGCCGGTCTCATCGTCCTTGCCCTCTACCTTGGGCGGATCGTATTTCACGTGATAGATACGGCCACTGCCTTCGTGCACACGACGGCCAGACAGACGACTGACAATTTCTTCGTCTTCAACTGCGATTTCCACCACGTAATCGATGGCAATACCCTGGTTCTTCAGCGCTTCGGCCTGGGGAATGGTGCGCGGGAAACCGTCCAGCAGGAAACCGTTCTTGCAATCCGGCTGCTGAATACGCTCGTCGATCAGGGCGATGATGATATCGTCAGACACCAGCCCACCGGAGGCCATCACTTCCTTGACCTGCTTGCCCAGTTCGGACTCGGCCTTGACGGCGGCACGGAGCATGTCGCCTGTGGAGATCTGGGGGATCTCGAAACGCTCGGTAATGAACTGAGCCTGAGTACCCTTTCCAGCGCCTGGCGCGCCTAACATGATGATTCTCATAACGTTGTGCTCCCGTTGTCTTATATTATCGTTTGAAAAGTTGCGGCAAAAACCGTCGCCTTTGCGACAACCTCTCAGGGGCTTCAGGCCCACTTGCTGGCGCGCCTGCCCAAAATTGAGGCAGCATTATACGAAGTCCGCCCCGACAGAGAAAGTCGACCTCCGTATCATGGTTGGAATTACCGGAAGACAGGGGGCTTCAGGCACAGAAGCCTGACGCCGTTTTGCTCAGGATGCAAGCGACGACGCCAGCACATCCAGGTCGGTTGCAACCGCCTGGATTTCTTCCTGAACCAGCGCCAGTGTTGCGGGCTCCAGGCCAAGCGCTTCTGTCAGTGCGGGGATATCATCCGGGTTGAACTCGTCGCCAATACCCTGCTCTTTCAGCAGTGCATTCGCCAGTTGGACCATCAAAACATACTCTTCATGCTCACCATGATAACCCGGGTGCTGGTGCATGCCTGCCGCCTTGATGACCGGTTCCGGCAGTTGCCAGAGCCGATGCAGAATACCGCCAATGGCACCATGGCCAACCGCCAGGATATCCTGGCGCTCGCTATGGCCAAACACTTCCTGTTCCAGTGAATGCATGCTTGCTTCAGGGTTGATCTCCCGAAGAGCGTTCAGTTCCTGAAATTCAGAGGGGAACAGGTGCCCCACCAGCAACAGGCCAAAGTTGTGCAACAGCCCGCACAGATACGCCAGCCCCTTGTCCCGGCCGGAGCGCGCCGCCAGACTTTGGCACAGGAAGGCACAATACAGTGAGTGACGCCAGAAATTATCCATGCCCAGCATTCCACCCCTGGGCACATCAAAAGCCCTCACCGATGCAATACCCATGGCAATATGGGCGACCCGATCAAATCCCAGCACCCGGGTAACGGCCTCCTGAACCGAGTTGATCTGACCAGGGTAATTGAACAGTGCCGACCGTGCGTAGCGCATGATCTGGGCCGTCATGCTCGGGTCAAACTCAATCAGTTCCGCCAGCTCTCTGGCTGTGGCTTCCGTATTGGCGGTCAGGCGCAGAATCCGCAACGCCAGCGCCGGCATGGGCGGCAGACGATAGAGTTTCTGCAGTTTGTCAGCCACTTCGTCGAGGCTCAGTGCGCCACGGGAGCCATTACCCTGCCCCCGGATAACCAGATGCCCTTCCCGGGCACCCGCCAGTGCCAACCGGAACGAGCGGCCGTCCATCACAACCAGGGTATCGTTGGTGCCAGCTGAGAACACCACCTGGTCGGCGGTGGTGAGATCTTCGTCAATCAGCACCGGCAGGTCCCAGGCATTCCCCACCGGTGGCACGAATCCCGGCTCGCAGTCGCCAAACAGCCTTGCTGTCTGGCGCGCGGTTAGCGGCTGCAGGCGACGCCCGGTAAACTGATGCAGGGTGTCCATATCCAACGTACTGTCAAAGCGATGCACCGCCATGACCACACCATTGATGTCGATCAGCAGCGTGGGCTGGATAAAATCATGCTGGGGCTTGCCAGAGGCAAGAACCGCGGCATCGAGATTGCTTACCGGTGCAATTTCGATCTGCTGATAGCTGATACCCTTGCGGGCGAGGTAATGCGACAGTCGCTCTGACAGTGCCAACGGGGAAGACTCCTTTATCCGGTTCAGGGCTTTCCGGCCCCGGCGTTATTATGCACGTTAGCCCGTATTACGCATACCAGCGGCGATGCCCGCCATGGTGACTTTCAGCGCCCGCTCCACCATATCCGGCACCTCACCTTTGCCCTCACTCTCGCGGTCACGTTTGAGCAATTCCGCCTGAAGGTAATGCAATGGGTCCGTGTAGGGGTTGCGCACTCTCATGGAATGGGCAAACACCGGTTCGCTCTCCAACAGGGCTTGCTGATCCTTGAGCTCCAGCACGCGCTCGATACAGCCGTTCAGCCGTTCCCTGAGGCTACCCCCAAGGGCCCTGAGGCTTTCATCCTCCACCAGGGTCTGCTCGTAATAGCTGGCAATGCGCAGGTCGGCTTTGGCCAGCACCATTTCCAGCATGTCGACATAGGTGCGGAAAAACGGCCAGCCCCGCATCATCTCACGCAGCTCTGGCAGGCGCTGATGCCGGGCGGCTTCCTCCAGGGCCACATCGCTGCCCAGCCAACTGGGCAGCATCAGGCGCATTTGGGTCCAGGCAAAAATCCAGGGAATGGCTCGCAAACTCTCCACGCCACCGGTGGCTTTCCGGCGCGCCGGTCGACTGCCCAGGGCCAGCTTACCCAGCGCAGTTTCGGGTGTAACCTGCCGGAAATAAGGCACGAAATCCGGGTTATCCCTTACCACTTCCCGGTAAGATTTGAGGGAACGCTCGGTCAGCCAGTCCATCATATCCCGCCAGCTGTCCTCGGGTTGTGGCGGTGGTGCCAGGGTCGCCTCAATGACGGCAGTGGTGTACAGGGTAAGGCTTTGAACCGCCAGCCGGGGCAAACCGAACTTGAAACGGATCATCTCCCCCTGTTCGGTAATCCGGAAACTGCCGTTCACCGATCCTGGTGGTTGCGACAGAATCGCCCGGTTCGCCGGGCCGCCACCGCGGCCCACCGTGCCGCCGCGACCATGGAACAGGGTCAGATGCACGCCATACTGGCTGGCTACCTGGGTCAGTTTTTCCTGGGCCTGGTACTGGGCCCAGGCTGCCATCAGTTGACCGGCATCCTTGGACGAATCCGAGTAGCCAATCATTACCTCCTGGCGGCCCTGACAGTATTCGCGGTACCAATCAACCTGATACAGGGCGGCCATGCTGTCTGGCGCGCCCTGGAGATCGCTGAGGGTTTCAAACAGCGGCACCACGCGCATCGGGAACTTCATTCCCGCTTCCCGCAACAGCAGGATCACGTTCAATACATCCGAAGGCTTGCTGGCCATGGAGATAACGTAGGAACCCAGCGCTTCCGGAGTCTGGCCAGCCACCACCTCGCAGGTAGCCAGCACTTCCTTGACGGACTCTGAGGGCTCCCAGTTGCGGGGCACCAGTGGCCGGCGGCCTTGCAGCTCGCGCAGCAGGAATGCCTGCCGGTCCGCTTCCGACCAGGACAGATAGTCTCCCAGCCCCAGGTAATCCACCATTTCCGCCACCGCCTCCGCATGCCGGGAAGCCTCCTGCCGGATATCCAGGCGAATCAGCGGCAGTCCGAATGTGTGAGCACGGCGAATGGTGTCCAACAGCGGGCCGTTGGCGATCTGCTCAAGGCCACAGTCCACCAGTGAGCGATAACACAGCTCCAGGGGGGCCGTCAGGTCTTCGTTCTCAAACAGGATGCCGGTCTCGTCCGCTAAGTGGCCTTTAACGCCGGCCTCGGCCCAGTCCCGGGTACGGACCAGGCGCTCCCGCAACTCGGCCAGTACCTGACGATAGGGTTCCCGGCAATCACCGACCCGCGCCCTCAGTTCATCACTGGCCTGCCACATGGATAACTCGGCCCTCAGTGCCTGAATATCCCGCAGGTAAAGATCGGCAGCCATCCAGCGGCCCAGCAGGAAGACCTGACGAGTCACATCGTGAGTCACGTTCGGGTTACCGTCTCGGTCCCCTCCCATCCAGGAGGCAATACGAATCGGGGAATTCTGCAGGGGCAGGCCTTTGCCCGTTGCATCAGAAAGTGACTGGTCCAGGCTTCGAAGGAATCTGGGCAATGCCTGCCAGAGGCTGTTCTCGATGACCGCAAAGCCCCACTTGGCCTCGTCCACAGCCGTCGGCCGCTCATGGCGGATTTCGTCGGTGTGCCAGGCCTCAGTAATCAGCTGTGACAGGCGGGCCACAATCTCATCACGCTCCGCCGGCATCAGATCGTCGTGGTCGAGCCGGGCCAGGCAATCCGACATTTCGTCGTATTTCAGAATCAGGGTACGGCGGGCAACTTCTGTCGGGTGGGCTGTCAGTACAAACTCAATCCGCAGGTCAGCCACCCGCTGATGCAATTCCTCAGGATCAACGCCCCCGGATTTCAATCGCTCGAAGACCTCACCCAGGGACTCCACCATCAGGTCGGAAGGGTGGCCCTGCTTACGGCGAATGCCATGGTACTGCTCGGCCAGGTTCGCCAGGTTGAGAAACTGGTTGAAGGCGCGGGTGACCGGCAACAGTTCATCGTCGCTCAGTTGCCCCAGGAGTGTTACCAGGCGCTGCCCGGAGCCACTCTCCTGCCGACGGTCAGCTTTGGCCGCAGCCCGAATCTCCTCAATCCGCTCGTAGCAGTCCTGCCCGGGAAAACGCTGGATGCTCTGGCCCAGTAATTCGCCCAGCAGACGCACATTTTCTCGCAGATCGGGGTGCAGTTCGGTCACGTTGAGTTCCTTCTGAATTGACGGAGACGAAGTAAACTTACGATACTAAGGATCCGTTCGAAAAGTCTATTGGCGATTCAATCCCCTCGCCCCAAGGAGCCACCATGAAAGTGACCGATTTGCCCCAGCACTGGGAACAGGAAAAACAGACGACGGAACGTACACACGAATACAATCTGCGCCTGCCCCTTGAAGACGCCGCCCGGGTAGCCGCGCTGGCGGAACTCTATCCAGATCGCAGCGAAAGCGAGATTCTCAATGACATGATTGCCGCTGCCCTGGACGACCTGATTACTCAGGGGCCGCTGAAGGATCGCCTGGCAGACAAGGGAAAGTAATATAGATGAGCAGACATCAACCCAAGCGCACGGCGCCTGGGTTGATGGAAACCCGGTGGTGAGCTGAATCGGTACTGGCGTCAGGCCACCGATTCAAGCTGACGGGCTTTGATCCGCTTGATATGCTTCTGGCTCAGGGCTACAAACCGCGGAGTCAGCCCCTGGTCTTCGTAGATCTCAAAACCATCCTCATCATAAGCAACCACTTTGTCGCCCTGAACGTAGGGAAAGCTGGTTTCCAGCTCATCAAGCGCAGCGGAGATCAGATCACGCATCAGGTCTTGAGAGGATTTCATCGGATACATCGCTGCCACTTTCTGCAACAGCTCGTGATGCTGGTCAGACAACGATAGGTACGCGGCATCACGAGTGAGCCGACCACGACCGTGCTTGTCCCAATGCTTGACCAGATCTTTGATTTTCATGGTGCCTTCACCCCTGCATCTTATCTGACGGTACAGCGCACCGATATGGTGCAAGCCGTACTAGAAGTGTAGACGAAGAATGACATTTCAGTGACTGAAAATTGGTAACGGATTGTACTTATCGGCTACTGTTCCGAGGCACTGACCGTTAACGGTTTTCAACCCCCTTGACCTTCTGCCATATGGCATCCAGCGCTTCAAGGGACTCCTCATCCAGATCACGCCCCTCACTTTCCAGCACCGCTTCGATCGCCCGAAAACGTGCGTCGAATTTGCGGTTCGTTCGGTTCAGGGCCTGCTCAGGATCCACTTTCATGAATCGTGCCAAATTCACGCACACGAACAGCAGATCACCCAGTTCATCCTCGACCGCATCCTGGTCGCCACTACCATTCTGGGCGGCCTGCCATGCGTCTTTCAGCTCATCGATCTCCTCGTGAAGCTTGTCGAAGACCGGGCCAACGTCAGGCCAGTCAAAGCCATGGCGCGAAGCCCGGCGCTGCAATTTTTCGGCACGGGCCATGGCCGGCAGGGTTCGTGCAATGCCATCCAGGCGGCTGACCGAAGACTCAACAACAGGTTTCTCGGCCCGCTCCTCCGCCTTGATACGCTCCCAGCTCTCCTTGATCCAGGCTTCGCTGGGACGGTTGCTCGGGTCAATGCGGCTTTCCAGAGTGCCTTCCGGGAAGACATGGGGATGCCGGCGAATCAGTTTGCGGACCAGGTGATCAACGATGCTATCGAAATCGAAATGCCCTTCCTCACGCCCCATCTGAGCGTAGAAGATCACCTGGAACAGCAGGTCTCCCAACTCATCCTTCAGATGCGGGTAATCCGCCTGTTCAATGGCATCGGCCACTTCGTAGGCTTCTTCTATCGTGTGGGGCACGATGCTGGCGAACGTCTGCCGGGTGTCCCAGGGGCAGCCCGTGTCTGGCTCCCGGAGCCGGGCCATCAGGTTTTTCAGGTCATCAATGGAATAGCTCATCCGCGCTTTCGCCTTACGTCGATGATGTTCGGCAGGTTGCGAATCTGGGCCAGCAACCGCGCCAACTGTTCCAGGCTGGAGATTTCCACCGTCACCCTCATGGTAGCGATGTTCTCATCCTTGTTGGTCAAGGTATTCAGGGCCAGCACGTCACTGCGGGACGACGACAACACATGGGTTATATCCCGCAACAGCCCCGAGCGATCGTAAGCTTCGATTTCGATATCGACAGGGTACACAGAGGCCGGCTTGCCACCCCAGTTCACCTCGATGATCCGGTTGGGCTCGAATTCCCTCAGGCTGAGGAAGGTCAGGCAGTCCTGTCGGTGCACGGTGACACCGCGCCCAACCGTGATATATCCGCCAATCGCATCACCCGGTAGCGGTTTGCAGCACTTGGCCACCTGGGTCTTGAGTTTGCCCACACCGAGAATCTGGATGTCTGACTCGGTGTCATAATCCTTCTTGCGGGCAGTGGTCAGCTTCAGGTCGAGCTGTTCAGACTTCGGCTCCAGCATCTGCTGCGCCACGTTCACCACGTGCGCAGGCCGCAAATCGCCGGCCCCAATGGCGGCGAACATATCGTCTGGCGAGTGGTAATTCACCTTTTTGGCCAAATCCCCCAGATCAACATCGTACAGCGACAAACGCTTGAATTCGTCTTCCAGGATTGCGTGGCCGTCTGTGATATTACGGTCACGATTCTGTTGCTTGAACCAGTGGGTAACCTTTGCCCTGGCCCGGGATGTCTGGATATAGCCCAGGCTTGGGTTCAGCCAGTCCCGGCTCGGCGCCGGGTTGTTGGAGGTGAGTATAAATACTTGGTCGCCGGTTTTCAGCGGATAGGTCAGAGGGACGATCCGGCTGTTCACCCGGGCACCCCGGCAGGCGTGACCGATTTCGGTGTGTACCCGATAAGCGAAATCCACCGGTGTGGCACCCTGGGGCAGATCGACCACGTGGCCCTCGGGGGTGAAGACATAAACCCGGTCCGAGGCGACGTCTGACTTCAGGTGGTCAGCCAAACCAGACAAGTCGCCCAACTCTTCCTGCCACTCCAGCACCTGCCGCAGCCAGTTGATCTTGGCGTCGTAACCGGTCGACTTGTTGTTCTTGTCGGTGCCCTTGTACAACCAATGGGCACAAACACCTAACTCAGCTTCCTCGTGCATGGCATGGGTGCGGATCTGCACTTCCATCACCTTGCCTTCGGGGCCGATCACCGCGGTATGGAGCGACTGGTAGCCGTTCTCCTTGGGGTTGGCGATGTAGTCGTCAAACTCGTTGGGAATATGCCGCCACAAGGTGTGAACAATGCCCAGAGCGGCATAGCAGTCCCGCACTTCCGGCACCAGGATGCGCACCGCACGGACATCATAGACCTGGGAAAAGTCGATACCCTTGCGGCGCATTTTGCGCCAGATACTGTAGATATGCTTGGCCCGGCCGGAGAGTTCACCCTTGATACCGGAGGCCTGAAGTTCGGTTTGCAGGGTCTCGATTACTCGCCGGATATAGCCTTCACGGTCCAGCCGCTTCTCATCCAGCAGCTTGGCGATCTTCTTGTACGCTGAGCTGTGCAGGTACCGGAAAGACAGGTCTTCCAGCTCCCATTTGATGTGACCAATACCCAACCGGTGTGCCAGGGGCGCGTAGATATCGAAGACTTCCCTGGCCACCCGCATGCGCTTCTCTTCCGGCGCATCCTTGACGGCCCGAATCGCACAGGTCCGCTCGGCCAGTTTGATCAACGCAACCCGGACGTCGTCAATCATGGTAACCAGCATTTTCCGGACATTGTCGAGTTGCCCTTCACTCTGGCCCAGCACATTGCCCTTGAGCGGGTGGTGCACCGACGAAATGGCTGCCATCTGCTGCACACCATTGATCAGCCCGGCGACTTCGTCACCGAATTCCTTGCGGATCTCTTCCAGGGGTACCCGCTCTTCACGCACGGCCCGGTACAACACCGCAGCCACCAGACTGGCCTGGTCAAGATGCAGTTCGGCCAGCACCTGTGCCATTTCCAGACCAGTACGGAAACTGCTGGAGCCCGGCGCCCAGAGGCGATCCTCTCTGAATGCCTGCATGGCAATGCTGGCCGCTTTTTCACAGGCCTGCCGGAGCTGCTCCGGATTATCCAGGTGCGTCTGTTCAGCGATGTGGCGAACACAACGATCAATGTCGATTTCGCCATCACCAGTGACCGAATAATCTTCCCGAACTTTTACCATAGCAGAGGCATACCCGCTGATTTTCCGGTTACCCGGGTCGCGATCCTGGCGACCCGGCATCTGACTGTCGACTGATCAGTCAGAGTCATTCACGCTCAAAAAGAGCAATGGATTCGACATGGGTGGTGTGGGGGAACATATCCATCACACCTGCGCGCACCAGGCGATAACCGTTGCGCACCATGACGCCGGCATCTCTTGCCAGAGTGGCCGGATTACACGAAACATAGACAATTCTGCTGGCCCCGAACGCCGTGAGGTACTTGCAGATGTCTTCCGCGCCGGACCGGGGCGGGTCAATCAGAATCTTGTCGAAACCCTCTTTGGCCCAGCTTTGCCCGGTAAAGTCACCGTGCAGATCGGCTCCGAAGAACTCCACATTATCCAGACCATTGAGCTGTGCGTTCTCGCGGCCACGCACAACCATGGCATCATCGCCTTCGACGCCAACCACCTGGCCACCTTTGCGGGCCAACGGCAGGGTAAAGTTACCCAGGCCACAGAACAGATCCAATACCCGCTCGCCGGGCTGAACATCCAGCCACTCCACGGCTCGATGAACCATATTCTGATTGATACCGGCATTGACCTGTGTGAAGTCCATCGGATGGTACTTCATGGTCAGATCAAACTCGTCCAGGCTGTAGCTCAGGCGCTCACCATCACGACCGGACGATTCCGGCCAGATGCGGTGCACCGTATCCGGGCCCTTGGGCTGCAGATAGATATGCAAGTCATGGGCCTGACCAAAGGCAATCAGTTTTTCCCGATCTTCGGGAACCAGTTCGTCCATATTACGGAACACCATGGCCGCCACATCATCACCACAGGCCACTTCTACCTGGGCAATCCGGTCGAAAGCCACCATGCCATGCAGCAGTTCCCGCAGGGGCTTGATGCGATCACCAATGCGCGGGTCCAGCACTACACAACGGTCAATATCCGTCAGGAAACTGTTACGCTTTTCCCGGAATCCTACCAGCACCGACTCCCGGGCCTTCACATAGCGCACGCCCAGGCGGGCTTTGCGACGATAGCCAAGGGTAGCGGGTGAGCGCATGGGTTCAACCCACTCCTGGGGTTCGATGCCTCCAAAATGGGCAAAATGCTCCCTCAGCGTGTCTTCCTTGAACCGAATCTGAGCATCGGCGCTCATGTGCTGGAGGCTGCAGCCACCACAAAGGTCAGCAAAATCACAGGGCGGTTGCTGGCGGTCTGGAGCCGCTTCCAGAACCTCCAGGGTACGCAGTTCATCAAACTTGCTGCGGGTGCTGACCATCTTTGCCATCACCGTTTCACCCGGCAGAGCGCCGTCCACAAACTGGACTTTACCTTCGGCCCGGGCAATGCCCCGGCCGTCGTGGCCAAGGGTCTCAATTTCACAACGCACCGGTTCCTGGGGCAGAACCTTGCGGCGACGCTTACTCATAGGGGTTAATCTCTCTTGTGTAGCCGGCTTGGATGACCGGTTCAGGCGCCGGGAAAAACACCGGTAGACAGGTATCGGTCTCCGCGGTCACAGATAATGGCCACGATCACCGCGTTTTCAACCTCACGGGACAATTTGAGGGCAGCGGCAATGGAGCCACCGGACGACACGCCACAGAAAATGCCTTCTTTGGCGGCCAGCGCCCTCATGGTGTCTTCTGCTTCTTTCTGGCCAATGTCCAGAACCTGGTCTACCCGGGCAGCGTCGTAAATCGACGGCAAATAGGCCTCGGGCCAGCGGCGGATACCGGGGATGGATGCACCATCTTCCGGCTGCAACCCAATAATCTGAATATCGGGATTTCGCTCTTTCAGATAACGGGACACGCCCATAATGGTCCCGGTGGTCCCCATGGAGCTGACAAAGTGAGTCACCTTGCCCTGGGTCTGCTCCCAGATTTCCGGGCCGGTGGTGCGGTAATGGGCCAGTGGGTTATCCGGGTTGCTGAACTGGTCCAGCACCTTGCCCTTGCCTTCAGATTCCATCCGCGCAGCCAGGTCCCGTGCCCCTTCCATGCCCTCTTCCTTGCTGACGGTCACGATCTCCGCTCCGTATGCCCGCATGGAAGCGCGGCGCTCCTCACTCATGTGCGCCGGCATGATAAGAACCATCCGGTAACCTTTGATTGCCGCAGCCATCGCCAGGGCGATGCCAGTGTTACCGGACGTCGCTTCAATCAGGGTATCGCCTGGCTTAATTTCTCCACGGCGTTCGGCTTCCTGAATCATGCTGATGGCAGGCCGGTCCTTCACCGACCCGGCCGGGTTATTGCCTTCCAGCTTGGCCAGAATGACATTGGAGGTTTCCCCCGGCAGACGCTGCAATCGAACCAGAGGGGTATGCCCTACATAATCTTCAATGGTCGGGAAAATCATAGCGAAACCCTGTGATACACTTTTGGGTTCGAATCATACGCTTTATGGCCGCATTGTCCCAATACAGCTTGTCGCTATATCCATGACCCGCGGCTATAACTGTTTGTTCCCGGAACCTTTACCACAGTTTTCGGGAATCAGATCAACTATGCTCATAACACAGGGAAGTGCCGGTTCCGGGTAAGATCGGCCCGGCCAGGCTCAGGAAACTAGCAGGAACATATCTATGCGGCGCTGGGGCATTCGCAAAAAAGTATTGGTGGTAACGCTGGTTCCCACCTTGTTGACCACTTTGTTACTGGGGCTGTTTTTCACCTACAGCTGGGTCAACAACATCGAGAACCTGTTGAGGGATCGGGGTGAATCCCTGTCCCGCCAGCTTGCTGCCGGCTCCGAGTATGGCCTGTTCACCGCCAACCGCAGCCTGCTGAGCAGCTTGTCCAACGCCCTGCTGGAAGAGCAGGACGTTCGCTCGATCACCTTCTTCTCGCCAGACGGCCGCCGCTTGCTCCACACCGGTCCGGGCGGCGCCGATGCCATCGACGAATCCTCCCTGAAGCCGGACCTGGCGGTAAAGATTACCCGGGACAGCAGCACCCGGTTTGTCACTCCGGTTTATCTGCAGGACCTGATGATCGAGACCATGCTCGACCCGGATGTCCGGCAGTCGGCCACCCGGTTACAGGAACCCCTGGGCTGGGTTGCGGTGGAGATGTCCCATGTCCGCACCGAAAAGGAAACCTACAAGGCGCTACTGATTTCCCTGCTACTGGTGATTGGCGGGGTACTGCTCAGCATGGCCATTGCCCTGCGTCTGAGCCGTGCCTTCACCGATCCGGTGTTCCAGCTCAATGAAGCCGTAGCCCGGCTCAAGGAAGGTAAGCTGGATACCCGGGTGTACACCAGTGCCGGCCCCGAATTCGAGCAACTGGAATCCGGCCTGAATGACATGGCCTCCGAGCTCAGCAAGGCCCAGGCGGAAATGCAGCAGAACATCGACCAGGCCACAGAGGACCTCCGGGAAACCCTGGAAACCATTGAAATTCAGAATATCGAACTGGATTTCGCCCGCAAGGAAGCCCTGGAAGCCAGCCGGATCAAGTCCGAATTCCTGGCCAATATGTCCCACGAAATCCGCACGCCCCTGAATGGCATCATCGGCTTTACCGAATTGCTGCTGAAAAGCCCCCTGCCCCGCCAGCAACGGGACCACCTGAACACCATCCGGAAATCGTCCGAGATTCTGCTGACGATCATTAACGACATCCTGGATTTTTCCAAGATCGAGGCCGGAAAGCTGATTCTTGACCGGGTACCGTTCCAGCTAAGGGATATCGTGGAAGAGGTGATGGTGATGCTGGCACCGGCAGCCCATGCCAAGAACCTGGACCTGGTGCCACTGGTCTATAACGATGTACCGGACAACGTCATGGGTGACCCGCTGCGGGTGAAGCAGGTCATCACCAACCTGGTCAATAACGCCATCAAATTCACCCAGACCGGTGAAGTGGTGCTGCGGGCCAGCCTGGAAGACGAAACACCCGACAGCAATCGGGTAACCCTGCGCCTGAGCATCACGGACTCCGGCGTGGGCCTGTCCCGGGCCCAGCAACAATCGTTGTTTAACGCCTTCAGCCAGGCTGACGCCTCAACCGCCAGGCAGTATGGCGGCACCGGGCTGGGACTGGCCATTTCCAAGCGGCTGGTGGAAGAGATGGGCGGCAAAATTGGCCTGGAAAGCGAACTCGGCAAAGGCTCTACCTTCTGGTTTACCCTCACCCCGGAACTGTCTGCCGCTGCCGACACCAGCGCGCCAAAAGACGCCCTGCGCGGCGAGCGGATAATCTACCTCGAACAGCAGAAAACCACCGGGCTCGCGGTCGAACACCTGTTACGGGACTGGGGCGTGGCGGTACAACGGGTGTCCTCGCCAGCCGCCCTGGTGGAACACGTGGAGGAAGCCCAACGGAAGCAGGAAGGCTACGCCGCCGCCATTATCGGCATTACCCGCCACCTGCTGAACTCCAGCCAGTACTGCAACATGGTGCGTTCGCTAGAAGTGGAGCGGGACTGCCGGACACTGCTGCTGACCCCCACCCTGGAAACCCACGACACGCCGCTGTCCGGGCTGTCCAGCGGACACCTTACCAAACCGGTGTGCCGGGATGCCTTCTACGACGAACTGTTGCTGTTGATCCACGGCATCCAGGCCAGCAACCGGGGAGCAGGAGAAGTGTCCCTGCCACTGAGAAGCAGCGGCCCTTCGAGAGTTCCGCGTGTACTGGCCGTGGACGACAATGACGCCAACCTGAAACTGGTGATGACCCTGCTGCAGGACTGCCGGCTTGAAGCAGAGGGCGCCTCAAGCGGATTCGAGGCGCTGACCAAGGCCCGGCAGAAGCCCTTTGACCTGGTGTTCATGGACCTGCAAATGCCGGGCATGGATGGTGTGGAAACCACGGCACGAATCCGGGATCTGGATACCGGCTCTCACCATACCCCGATCATCGCCCTGACCGCCCATGCCCTGGCCGATGAACAGGAAAGACTGACCCAGCAGGGCTTCGACGGTTACATGCCAAAACCGATCAGCAGCACTCAGCTGGTCCAGTTGATTCGCGAATACACGGGTTATGACTGCAAGAGCAGCAACGACAGTTTCAAAATCTCGGAAGTCCGGGATACCCGCCGCACCCTGCGGCCATCAAACCGTCGCATGCAGCAGGATTGCGTCAGTGTAGATGAAAGCATTCAACTGGCCGCTGGCAAGGCCGACCTGGCGGAAGAACTGTTCAGCATGTTGCTGGAACAACTGCACACCGACATCGAGCGTGTAACCGAACTCTGGAACAACAATGACACCGACGAGCTGCTTGAATGCGTACACAAGCTCCACGGCGCAACCCGTTACTGCGGCGTACCGGAGCTGAGAACCGCCGCCAACCGTTTTGAAACCGCACTGAAGTGCCAGGCCCCGGATATGGAGTTACAGAAGGACCAGCTATTGGCAGCCATGGACCGACTGCAGATCTGGAGTGAACAAACCGACTGGCAGCAGCTGTTCAGAGAGCAGCAGCGCCAACCGGAGACCACCTGAGGCCAGCTTAGGGGCGGGCGCGCTCAAGAATGGCGCGCATCTCCCGAACCGCCTCTTTCAGACCAGTGAACACTGCCCTGGCAACAATGGCATGGCCGATGTTCAACTCGTTAATGCCCGGAATCGCCGCCACCCGCTCGGTGTTGTGATAATGCAGGCCGTGGCCAGCGTTCACAATCAACCCTTTCTTTCGGGCATAGGCCACGGCATCGGCCAGCTGTTTGAACGCTTTTTCCCGAACAGCCGGGTCCTGCGCTTCGGCGTATTCGCCGGTGTGCAGCTCGACAACCGGCGCACCACAGCGCACAGCGGCGTCTATCTGCACCGGATCCGGGTCAATGAACAGTGATACTTCGGCCCCGATCTTTGCCAGCCGGTCGCAGGCCTTGGCCACACGCTCTTCCTGACCGTCGACATCCAGCCCACCCTCGGTGGTCAATTCTTCGCGCTTCTCCGGCACCAGGCAGACACACTCCGGCCGAACCTGTTCGGCAAAGGCCAGCATGGCATCGGTTACCGCCATTTCCAGGTTCATCTTGGTTTGCAGGACTTCTCGCAGCAGCAGTACATCTCGATCCTGGATGTGCCGGCGGTCTTCCCGGGGGTGAATGGTAATACCATCGGCCCCCGCTTCCTCGGCCACCAGTGCCGCCTGAACCGGGTCCGGATAGCGGGTGCCGCGAGCCTGGCGCAATGTGGCCACGTGGTCAATATTCACACCGAGCAACACTCTGGAATTCATGGGGTTCTCCCTGATGATGAAACGGAATGGCTGAACAGATTGCGGCTGTGTAATGGTTTACCCTGCAACAGATAGTCCACCAGAACACGCATGACCCGCTTGGCAGTCCTGCGCGGTAACTCACCGGTAAAGTCGCCGTCGGCCAGGGCCAGCAAAGCTTCGCCCGGAATCTGCTGCAATCGAACCCCGGTGGCAGCGGCAGACACAATGCCCTGCACCGGATCATAACCGTAGTAACCACCGGCCACCACTGGCAAGCCGGTATCAGTGGCTTCATCCCAGGCGAAGTCATACCCGAGGGCCCCGGCAAACGCCCGTTCAAAGTGCCGCAATATTGGCTCTACATCGGTTTTGGCCGCCAGTGCCGCGAGAGCCTGCAGGCTTTCTATGTAACTGGCAAACAGGGTGGGATGAGGGTCTGCCACTGGCAGAATGCGCTGAAGCAGTTCATTGATGTAGAGGCCGCTGTACAGGGCACGGGTTTGCGAAAGCAGCGGCGCCGACCGAACCTCAAGCTGCACCAGTGTTTTCAGATCGCTTTTTCCGGTCCAGTCCACCATTAACGGCTGGAACGGCTGCAACTGGGCCTTGAGGGGGCTTTTGGCACTGTTGGCGCCGCGCGCCACCAGACTCATTCGGCCGTGATTCAGAGTAAACAGATCCACCAGCAAGGCGGTTTCCCGCCAGGGGCGCCGGTGAATCACATAAGCGGGCTCCTGCTGCACCGCTCCCTTCATAGCGACCTCAGAAATCGCTCATGCCAAGGCTTTTCAATGCCCGGTCGCTGTCGGCCCAGCCGCGCTTTACCTTCACCCACAAACGTAACATGACCTTGGTGCCAAACATGCGTTCCATATCCACTCGGGCTTCCTGGCCAATGCGGCGCAGGCGCTCGCCCTTGTCACCGATAATGATTTTCTTCTGGCCTTCCCGTTCCACCAGAATCAGGGCCGAGATATGCAGGGTTTTCCCCTCGTGCTTGAACTCTTCGATCTCTACTGCCACGGAATAAGGCAATTCAGCCCCGAGTTGGCGGGTAATTTTCTCCCGCACCATCTCCGACGCCATAAAGCGCTCGCTGCGATCCGTAATCTGATCGTCCGGGTAGAAGTGCACACTCTGGGGCAGAAAACGTCCCACAGCTTCCTCCAGTGGCTGGAGGTTGGTTTCTTTCAACGCAGACAAAGGGATAATTTCGGCAAATTCCCGTTTTTTGGACAGTGCCTCAAGGTGCGGCAGCAGTTTGTCCCGGTTCTCAACCTTGTCCACCTTGTTAACTGCAAGGATAACCGGGCATTTCAACCGCGACAATTTCTCCAGCACCATGTCATCGGCAGTGGTCCACGCCAGCTGGTCCACCACGAACACCACCACGTCCACGTCGATCAGGGCAGACGACGCCGCTTTGTTCATGTAACGGTTCAGCGCGCGGGGCTCGTCTTCGTGCATACCGGGGGTATCCACATAGATGGCCTGCACCGGTCCGTCTGTCTTGATACCCAGCACCTGATGTCGGGTGGTCTGGGGTTTGCGGGAGGTAATACTCAGTTTCTGGCCCAGGATATGGTTCAGAAGCGTGGATTTTCCCACGTTCGGCCGGCCAACAATGGCGACAAAACCACAACGGCTGTCCGGATCTTCCGGGCGGGTAATATCATTCATCAGGAGTTCTCCACGCCCAGTTGCTTTAGGGCATTGCGGGCAGCCTGCTGTTCAGCAATTCTCCGACTGCTACCGGTGCCGCTGGTCTTTCGATCCAGTGACGGTAAGGCACAGGAGACGTGGAACGTCTGCTCATGGGCTTCACCGTCGACGGAGATCACTTCGTAACGAGGCAGCGGGAACTGCCGGGATTGCAGGTATTCCTGCAACCGGGTTTTCGGATCTTTCTGGGTGTCCTGAATGTCCAGATTGGCCAGGCGATGCTCGAACCAGCGCAGCACCTGCTCACGGCAGGTATGAAAATCGCTGTCCAGGTAAATAGCACCGATGATGGACTCCACCGCATCCGCCAGAATCGACTCGCGCCGGTAGCCACCACTCTTGAGCTCACCAGAGCCCAGCCGGAGATACTGGCCCAACTGGAATTCGCGACCGATCTCGGCGAGGGTCACGCCTTTGACCATCCGCGCCCGGAGCCGGCTCAACTGGCCCTCCCGGGCTTTCTCGAAGTGCAGGTACAAGTGCTCTGCAATCACCATATTAACGATGGAATCCCCAAGGAACTCCAGGCGTTCATTATTCTGGTTCCCGTAACTTCTGTGGGTCAGGGCCAGCAGCAACCGCTCGGGTTCCTTGAAGGTGTATCCGATACGACGCTGCAACTGATCCAGATCTGGTTGTGAACTCACTGTCCCTTTAACTCATACTCGTGCTGGAAATGAACGATGGTGTCCACGTTTCCGAATAGATGATTGCGAACCTCGTAGTCCACCTTAATGACCACGAACTCACCATTTTTCTCAACGCTGATCTGCTTGGCGTCGAAGCCCCTGACGTTATTGACGCTCAGGCGCCGGTTAATCAGGCTACGCACCTCAGCCGGCCCCATGCGCGACAACCCCTCGGTGCCATCGAGACCTTCCAGTGCCTCCTGAATGGTGAAATCGTCCAGGTAGGCAGGGCCGATTTTCAGCCCCAGGGCCAGCAGGCTGCCAAAAAACATCGCCACAATCAGCATGGTTAGAGCGCTGCCGCCCTGCTGCTGCAATCCGACGGGATTATTCTTTTTCATCATGTTTGTCTCCGGCACAACGGGGTTAGTCAATGCTACCCACTCGATCAAAAGATGGCAGACTTGTCAGCGATTTCCAGTGCATCCAGATGGCGAAGGCCTTCCCGACCACAAGCTCATCAGGCACAGTGCCCCAGAACCGGCTGTCGTTACTGTTGTCCCGGTTGTCCCCCATGACAAAGTAGTGGCCATCAGGCACCAGCCATTCACCTTCCCCGTTGCCTGCAACCCGGCCCAGGGTCAGATACACATCGTGCTCAACGCCGCCCACTTCCTCACGCCAGCGCTCCATTGGCGGAAGACGGGCCACAAACTCCCTGGCCACTGGTTCATCATTGATAAACAGCTGTTTATCGCGATAGCGCACCCGGTCACCCGGCAAACCAATCACTCGTTTGATGTAATTGGTGGCGCCATCCTCCGGATAACGGAACACCATGACATCACCACGCTCGGGATCACCCATCGACACCACCTTGGTGCCGGCCACTGGCAACCGAAGCCCGTAGGCGTACTTGTTTACCAGGATAAAATCACCAACTTCGAGGGTCGGCAGCATCGAACCGGAGGGAATCTGAAAGGGTTCTACCAGAAACGAACGAAGCACCAGAACGATGGCCAGTACCGGGAAGAACGATCGGCTCAGGTCGACCAACCAGGGTTCACTGGTCTCGGCAGTTTCATCGGACGCGGCACCGCCAACGTCCGGACCAGCTGCCTGCCGCCGTTTGCTGAAAAACACTTTATCCGCCAGCCAGATCAATCCAGTCGCGAAGGTCAGAACCACCAGTACCAGCGGAAAATCAATATCCATCCGGGAGCCTTAGTTTTAGTTATCCACTTTCAATACAGCAAGAAACGCTTCCTGAGGCACCTCGACATTGCCCAGCTGCTTCATACGTTTTTTACCTTCTTTCTGCTTCTGAAGCAGTTTCTTCTTCCGGCTGACGTCACCACCGTAACACTTGGCGGTAACGTTCTTGCGCAATGCCTTGACCGTAACCCGTGACACCACCTGGGTTCCGATCGCCGCCTGGATGGCGATATCAAACATCTGCCTGGGAATCAGCTCTTTCATCTTCTCGATCAGCTGGCGCCCCTTACGGTGCGCCAGATCCCGATGAACGATCAATGCCAGGGCGTCGACCCGCTCACCGTTAATCAACACGTCCAGGCGAACCAGATTGGCCTGCTGGAACCGCACGAAGTGGTAATCCAGCGAGGCAAAACCACGGCTGGCAGACTTGATCCGATCGAAGAAATCCATCACCACTTCCGCCATCGGCAACTCGTAGGTGAGCTGAACCTGGGTGGACATGAAGTGCATGTTCTTCTGAACACCCCGCTTCTCTTCACACAGGGCAATAACGTTACCCAGGTGTTCCTGAGGCACCAGGATATTCGCCTCCACGATGGGCTCACGCATTTCCTCGATGGAGCCAATATCCGGTAGCCGCGAGGGGTTGTCCACCGACAGGGTCTCACCCTGCTTGGTAATGACTTCATAGATTACCGTGGGCGCCGTGGTAATCAGATCGATATCGTACTCACGCTCCAGCCGCTCCTGGATAATTTCCATGTGCAGCATGCCCAGGAAACCACAGCGGAACCCGAAACCAAGGGCGTCAGAATTCTCTGGCTCAAAAAACAGGGAGGCGTCGTTCAGCGTCAGCTTTTCCAGGGCATCCCGGAAGTCGTCATAATCGTCAGCGCTGACCGGGAACAGGCCCGCATAAACCTGTGGCTGAACCTTCTTGAAGCCCGGCAACATCGGAGTTTCGTCGGCGAACTTCTGATGCACGATGGTGTCGCCCACCGGTGCACCGTGAATATCCTTGATACCCGCCACCACAAAGCCTACGTCACCGGCTTCCAGAACATCAGTGTCGGTGGGTTTCGGATTAAAGATACCCACCTTGTCGGCATTCCACGCTTTCTTGGTGGATTTGATGACAATCTTGTCGCCTTTGCGCAGAACGCCCTCGGTCACCCGAACCAGGGATACCACGCCCAGATAGTTATCGAACCAGGAATCAATGATCAGCGCCTGCAGAGGCGCACTGCGGTCACCCTTCGGTGGCGGAATCTTCCGGATCAGATCCTCAAGTACATCTTCCACGCCCAGGCCGCTTTTGGCACTGCAGCGCACCGCATCGGCGGCTTCGATGCCGATGATGTCCTCAATTTCCGCCGCCACCCGTTCCGGCTCTGCCTGGGGCAGGTCCATCTTGTTCAGAACAGGCACCACTTCAAGGCCCTGCTCAATGGCGGTATAGCAATTGGCCACCGACTGGGCTTCCACACCCTGGCCGGCATCTACCACCAGAAGCGCACCCTCACAGGCGTAGAGGGACCGGGATACCTCATAGGAAAAATCCACGTGGCCAGGGGTGTCGATGAAATTCAGCTTGTAGGTTTCACCATCTTTGGCGGTGTAGTTGAGCGTTACGCTCTGGGCCTTGATGGTAATACCCCGTTCCCGCTCCAGATCCATGGAGTCAAGCACCTGTTCGGCCATTTCGCGGTCGGTCAGGCCACCGCATATCTGGATAAAACGATCCGCCAGTGTGGATTTACCGTGGTCAATGTGGGCAATAATGGAAAAGTTACGGATTCGGCTCAGTTCAGTCACAGACAATGATTACTCATATAAGACGTAGGGTTGAGCCCGGAATGGCCGCTACCGGGTCCGGGAACGGCGTGATTTTACCGGTTACCGGCCGCTATTGCCATGATCAGGAAATAAGCGGCTTCTCGTACTGCCGGATCAGGAACCCGATCAACGCGTCTTCGTCCAGCGGGTAGCTGAACAGATTACCCTGACACTGGGCGCACCCGGCGGATTTCAGGAAACTCAGCTGCTGCAGGGTTTCCACGCCCTCGGCTACCACGGTCAGGTGCAGTTTCTTCGCCAGCGCGATCACGGCAGACGCCACATCGGTAGCACTGACGTTATAGGGAATGTCCCGGATAAACCGATGATCAATCTTGATGACGTCCAGCGGGAGCTGCTGTAACGCGACCAGCGAGCATGAACCGGTCCCGAAGTCATCCAGGATCAGGCAAACCCCGAGATCATTCAGCGACACCAGCAGTTCACGCAGCATGCGAGGGTCTTCGTTCAACAACTCTGCCGGCATCTCCAGCTCCAGACGCTCCGGCGACACGCCGGTTTCCGTAATGACCTGACGAATCATGTCCAGGAAACCGGAATCGGTCAGCTGTCGCACCGACAGGTTCACTGCCATCTTCAGGGATTCGAAGCCGGCCCGTTCCAGGGCCTGCACCTGAATACACGCTTGCCGCAGGGCCAGCTCGCCCAGCCGGACAATCAGGCCGGTCTCTTCCGCCAGGTTGATAAACTGCTGCGCCGAAACCAGTCCCTTTTCCGGGTGGTGCCAACGCAGGAAAGCTTCAACGCCAATCACCCGCTGGCTGACGAGATCAATCTTTGGCTGGTAATGCAGAACAAACCGGTCGCCATCCAGGGCCGTGGCCAGCTCTTCCTGCTGCAACAGGCGCCGGGCGGCCTTGATATTCATGGCAGGAGTGAAGAACTGATAGGTATTGCGACCCAGCTCCTTGGCCCGGTACATGGCCAGATCGGCATACTTCATCAGAGTACCGGCATCCTCGCTATCATGCGGAATCATGGTGATGCCGATACTCACGGTAATGCCTACTTCGTGGTCGTTCAGGCGTATTCGCTGGCACAGGCGGCGGAGTATGGACTCTGCCACCTTGCCGGCGGCGTCCGGCCCGCTGATCTGGGACAACAGCACCACAAATTCGTCGCCTCCCAGGCGGGCCACTGAGTCTTCCTCACGCACACAGCCTTCCAGCCACAGCGCCACCTGTTTCAGCAGCTCATCCCCGGCGTCGTGCCCCAGGGTGTCGTTAATGCGCTTGAAACCATCGAGATCCAGGAACATCAGGGCCGCGGGTTCACCACTGCGGCGACTCCGGCGTACCACGTGGTTCAGACGGTCCCGGAACAACTGACGGTTTGCCAGCCCGGTGAGCGGATCGTAGAACGCCAGTCGATGCAACTCGGATTGGGCAGCCTTGAGCTGGGTCAGGTCCCGCAGGCTCAGCACCACGCCGTTAACACCAGGCACAGACAACATGGCGGTGTAGGTGCCTTCCATGTCACGCCACTGGCCCTCAGAATCCCGGATACGAGCCCGCACGACCGGCATCTGTTTGCCCGGCGCACGCATGGATTCCTCAAAACCGCGCTGCAGCAGGGGCAGGTCGTCCGGATGCACCTGGGCTTCCAACTGCATGGAATGGACCTTGTCGGGGTCGAAGCCCAGGATGTCCCGACTGGACGGGCTGGCATAAAGCGGCTCACCACGGCGATCCATCACCAGCGTGACGTTGGCAGCTCCTTCGGTAATGGCCCGGTAACGGCCAGCGCTGATCTGGGCGATCAGCCGGGAACGAATCAGCGCCAGCACAAACAGGCATAACAAAGCACTGATGGCCAACCCGGACCCCAGCACAATCGGTGGGCGAGGGTCTGCCGCCAGAAAGTCGAAGGCAGGTGTTGAACGGGTCTGCAACAGCCAGTCCCGGCCGCCGTGGGAGATAGTCTGGCTCATTTCAAAGCTGAATTCGTTATCCAGCGACCCCAGGTTGGAGCCATACATCAGGGTGTCCCGGGCCACCACACCGCTGTCGTAGATCCGCACGTCAAGAAAGGGAGAGATAAGGCCAACAATGCCATCAATCAGGTTATTCATCCGGAAGGCACTGAACACATAACCAGACAGCATCATTCGCCGTTCTGCGCGAATGTCCGGGATTTCTCCGCCCTGATATACCGGGTAGTACATCAGAAAGCCGGCCTGGTCTTCCGCCAACGATTCCTGAACCAGAACCACCTTCCCCGTCACGGTTGGCACAGCATCGTCCCGGGCCTTTTCCATTGCTACCCGGTGGATGGGATCACTGAAGGCATCATAACCCAGCGCCCTGCCGTTGCGATCTGTGCCCGGTTCCAGGTACACCATGGGGTAATAAAACGGGCCTGTGCCGAGCGGCTTGACCAGATAATTGTAGACACCTTCGGCCCGCACCGAAGCGATGTGATCTGCCATGTCCCGAACACCAATCCGTTGCACATACCCGATACCCTGAATACCCGGGTAGTAACGGTCGATATCGACTTTCTCGACATACTCCCGCCACTGCTCCCTGGTGACTTCCCCGGCGACCGAGAACAAACCGGAACTGCCTGCCAGCACCTGCTCATAATTGAGTAACCGTTCTTCGATGGCGCTTTTCAACTGCAGGGACTGGGTTCGAAAGTGGGCCTCGGTGCGGTCTTCCACAAGGCGGATTGACACCTGCCATAGAAGCAGGGTGGCGGCTACGGCAACAAAGAACACAAGCCAGGCAATCCAAGCATGGCGTAATTGCAGAAGCTGTCGGAGGGGAAGTTCCTTGCTGGTTATCATCGTTTTCGGTCCGTTCCATGACCCCATTTATTATCAGTTCGGGCGATTATAGCAAAAGCCCCCGGGCCTGTCGTCAAAGACACCGGGGGCTTGCGAAACGCCTGTTTTCTAGGGTGTCAGGGCTTCATCACCAGATAGATGGCACGGCCCTGGCGGACGATTCTGACCGAAACCGCCCGGTTTGACGGCAGCTTCCGGGTGGCATTCCGGAAATCCTCCACTGAGCGTACCTGTTCGCGATTGATCTCGGTGATGATGTCTCGGGAACGGATCCCAGCTTCCGCTGCGGGCCCCTGACCTACCCGAGTCACCAGCACGCCACCTTGAACACCGGCAGCACTGGCTTGCTCCGGCGTCAGGGATTCAACCGCCAGGCCCAGCGGGTCCTGTGACGGCGCATTGTTTTCACCAACCACGGGGTCTGAGCTGTCATCGCCATCTTCCGGCAAGCGGCCGATGGTCACATCCAGCTCAATTTCCCGACCACCCCGCAGTACCGTCAGCCGAGCCGATTCGCCCACCGGCGTCCGGCCCACCAGCGGCGGCAGGTCTGATGACAACTGAACCGGCTCGCTGTTGTATTCCAGCACGATATCTCCGGATTCCAGGCCTCCCTTCTCAGCCGGCGACCCCTGCATGACTTCAGCAATCAGCGCGCCCCTCGGGCGTTTCAGGCCAAAAGATTCCGCCAGGTCCCGGTTTACTTCCTGAATCAACACACCAAGCCAGCCCCGCGCAACGCTGCCCTTGTCCCGGATCTGGTTGAATACGTTCATCGCATCGTCAATGGGAATGGCGAAAGAAACCCCCATAAAACCGCCAGAGCGGGTATAGATCTGGGAGTTGATACCCACTACCTCACCATCAAGATTGAACAGTGGCCCACCGGAGTTGCCGGGGTTGATTGCCACGTCTGTCTGGATGAATGGCACGTAGTTTTCGGAGGGCAATGAACGGCCAAGGGCGCTGACAATGCCTGCCGTAACCGTGTAGTCAAAACCGAACGGAGAGCCGATAGCAAACACCCATTCGCCAACCTTGAGGTCACGTGAACGCCCCACCTTGACCACGGGCAGATCCTCACCGTTCTCGATCTTCAGCACGGCCATGTCTGAACGGGGGTCGGTGCCAACAATCGTGGCCTGAAACTCACGGCGGTCGTTCAACCGCACTATGACCTCGTCAGCACCTTCCACTACATGGTTGTTGGTGAGTACATAACCGTCTGTTGACACAATGAAGCCAGAGCCCATGGAACGCTGGGGCTGCTGCGAACGGGGCGAGCCGCCGAATGGTGATTGCGGGCCACGAAAAAATTCCTGAAGGAACGGCGGCAACTGCTCAAGCTGCCTTTCATCGAACGGCGATCCCTGGAAACGGGAGCCCTGATTACGCGGCTCACTTGTGGTGCTGATATTCACTACCGCGCTGGAGTTCTCTTCAACCAGTTCGGTAAAGTCCGGCAAGCCGCGCGCGGCGAGGGACTGGCTCCAGAAAACTGAAACCATGACGGAAAGCATCAGTAGGGCCGCCCAGTAGTGTCCTGCGCTCCGGACTGGAGCAAGACGGGCAACCTCTGTGTTTGATCTCGGCATGTGGACCCCCGTGTTCTGCTTGTAATCACGTCGTAATTCTGGGGCCGGAAACCCGTTTTTCAACTTACAAAACGGTAGGGTTCACAGACATGTCACGGAATGAGTGCTGTTCACCCTGATCAGCCGCGGCTGGTATTTATCACCACTCCGACGCTGCCATCGACGTACCCACCAGAATCCTGCCCCCAGCCCTGCAAGAGCGCCCAAGATGGCCGCAGCGTCAGTACCACCCAACCATCGATAACCGGCGATACTGGCCAGCACCATCATCAGCAGCGGAGCACCGTACACAGCCAGGGATGCCGCAAGGAGTGACTGTTCATCGATACCGATCACCACCTCATCCCCAACCCTGGCACCCACGGTATTCGCCACCAGAACCTGATTTGCTCGCCCTCCGGATACCTTGGCCAACGCCCTCTGGCCGCAACCGGCCCTGGCGGAGCAGCTCTGACAGGCACTGACACGGATGGTTTGCACCCAGACGCTGTCGCCACTCAGGGCCACCACTTTGCCAGTCTCGGTGATCACAGGCCTGATAACTCCAGGGCCAGGGCGTCATCTATTTCAACGGCATCTGCCACTTTCCGGGCAGTACGCGGGGGAATCTCGCCCACAACGGCAACCAGGAACGGTCTGTCGGCGACCAGGATCTCGCGCATGTATATGGTGGTTGCCCCCACCCGCGAGGCCCCTGTCGGCATTTTCAACTGGCCAACCGGTTCGACAAACACCGAAAACGCTGCCAGGCCATCCGAGAAAGCGACGGCTTTGCCCTTGCCAGACCGCGGCGCGGCCGCTGGTGCGAAGCCCTCCGGCCGCCAGTTGAGAGTCCAGCCGCTCATGCGGCCGACCACCGATTGCTGAGGGTCTCTGGTCGCCAGCGTGCGGGTTATTTCGCGCCCCTGGGTCTGTATTTCCAGCTCCTCGTCGGCGATCTCATCGGTAATTTCGAGACTGGTAAACTGAAAGTGCTCCAGCACTTCCCCATCACCATCGCGCACCTGGCTCTTGACCAGCAAGCCGGTGTCTTTCTCCATCCACAGCCGATGGCTGTATCGCTCGTCATCACGGGCGGTTAACGCAATGGTCACCACGTCATAACCGGCGATGCGATCTTCACCCGCAAGCTCTGAGCGATACCATTGCCCAAACGGCATCAGCTGACTGGTGAACGCCTCGGCAAACGGGCCAGAAGGAATAACTTCGTTAAGGCTCACCCGACCACGGTCAGGGAGCACACAAACCACATTCATGCCTTTACGGACAATCTCGCCACTGCCGCCATCCTGCATGACCAGTCGCTCTTCCACCTGGCCATCCCGAAAACGATGGGCAATCTTCATGGAATGGACCTGATCCCCACGGGCATAGACGAAGACACCCCGGTAAGAGGTCATGTTCAAAGCCGGTCCCAGGCGCTCCAGCCACGACATCGCATCAGCGGGATCCGCAGAAGCAGGTTCGTTGCTCGTCTCAGCATTGGCTCCGTGAACAGGCAGCATGATCAACATTCCGGCAAGCACACCGGCGAACACGCTTCGGCCCAGGGACACCAGGCTGCTCACCACCCACGTCATCGGCCGTTCCCCAACGTCAGTAGCCACTGCTGGCACTCACCAGCCGGGCATAACCAACAGAACCCCGGCCTGCGCCAACGCTGTTATGCTGCGCGTGTTCGAGCATAAACTGGCGCATCTGTTTAAGCTGTTCTTCGTCCAGGCGCTGCAAGGCAACTTCCTCTACCCTGGCAGACAAAGCCAGTGCATCCTCATCAGACAGCTCAGTCACTGCCACCGCAGCCACCGGCTCCTGGGTTTGCCCATCCCATCCGGCGCCGGCGCCAAATCCGATGACCAGAGCCATAACGACCATCGCCGCCACCGGCCATCGCCAGTAGGAGCCTGCGGCAACCTGAGTCTTGAGCCTTGAAGGTTCAGGGCGTACATGACCATCGAGGGCCTCACGTACAGCCACCGCCACATCGACGCTCTCTTCAGGGCCATGACTTTCATGCATGAGGTCACGAACCTGTTGCCAGCGTTGCCACTGGTTTCTGACCTCATCCTGATTACCATGAGACAACAGGCGACGAACCGATAGTTCATCTGCTTCGTCGTCCATCATCGCGGACAGGGTTTCTCTGAGACGCTCATCCATCGGATGCAACCTCATTTACGTCACTGAATGATTGAGCAAGGGACCCAAGTGCCGGTCCACTGCATCCCGGGCCCTGAATATCCGCGACCGAACGGTTCCGATCGGGCATTCCAGAATCCGGGCGATATCCTCATAACTCAGGCCATCATATTCCCTGAGCAGAAAAGCGGAACGAAGTTCCTCAGGCAGGCCTGCTATTGCTTCCGACAGTGCTTTTTGCAGCTGCTCCCGCTGCAACAGCCGCTCTGGAGAAGCGACATCCCGCAGCCGACCACCATCGTCAAAGTTCTCTGCATCCGCTGAGTCCGCCGAGCCCTGCGGCCGGCGACCACGGGCTTCCAGATAGTTCTTGGCGGTGTTAACGGCAATCCGGTACAGCCAGGTGTAGAACGCGCTGTCGCCACGAAACCGCTCGACCGCCCGGAACGCTTTGACAAAGGTTTCCTGGGTCAGGTCCATTACTTCCTGGCTGTCGTAGACGTATCGACTGATGATGGAGGCCACCCGCGACTGATACTTGACCACAAGCAGATCAAAGGCCGCACGATCGCCATTGCGAACCTTGCGCACCAACTGCAGATCCGTCTGACTGTCGGTCTGCTCACCCGGTTTCCAGTCGTTATCAGGAGTCATGGACGACGTAACAGAATGTCCTGTCTTGGTGGCCAACGGAGTGGCCTTGATAAGATTTGCTGCTTGTGTCATTCGGCTCTTCCGGCGTTCGATCATGAACCCATGGTCCTGGACAGCAACCGGCGGGCGGCTTATCCATCAGGCCAAATAGACAGCAAGCGTAAAGTTTAGTTCAATACACGTCCACATTATGGCCCGCGATAACGACTCAATGCCACAGTCCTTCGAATACGACGTTCTCATTATCGGCAGCGGCGCTGCCGGCCTGACCGTAGCGCTCAATCTGCCGGAGCACCTCAGCGTGTGCGTGGTCAGCAAGGCAGACATCAGTTCCGGCGCCACACTCTGGGCCCAGGGCGGCATTGCTGCGGTGATTGATGATGCCGACTCCGTTGAAAACCATATCCTGGATACCCTCAACGCCGGCGGCGGCCTGTGCCATGAAGATGCCGTGCGCTTTACCGTGGAGCACAGCAAAGAGAGCATCCAGTGGCTGATTGATTCGGGCGTAAAGTTTACCCGCCAGGACGACAGCGAAGACTACCACCTGACCCGGGAAGGTGGCCACAGCCACCGGCGCATCATCCATGCCGCCGACGCCACCGGCCATGCGGTGTCGACCACACTCGCCAGCCAGGCCCAGGCTCGCCCCAATATTGATCTTAAAGCGGGCCGGGTAGCAGTAGACCTGATCACCAACCGCAAACTCGCCCTGCCAGGCAACCGATGCGTAGGCGCTTACATACTGAACCTGGAAGACAACCACGTAGAACTGTTCCGCGCCCGGTTTACCGTGATTGCCACCGGCGGCGCCTCCAAGGCCTACCGATACACCACCAATCCGGACGGTGCATCCGGCGACGGCATCGCCATGGCCTGGCGGGCCGGGTGCCGGGTGGCCAACATGGAATTCAACCAGTTTCACCCCACCTGCCTGTACCATCCACATGCCAAATCGTTTCTGATTACCGAAGCGGTTCGTGGCGAAGGCGGCGTGCTGAAACTGCCAGACGGTAGCCGATTCATGGACCGGTTCGACAAACGTGCCGAACTGGCGCCCCGGGATATCGTCGCCCGGGCCATCGACCATGAAATGAAACGCCTGGGTGCGGACCATCTGTACCTGGACATCAGCCACAAACCGGCGGATTTCATCAAGCACCACTTCCCCACCATTTACGAAAAGTGTCGGGAGTTTGGCATCGACATCACCAGGGAGCCCATTCCGGTGGTGCCGGCCGCCCATTACACCTGCGGCGGTATTGTCAGCGACGAACGGGCTCGCACCGACATCAACCAGCTGTATGTGGTGGGCGAAGCTGCCTTCACCGGCCTGCATGGTGCCAACCGCATGGCCAGCAACTCCCTGCTGGAATGCCTGGTGTACGGACGCGCCGCTGCCGCCGACATTGCCCGGCGGGAATCCGACATACCGGAGCCGCCCGTCGCACCAGACTGGGATGAAAGCCAGGTACGGGACTCCGATGAAGACGTTGTGATTTCCCACAACTGGGACGAATTACGTCATTTCATGTGGGACTACGTGGGCATTGTGCGCACCACCAAACGTCTGCAGCGGGCCAAGCACCGGGTGGATCTGCTGTCCAGGGAAATCGGCGAGTTCTACAGCAATTACCGGGTTACCAATGACCTGATCGAGCTGCGTAACCTGGTGACGGTTTCCGATCTGATCATCTGCTCGGCCCTGCAGCGAAAGGAAAGCCGCGGCCTGCATTACACACTGGACTACCCGGGCCTGCTGAACGATCCGCAAGACACGGTTCTGGTACCCACCACTTATCGCACGCTGTCTCCCTGACGGGCTGACAGGGAGACTCCACTCTTTTTCAAGGCAACCGACTATGTCAGACACCAATGCGTCCAACGACCATACCGAATTTCACCGCCTGTGGTGGCACAGCCGCCGGGGCATGCTGGAACTGGATGTTCTGCTGCTGCCCTTCCTGGAGGAAGCGTACCGGGATCTCGAGCCGGACGACCAGGCCCGATACAAGAAACTGCTGAGCTGCGAAGACACCGATATGTTCGAATGGTTCATGCAACGCAGCCGGCCGGAAGACCCGGATCTTCAGCGCATCGTTGACATCATCCTGAACCGTGTCCAGCCGGATTGATCTGACTCTATCCCCCTCCGGCATCACGGGCCTGCTGGCCAGTGCACCCTGGATACTGCTCAGCGCTTTTGCCATTGGTGCGGCACTGGAAACCAGCCTCTGGTTACTGATGGTAGGGCCGGTCACTATCGCTTTCGCCTGGCGAAACTTCCGGCGCTATGGCCTGTTACGCAGCCCCAGGGCCGTTAAGGCCCTGCGCACCGACAGCGGCGGCATAACCTGCCAGTTCGGCGATGGCCACGAGACACCCGTTCGGGTCTGCGCCTCAAGTACCCTGGGTGCGTCCTGCCTGATCTTGAAACTCCACCCCCAAGACTCCAGATCAGGTAGCATCATGGTAATGATTACCGGCAAGATCGGGCCATTCCAAGCCAATGCTCCCGAGCCTGAGTTCCGACGCCTGCGGGTATGGCTGAGAATCGGCCATACTCGTAACGCACACTGAACTCCGCTGACCCAACATGGAGATCACGATGAACCCCACGGAAAACCCTCGGCCACACTATTCGTCTGACGCCGGGTACACCCAGCTCACCAACAGACGGGTGGTACGCATCAGCGGCCCCGGTGCCGACAAGTTTGTCCAGGGCCAGTTTTCCCAGCATGTGGATGAGGTGACACAGACCCAGTCTTTGCGGGCAACCGCCTGCACACCCAAGGGACGAGCTTACTGCGTGACCCGCATGGTACGGCATGGCCAGGACCTGTTGATGGATCTGGATGCCGAGCTGGCGGATGACACCCTGAGCCACCTCCGCAAGTACCTGATGCTGTTTCGTGGGACCAGCATGGACGTGCTGCCTTCCGCCCGAATCCTTGGCCTGACCGGTAAACCAGCCGCCATCACTGCCTGCGGCGACGCAGCCGAATCGCTTTCCCGGCCGGGGCAGACGCTGGCCACCGGTTCCGGAATCCTGATTCGAATCGAGGATACCAGTGACCAGACGGCCCGCTACGAATGGTGGCAGCTCGAGGGAGATCAACCGCTGCCGGAGGAACTGCCCGAGTTGCCCATGGCACACTGGAACGCTGCCAGCATTTCCGCCGGCGTGCCCTGGCTAACGGCCCAGACCCGGGAGGCCTATGTTCCGCAGATGCTCAACCTGCAACACCTGCAAGGCGTTCATTTCAAGAAGGGCTGCTACACCGGCCAGGAAGTAATCGCCAGAATGCACTTTCTGGGGCAGCTCAAGAAGAGCTTGTTCCGCTTGCGTTTTGAGGGTTCCGACACTGCGCCGGAACCCGGCACCAGGCTGCTGTGCGAGGGCAAGAGCGTTGGCGAGGTAGTTAACGCAGAGCTCACGTCTGAACAGGCGGGTGAGATGCTGGCGGTTATCCGGCACGACGCTCAGCAAGGCACCCTGGCCCTGGAAGGCATGAACACGGTGACCGTGACTATGCAACCGCTGCCTTACCCGGTGCCCGAGCAACAGCCCGCAACGCAGGCAGATACATAAGTTGACAGGAAAAACCGGAAAAATTTGCTATAAATTAAACCACATACCGGTTTACCCCGTGCGCGCGAGCAGCGCACCCAGACAAGCGGAACGTTACTGACCATGGCCAACATTGTAGATACCATCAAGGCTGACCTGACCGACGCCATTGAGAATGACAAACTGGTGCTGCCAACCCTGCCGGAGGTGGCGCTTCAGGTTCGGGACATCGCCGAGTCCGAAGACTCGGCAATCGCTGACCTGGTCAAGGTCATCAGTAACGACACAGCCCTCTCTGCCCGGATTATCCGCGTGTGCAACAGCCCGCTGTTCCGGGGTAGCCGCGCGATTGAAAACCTGAACATGGCGGTCAGCCGCCTTGGCATGGCCTACACCAGCAACCTGGCCATGGGTCTGGCCATGGAGCAGATGTTCCAGGCCACCTCAGACATGGTCGACAAGCGCCTGCGCGCCACCTGGCAAACCAGCACTGAAGTGGCCGGCGTGTGCCACGTTCTGGCCCAGCATTACACCAAGCTCAAACCGGATCAGGCCACGCTGGCAGGGCTTGTTCACCTGATTGGGGTGCTGCCGATTCTGCGCTATGTGGAGGACCGGGACATCCAGATCAGCAGTATCATGCTGGATAATGTGATTGATCAGCTGCACCCGCGCATTGGTGCGCTGATTCTGAAGAAGTGGGATTTCCCGAGTGATCTTCAGAATGTGCCGCTGGAGTATGCCAATTTCCAGCGTGAGGTGCCGGCGGCGGATTATGCCGATTTGGTGATGGTGGCGAATTTGCAACTGGTGGCGGGTACGGATCACCCGTGGACGGAGATGGACTGGAATACCATTCCTGCCTTTGGGCGTTTGGGGTTGGATCCGAATATCGACATGAGCGAGGAGGAGGATCTCAACGCTCAGATGGAAGCGGCGATGGCGCTGCTTCAGTAAGCTTCACATCACCCATAGAATCAAGGAGCTTGACGCCCGTCTTTACGGCGGGGTTGAGCTCCCAAAACACGCTGTGAATACTTCCCTGTACGCTCTGCTCCGCCATCCCTGGCTCCGCAAGGTTTTGTGAGCTCAACCCCGCCGCAAAGACTACTTCCAAGAGAGCCTTCAGCTCTTCGCATATCTATGGATAAGCTGCACTTTATCTGGCAGAGCCCAATCAACTTGAGCTATTCCCTGTTTCTGCAGCCAGTCATTAGCTTGCGAGAAGTGCTGACAACCGAAAAACCCTCGATAAGCACTCAGCGGTGACGGGTGCGGTCCTTCCAGAACCAGATGACGATTGCGGTCAATGTGCCGGCCTTTCTTCCTGGCGTAGCTGCCCCAGAGCAGAAACACCACGCCCTCCCGCTCCCGGTTGACGGTTTCGATTACTTTGTCGGTGAAGGTTTCCCATCCCTTGTTCTGGTGCGCACCGGCGTTGCCCTGTTCGACGGTGAGCACCGCGTTCAGGAGCAATACGCCCTGTTCTGCCCAGGGTTGCAGGCAGCCGTGGTCTGGCGGGGTGATGGCCAGGTCGGTTTCGATTTCTTTGAAGATGTTCACCAGCGACGGCGGTGTAGGCACGCCCGGTCGGACGGAGAAGCAGAGGCCGTGGGCCTGGCCGGGGCCGTGGTAGGGGTCCTGGCCGAGGATGACGACTTTGACCTGGTTCAGCGGTGTGCTGTTCAGGGCGTTGAAGCAGTGTCTCTGCTCCGGGAACAGTACTTTGCCCGCCTGTTCCTGGGCGGCCAGGAATTCGGCCAGTTGCAGCATGTAGGGCTGGCGGAACTCGTCCGCCAGCCAATCATCCCAGCCGCGGCCGGGCTTCAGTTGTTGAGCCAGTGCCTCGGCAGGGTGCATGGGCTTACTCGCTTTCCGGTTTCTGTTCGGCTTTGTGCTCCGGGCGCATGGCCGGGAACAGGATCACGTCGCGGATGGACGGCGAGTTGGTCAGCAGCATGGCCAGGCGGTCGATACCGATGCCCTCACCGGCGGTAGGCGGCAGGCCGTATTCCAGCGCCATCACGTAGTCGTCGTCGTAAAACATGGCTTCGTCGTCGCCGGCGTCTTTCTCGGCCACCTGGGCCTGGAAGCGTTCGGCCTGGTCTTCGGCGTCGTTGAGCTCGGAGAAGCCGTTGGCGATTTCGCGGCCGCCGACGAAGAACTCGAAGCGTTCGGTGACGAACGGGTCGCTGTCTTTGCAACGGGCCAGCGGAGAGATCTCTTTCGGGTACTCGGTGATAAAGGTGGGCTGCATCAGGCGATGTTCGGCCGTGGCCTCGAAGATCTCGATCTGCACCTTGCCCAGGCCCCAGATGTCCTTCACGTGGATACCCAGGTTCTTCGCCACGGCACGGGCCTGTGCGTCGTCTGCCAGTTGCTCGCGGGTGATGTCTGGATTGTAGCGCAAGATGGCGTCTACCACGGTCAGGCGCTCGAACGGCTTGCCGAAATCGTATTCGATGGTTTCTTCGCTACCGTCTTTCAGCACCCGGGTGTTGATCACCGTGGTGGTACCCAGCACCTTCTGGGCGATGGTGCGCAGCATGTCTTCGGTCAGGTCCATCAGGTCGTGGTAGTCGGCGTAGGCCTGGTAGAACTCGACCATAGTGAACTCGGGGTTGTGCCGGGTCGACAGCCCTTCGTTGCGGAAGTTGCGGTTTATCTCGAACACCCGCTCAAAGCCGCCAACCACCAGGCGCTTGAGGAACAGCTCCGGGGCAATGCGCAGGTACATGTCGATGCCCAGGGCGTTGTGATGGGTCACGAACGGACGGGCGGTGGCGCCGCCGGGGATCACCTGCAGCATGGGGGTTTCCACCTCCATGAAGTCACGCTCGGTGAAGTACTGGCGCATGGTGTTGATGATCTTCGACCGGGCGTGGAACACGCGGCGGCTGTCTTCGTTCACCATCAGGTCCACATACCGGTGACGGTAGCGGGCTTCGGTGTCGGTCAGGCCCTTGTGCTTCTCCGGCAGCGGGCGCAGAGACTTGGTCAGCAGCACGTAGTCTTCCATGGTGACGTACAGATCGCCCTTGCCAGACTTCGACAGGGTACCGCGCACGCCCACGATGTCGCCCATATCCCAGTGCTTGGTGTCTTTCTGGACATCCTTGGAGGCATAGATCTGGATGCGGCCGGTCATGTCCTGGACCACCTTGAACGCCTTGCGGTCGAGCATCATGCGGCCGGCAATGGCCACCTTGATGCCCAGGGACTCCAGCTCTTCCTTGGATTTGTCACCATATTTTTCCTGCAGCTCGGCAGCGGTGGCATCGCGACGGAAGTCGTTCGGGAACGGATTGCCCTGCTCACGCATGTTTGCCAGTTTGGCGCGGCGCTCGGCAATCAGCTTGTTGTCCTCGGGCTGTGCAGCGTTCTGGGTGTGTTCAGTCATTTTGGCTCACTAAGAAGTCGGGATTGTCCGGGTGTGGGTGAATGGCGCTGATTACAGCGCCATCTTCAGACTGGCTTCAATAAACTTGTCGATGTCACCATCCAACACCGACTGGGTGTTGCTGGTTTCCACCTTGGTGCGCAGGTCCTTGATACGGCTGTCATCCAGCACGTAAGAGCGGATCTGGCTACCCCAGCCGATGTCAGACTTGGAGTCTTCGGCTTTCTGTTTCTCTTCGTTGCGCTTCTGCATTTCCAGTTCAAAGAGCTTGGCCTTGAGCTGCTTCATGGCCTGGTCTTTGTTCTGGTGCTGGCTTCGGCCGGCCTGACAGGCCACCACAATGCCGGTGGGGTTGTGGGTCAGTCGCACCGCGGATTCGGTCCGGTTAACGTGCTGACCACCAGCACCGGAGGCGCGGTACACGTCGACCCGCAGATCCGCCGGGTTGATTTCGATTTCGAAGCTGTCGTCCACTTCCGGTGACACAAACACGGAAGAGAAGGAGGTGTGGCGACGGTTGCCAGAATCGAACGGGGATTTGCGCACCAGGCGGTGTACGCCGGTTTCGGTACGCAGCCAGCCGTAGGCGTAGTCGCCCTGGATGTGAATGGTGGCACTCTTGATGCCGGCCACTTCACCTTCCTGCAGTTCAACGATTTCAGACTTGAAACCACGGCGCTCGGCCCAGCGCAGGTACATGCGCAGCAGCATGTTGGCCCAGTCCTGGGCTTCGGTACCGCCGGAGCCGGCCTGGATGTCCAGGTAGGCGTTGTTGGCGTCCATTTCACCGGAGAACATGCGGCGGAATTCAAGTTTTTCCAGCTCGCCATCGAGGCTTTCCAGGTCGGCCTGAATTTCGTCGACGGTGCCTTCATCATCCTCTTCCACGGCCATGTCGAGCAGACTCTCGGCATCGCTCAGGCCGTTGGTGAGGTTGTCGATGGTTTTGACGATCAGTTCAAGATCGGAGCGTTCTTTACCCAGGTTCTGGGCCCGCTCGGGATCGTCCCATACGGTGGGGAGTTCGAGTTCTCGTTCTACTTCGACCAGTCGTTCACTTCGCTGATCGTAGTCAAAGATACCCCCTCAGCGCTTCGGTGCGCTCGCGAAGCTCTTTGATCTTCGTCACTATGGGATTAATTTCCATGAAACCTTGTCTCGCTTTGGAAAATGGGGCGATAAAAACAGAGGGCGGATTCTACCGGAATTTGTGGGTTAAATCAGCTATTCATGGCTTGGAGTAAGCACCGTGCGAGGTAGGGCTTTCCGAGATCAGTGCAAGCACAGGGTGGCTGGTAGCCTTTCCGGGAGACGCTGTAAATACGTCCATGTACGCTTAGCGAAAACATCCCTGTTTTCGATACTCCCGGAAAGGCTACCAGCCACCCTGCGCCCATAATGCGTTCGGGGCGCCCACACTCGACGGATTCAAAGGGGTCTGACCCTCGGGGTCAGACCCCACCCTTCTCTAGCGCCAATCTCCAAAGAGAGTTCAGCCCAATGGCTCCAGATAATCCACCAACAACTGAAGGTTGGTTCTCCCCCGAAAGGTATTGGCATCCGGCTTGTAAACCACCCGCGCCCCACTCCGGGTAAAGTCCGGCACTTCCGGGCCGGTGTTGAACGCAATGCCATCAATAATGCCGCCGCCCTCAAACGGCTGAAGCACCAGCTTCAGGTGGTTCTCGCCCACAATCCGCTGGCTCACCACTCGGAATTCGCCGTCAAACACCGGCTCCGGAAAATGCTGGCCCCAGGGGCCGGCCCTTTTAAGCAGGTAGGCGGTGTCGAGCTTCAACTCTTCCGGGCCCAAAGGGCCGTCGGTGGTGATGGCGGCTTCCAGGTCTTCCGGTTTCAGGGTATCGCGCACGGCCTGGTCGAAGGCGTTGCTGAAACGTTCCAGGTCGTCCCGGGCGATGGTCATGCCGGCGGCCATGGCGTGGCCGCCGTATTTTTTCATCAGGCCCGGGTTTTTCGCGTCGACCACGGCCAGGGCGTCGCGGATGTGCAGGCCGGGGATAGAGCGGGCGGAGCCTTTCAGGTGTTCGCCGTCGTCATCGGGGGCGAAGGCGATGGTGGGGCGGTGGGTCTGCTCGCGGATTCTGGCGGCCAGGATGCCGATCACGCCCTGGTGCCAGTCCTGGTCGAACAGGGCCAGGCCCCAGGGCAGGCCTTCGATGTCGAGGGACATGGAGGCAAGCAGGTCCTGGGCCTGGGTTTTCATGTCTTTTTCGATGCTGCGGCGTTCGCGGTTGAAGTTGTCCAGTTCCCGGGCCAGGCGCAGGGCTTCGTCGCGGCTGTCGGCGAGCAGGCAGGCGATGCCGATGCTCATGTCGTCCAGTCGGCCGGCGGCGTTCAGGCGTGGGCCCACCACAAACCCCAGGTCCGCGGCGCTGATTTCAGTGTAGTCGCGGCCGGCGACTTCCAGCAGTGCCAGGATGCCGGGTCGGGCTTCGCCCTTGCGGATACGGCGGATGCCCTGCTCCACGAAGATCCGGTTGTTGTGGTCCAGCGGCACCACGTCTGCCACAGTGCCCAGGGCCACCAGGTCCAGCAGGCTGCCCAGGTTGGGTTCCGGGTCTGGCAGCCGGTTATTGTCCCGCAGGTATTTGCGCAGGGCGGTGAGCACGTAGAACATCACGCCAACACCGGCGGCGTTCTTGCTCAGGAATGGGCAACCAGGCTGGTTGGGGTTAACGATGGCGTCAGCGTCTGGCAGTTCGTCACCGGCCAGGTGGTGATCGGTGATGACCACCTTGATGCCCAGTTCCCGGGCAGCACGCACACCTTCGATGGCGGAAATACCGTTATCGACGGTCACCATCAGATCAGGCAGGTCGCCTTCTTCCTGTAACCGGTGAATGATGCCCGGCGTCAGGCCGTAGCCATCGGAGAAGCGGCTGGGCACCCGGAAATCAATGGCTACAACACCGAGCATGGACAGCCCGAGCATGGCGACGGCAGTGCTGGTAGCGCCATCGGCATCGAAATCCCCCAGCACCATCACTCGCTGTTTCTGGGCAATGGCCTCGGCCAGCAGTTCAACAGCGCGATCAATACCACGCAACTGCAGGGGTGAAGCCAGGTGTTTCAGGGTGTACTGGAGCTGGTCGTCGGATTGCACACCGCGGGCGGCGTACAAACGGCGAAGGATGGGCGGCAAGTTTTGCCCCCAGCCCGTCACTTCAGACGGCTGGGGGCGACGCAGGATCTTTTTGGGAGTCATGCCGGATCAGGCGTTCTTCCAATGCTTGGCGATAAAGCCCTGCACCTCGGACACGTTGTTATCCAGCACGGTGTAGCGCTCTTCCCGCTCAAACAGGTCTGCCATGTGGGCCGGCAGTTGCGGCTTCACAACCAGGCCAGACTCGGAGATGGCGTCCGGGAACTTGGCCGGGTGGGCGGTACCCAGGGTAATCATCGGCACAGTGCTGTCGCGGCGGCAGTTGCGGGCAGCGCGCACGCCGATGGCAGTGTGCGGGTCCAGCAGGTATTCGTTCTTCTCGTAGATGTCCCGAATGGTGTCGCAGGTGGTTTTGTCGTCCACTGCGTCGCTGTCGAACAGCTTGCGGGCGTGCTTCCAGCGGTAGTCTTCGATGCTGACCGGACCCTTGGCTGCCCGCTCCAGCAGGTCTTTCACGGCAGCACCATCACGGCCATGCAGGTCAAACAGCAGGCGTTCGAAGTTGCTGGAAACCATGATATCCATGCTTGGCGACAGGGTATGCTCCAGCTGGTGCTGCTCATACTTGTTGCCGCTCATGAAGCGATGCAGGATATCGTTGCGGTTGGTGGCAATCACCAGCTGGCTGATGGGCAGGCCCATCTTCTTGGCCAGGTAGCCGGCAAAGATGTCACCGAAGTTACCGGTGGGCACCGAGAACGCCATGCTGCGGTCCGGGCCACCCAGCGCCAGGGACGCCTGGAAGTAGTAAACGATCTGGGCCATGATCCGCGCCCAGTTGATGGAGTTCACCGCCGCCAGCTGGGTTTTGCCGCCCAGGAAGGACTGGTTGCCGAAGCTTTCCTTGACCATGCGCTGGCAGTCATCGAAGTTACCCTTGACCGCGATGTTATGGATGTTGTCACCCTGCACCGTAGTCATCTGCCGGCGCTGTACTTCCGATACTCGCTGGTACGGATGCAGGATAAAAATATCCACATGCTCGCAACGGCGGCACCCTTCGATGGCGGCAGAGCCGGTATCACCGGAGGTGGCACCCATGATCACCACGTGCTGCTTGCGCTTCTCGAGGACGTAATCCAGCAGTCGACCCAACAGCTGCAGGGCAAAGTCCTTGAACGCCAGCGTGGGGCCCCGGAACAGTTCCATCACCCACTCATTGGTGTCCAGCTGCACCAGGGGCGCGACCGCCTGGTGACTGAATACGCTGTAGGTTTCGCCCAGCATCTTGCGAAAATCATCCGCCGGAATGGCGTCTTCCACAAACGGGTACATCACCTTGTAAGCCAGCTCTGCATAAGGGAGCCCACGCCAGCTGCGGATTTCTTCCACACTGAAGTGCGGCAGTGATTCCGGCACATACAGGCCGCCGTCTGTGGCCAGGCCAGTCAGAAGAACGTCTTCAAAGCCCAGAGCGGGCGCTTCACCCCGTGTACTGATGTATCTCACGTGCGTACCTGTCAGTTAAAGTTTTCAGCGCGAATACGGACAACCTTGCCATCGATGTCGGCCAGGGCTTCCATTTCCTCGATGGCCAGGTTCATCTGGCGTTCCTGAACCGTGTGGGTCAGGATGATGACCGGGATGCGGCCATCCTTGAATTCGGACTCTTTCTGCATGATCGACTCGATGTTGATGCCATGCTCACTCAGGATCGCGGCAATCTTGGCCAGCACACCCGGATGGTCAAAGGCCTGAATACGCAGGTAGTAAGCCGACTGCACATCTTCCATTGGCAGGACCGACAGGTCTTCCAGAGCCTCCGGGCTGAAGCCCAGATAGGGAACACGCTGCTGACTGTTGCTGGCAACCGCGCGGGCTACGTCAACGATGTCTGCGATCACCGCAGATGCTGTGGCCTCGTCACCGGCACCAGGGCCGTAGTACATGGTCTGCCCTACCGCATCGCCATCTACCAGCACCGCATTGAGCACGCCATCCACCTGGGCAATCAGGTGACTTTGCGGCACCAGCGTTGGGTGGACACGCAATTCAATACCGTCATCACGGCGACGGGCAATACCCAGGTGCTTTACCCGGTAGCCGAGGAGCTCCGCATGGGAAATATCGTAAGGCGTAATGCCGGAAATGCCTTCGGTGTAGGCTTTCTCGAACTGCAGCGGAACGCCAAAACCTGACGCTGCAAGGATGGTCAGCTTGTGGGCTGCATCGATACCTTCCACATCGAAGGTCGGGTCTGCCTCTGCGTAACCCAGGGCCTGAGCTTCCTTAAGCACTTCACCAAATTCACGACCTGCGCGCATCTCGGTCAGGATGTAGTTACCTGTGCCGTTGATGATGCCGGCAATGGTGTCGATGCGGTTGGCCGCCAGGCCTTCACGCACCGCCTTGATCACCGGAATACCACCGGCAACGCCGGCTTCGTAGGCGACAACAACGCCGGCTTTCTCGGCCGCCTCAAAAATCTCGTTACCGTGCACGGCAATCAGCGCCTTGTTGGCGGTAACCACATGCTTGCCCTGGGCAATCGCGGCCAGTACCAGCTCTTTGGCGGCATCATAGCCACCAATCAGCTCAACCACTATGTCAATGTCAGGATCATTCACCACATCGAAGATGTCGGTGCTGAAAGGAACGCTGCCAAGCTCCAGGTCATCCCGGCTATGGCGACTGGCCACCCGGGTAATCCGGATATTGCAGCCCGCACGCCCCGCAATAATCGCGGCATTGCGAGTCAGGACATTGAATGTACCGCCGCCAACGGTTCCCAGTCCGCAAATTCCGACATTAACGTCTTTCAAGCTCTCACCTCTGATCCCGATGGGGTGCTGATGGATTGCAACAAAGGGCAATAGTATACCGATTCGGGGCCCTCTGAATAAGCCCTGAATCCGTTGCAGTTAACACGATAAACGTCGGAGCTGTGCGACAGCTCCGGGGAAAATTACAGAATCCCGAGACCTTCGGCCAGGTTTCGCGCAGGTACGTAGCCCCGGACCATGTTACCGTCTTCGAGAAGAATGGCCGGCGTACCGGTGACCCCTACCTGGCCACCCAGGCGGTACTGTTCCTCGACCGGGTTATCACAGCTTTTCTCGGGCACGGACTTTCCACCCTTGGCTGCGTCCATCGCCTCCTGCTGATCCTCAGCGCACCAGACCGACACGTACTTTGTGAACGAGGGAGTTCCAGGGCCGGAACGAGGGAAACCATAGTAGTTCACGGTGATGCCATAGTCGTTTAACTGCGGCACTTCATCGTGCATTTTCCGGCAGTAGGGGCAATCAATGTCGGTAAACACGTCAATGACCGCCTTCTGCTCACCCTTCGCCGGGTAGGTAATCACACCCTTGCCGGCAAACGCCGCCATCTGCTCTTGCCGCTGCCCGGCCCGCGACGCCTCTGACACGTTAGCTATACCGTTGTCGGTAATCTTCAACAGATCTCCGGTCAGCAGGTATACACCGTCGGCCGTGGTGTAAATGGTGTCGCCATTGTTGCTTTGCACTTCGTAAAGACCAGCCGCCTCCGATTCCCGCACCGAGGTCACTTTCAGACCAGGAACCGCATCCATCAGGCGCTTGGCAATTCGATCCTCGGCGTCGGCAGCACTCGCCCCGGAAACCCAGGTCAGCGACATCACCAGACCCGCCACAACGGCCACAATATTCAGATTCATAGGGTTAACTTACCTTCTGTGTTTGTAATTTCGAAACCTTGTGATGCGACACCGCCACTCAGCAAAAGTTCATCCGGCTAACATACCAGATTAGCCCCGGGGATGGTGTGCCTGGTGCAAATCCTGAAGCCGCTGGCGCGCCACATGGGTGTAGATCTGAGTCGTCGAAAGATCGGAATGCCCCAGCAGCATCTGCACCACCCGCAAATCAGCGCCGTGATTAAGCAGATGCGTGGCAAAGGCATGGCGCAGGGTATGCGGAGAAATAGGCTTATGGATGCCTGCACGAATTGAATAATGCTTGATTCGGTGCCAGAAGGTCTGGCGAGTCATGGCCGCGGCCCGATTACCGGGAAACAGGGCGTTACTGCTTTTGCCCTTCAACAACTCGTTGCGGGCCTCTTTCATGTAGCGAACCAACCAGTCCACGGCTTCTTCACCCAAGGGCACTAGCCGTTCTTTGCCGCCTTTACCACTGATGCGGACAACCCCTTGACGCAGATTAACCTGATCAACCGTCAACCCGGTCAGCTCAGATACCCGCAGTCCGCAACCGTACAGAATTTCCAACATGGCCCGGTCGCGCAGCTCTATTGGCTCCTGCGGGTCCGGCTCTGTGAGCAAGGCATCCACATCATCTTCAGTCAGGGTATCCGGCAGCCGCCGGGGCAACCGCGGGCTGTCGATTCTGAGGGTGGGATCTTCGGCAATCAGGCCTTCACGCAGCAGGAAGCGATAAAAACGACGAATGCCAGACAACCGCCGGGCTGCAGTACTGGTTTTGAGGCCATCCGCAAGCCCTCTCGACATCCAGGCCAGAAGATCGGTGCGCCTGGCATCACGGAGTACTGGGCTACCTGGCTGGGTCTGCAACCAATCGGCCAGCCTGAACAAATCACTGGCATAGGCTTGACGGGTTTTCTCACCCAGGCCATCTTCCAGCCAGATGGCATCGGAAAACCGGGTTATCAACTGCTCATCGTCTGGCCGGGGCAAGATGACACCTCTTCACTGGCTGCCTGTCGGCATTACAGCATAAAAAAAGCAGCCCCTCGAGGCTGCTTTTTTTGTTACTGATCAGCCAGAAGCTTGAATCAGTTAAGCTTTTCCTTGATACGAGCTGCCTTGCCAGACAGATCGCGCAGGTAGTAAAGCTTGGCCTGACGCACGTCACCGCGACGCTTCACGCTCACGCTGTCAATCAGCTTGGAGAAGGTCTGGAAAGTACGCTCAACGCCCACGCCGTAAGAGATCTTACGAACAGTGAAGGAAGAGTTCATGCCACGGTTGCGCTTGCCGATAACCACGCCTTCGAACGCCTGCAGACGCTCACGGTTACCTTCAGTTACGCGAACCTGAACAACCACGGTGTCACCCGGCGCGAACGCAGGGATTTCCTTGGTCATCTGTTCTGCTTCAAGTTGACTGATGATGTTGTTCTTGCCGCTCATCGTAATGCTCCTGATACCCAATCTTTCAATGCCCTGATGACTCAGAGACACCCGGTTCGTTAAAAATTTCTTCCAGAAGCTGACGCTCTTCTTCCGTAAGCACCCGCTTTTCCAGCAGGTCGGGGCGTCGCTCCCGGGTTCGCCTCAACGATTCTTTCAATCGCCAACGCCGGATCTGTTCATGGTGACCGCCCAAAAGAACTTCCGGCACCGCCTGACCTTCGTAAACCTCGGGCCGGGTATAGTGCGGACAATCCAGCAAACCGTCAGCGAAGGAATCCTGCTCCGCTGACTGCGCATGACCCAGCGCTCCGGGGATGAGGCGTGTTACCGCATCAATCACAGCCATCGCCGCCAGTTCGCCGCCTGAGAGGACAAAATCCCCCAGAGACACTTCCCGGTCGACTTCCGCCGATATCAGGCGCTCATCTACGCCTTCATAACGACCGGCAACGAGAATCAGCTGCTGTTCGGCGGCCAGAGACTCCACCACCGACTGATCCAGCCTTTCACCTTGCGGCGAAAGGTAGACCACACAGGCCTTGCCGGGTGCCGATGCCCTGGCCTCATGGATGGCATCCCTGAGAGGCTGAATTTTCATCAGCATTCCGGGGCCGCCGCCATAGGGCCGGTCATCCACCGTGCGATGTCGGTCGTGGGTATAATCCCGGGGATTCCAGCAGTTGAAGGTCAGTAACCCTTCACGAACTGCCCTGCCGGTAATACCGTAATCCGTCACCGCAGAAAACATTTCCGGGAACAGACTGACCGCGCCAATCCACACCCGTCAGAACTCCGGATCCCAGTCGACCACCATGCGCGAGTTGTCCAGATCTACCCCGTGAACCACCTGATCAGGCAGATAGGGGATAAGCCGTTCGCGCTGGTCAATGGAGCTCGCCGTTGCGCGCACCACCAGGACATCGTTGGAGCCTGTTTCCAGCAGGTGATGCACCTTACCCAGGCACTCACCCTCAACCGTGAACACTTCAAGCCCCTCCAGCTGGTGCCAATAGAATTCCCCTTCAGGCAATTCCGGCAACTGCTCGGTTGGAACCCGGATCTCGGCACCGCCATAGGTACGGGCCAGCTCACGATCATCAACACCTTTAAGCCTGACGACGATCCCCTGCCCTTGGCGGCGACCCTCCTCAAGCTTTACCGGGATACGCTTACCGTCCAGGACCAGGGTCCAGTCACGATAAGCCAGCATCCCTTCCCGGGGATCAGTATAAGAGAAGACTTTAAGCCAACCCTTGACCCCGAACACCGAGGTGATCTGGCCGATCACAGTTTCCTGTGGATGCTGTGTCATGCCTGTCAAACCCCGGTCTTTACGTGCAATTAACCAGCAGTTTTAAGCAGCTGGGCAACGCGATCGCTTGCCTGGGCGCCCTGGCCCAGCCAGAAATCAACGCGCTCACGATTTACACGCAGACGCTCTTCCTGGCCGCGGGCAACCGGGTTAAAGAAACCAACACGCTCAATGAAACGGCCGTCACGGGAGTTACGGCTGTCAGTGACTGTCAGATGGTAGAACGGGCGCTTCTTGGAGCCGCCACGAGCCAAACGGATTGTTACCATTTCGACCAATATCCTGTTCTGTTGTACGAACTTTGTACGATTCTCACCATGCCGACTGGCGGCTGACGAGAAGACCCATACTCGAAAGGGGCGCTATTCTATGCCAAAAAAGCGCCAATGAAAACAGGGAAACGCTCGGTTTCCCCATTTTATATGTAAGGCTTTTTACATACGGCCGAACGGGGGCATGCCACCACCACCGCCGCCGGGCGGCATCATACCACCAAGACCACGCATCATGTTGGCCATTCCGCCTTTCTTGCCAAATTTCTTCATCATCTTCTGCATCTGCTTGTGCTGCTTCAGCAGTCGATTCACATCCTGTATCTGGGTGCCGGAGCCGGCGGCAATGCGGCGTTTGCGGGAGTTGTTGATCACATCCGGGTAACGGCGCTCCTTGGGCGTCATGGAGCAGATGATGGCTTCCATCTGGCCAACCGACTTGTCATTGACCTGCTGCTGCGCCATCTGGGCCATCTGCCCCATGCCAGGCAACTTGTCCAGCAGGCCGCCAATGCCACCCATGTTCTTCATCTGCTGGAGCTGGTCGCGAAAATCCTCCAGATCAAACCCCTTACCCTTCTTGATCTTTTTGGTAAGTTTCTCGGCCTTCTGTTTATCCAGCTTGCGCTCGGCCTCCTCAATAAGGGAAAGCACATCCCCCATACCCAGAATGCGGGAAGCAACACGGTCCGGATAAAACGGCTCCAGAGCATCAGATTTCTCGCCAACACCCAGGAACTTGATCGGCTTGCCAGTTATATGGCGCACGGACAGCGCCGCACCACCCCGGGCATCGCCATCGGTCTTGGTCAGTACCACACCGGTCAGCGGCAGGGCATCGTTGAACGCCTTGGCGGTATTCGCGGCATCCTGACCGGTCATGGCATCAACCACGAACAGGGTTTCTACCGGGCTCACGGCCTTATGCAGCCGCCCGATCTCGCCCATCATCTGCTCGTCTACGTGCAGGCGACCGGCGGTATCGAGAATGACCACATCAATATGCTTGCGCCGCGCCGCCTCTATGGCACCGTTCGCAATATCCACTGGGTCCTGCTCGGTGGTGCTGGGAAAAAACTCGACACCCACCTCACCGGCCAGGGTCTCCAGCTGCCGGATGGCCGCCGGCCGATAGATATCGGCACTGACCACCAGCACGGATTTTTTCTGACGCTCTTTAAGGAAGCGGGAGAGCTTGGCGACCGTCGTGGTTTTACCAGCCCCCTGCAAGCCAGCCATCATGATCACCGCCGGCGGCCGGGTAGACAGGTTGAGGGATTCATTGCCCTCGCCCATCACACGCTCCAGCTCCTGCTGGACAACCTTTACAAACACCTGGCCCGGCGTGAGGCTGCGCTGGACTTCCTGACCAATAGCGCGCTGCCGGACACCTTCGATGAAATCCTTGACTACCGGCAGCGCGACGTCCGCTTCCAGCAGCGCCATACGAACTTCGCGAAGCGTGTCTTTGATGTTGTCGTCGGTCAGGCGTGCCTGGCCGGAGATCTTGCGCAAGCTACCGGATAGCCGGTCCTGGAGGTTCTCAAACATGTTGCTCTTCCGTACCCCGGAGAAATTGTTCACACAAATCAAGAAGCCAGCCCGGGCTGCTTGATTCCTGTTGCATAATCGCGACATTATACCCAGACTACGGAGCCTCTGAACAACTCCGTGCCCGCTTTCATTACAAGGCAACACACTAAGGATGTCATGGGAACGCTGATTCTCGCGGTTACCGCACTCTTTCTTTACAGCGTTGGAACCGCCCTGCAGGCGCTGCATTTCAGGGGGCGGGTACAGAGTAATCTGGCCATCACCACCCTGATTGGCATCCTGGCACTGATTGCCCATGGCCTGCTGATTGCCCAGACCGTGCACATGGATGGTGGCTTCGATTTGAGCTTCTTCAAAAGTTCCGTGCTCATATCCTGGCTGATCGTGTTTCTGTTGTTGGGGCTCAACCTGACCAAGCCGGTCGCAAGCCTGTTCCTCGGAGCCTACCCTATCGCAGCACTGACGATTGTCATGGCGCTGATCACCCACACCCCCTCCCGCCTTGTGCCAGACCAGAGCTATGGCATGCTGTCGCACATCGCCCTATCAGTGACCGCCTACAGCCTGTTCACCCTGGCCGCCATTCAGGCGGTGCTGCTGTATTTCCAGAACCGGCAGCTCAAGCACAACTACAACAGCCTGCTGGTCCGCAACCTGCCACCGCTGCAAACCATGGAGTCCCTGCTGTTTGAAATGGTCTGGGCGGGCGTTGTTCTGCTGGTGCTGGCCATTGTGACTGGCGCAGTCTTTATCGAAGACCTGTTCGCCCAGGACCTGGCCCACAAAACGCTGTTTTCCATGCTCTCGCTTATGGTGTTTATTGGCCTGCTGGTAGGCCGGTACACCAAAGGGTGGCGGGGAATGACGGCCAGCCGCTGGACTCTGGCCGGGTGCGCCTTGCTCATGCTGGCATTCTACGGCAGCAAATTCGTACTGGAACTGCTGTTCCAGAGAGGCGGCTGACCACCTGAATCGCTTGACACCACAAACCAATTCACCCTATTTTCCACTCTTGTCGTCAATATAAGGGCTTTTCTTTTGAACGAAACATCGCTGACGGCGCTGTTCATTCTTCTTGTCTGCCTGATTATCCTTTCAGGCTTCTTTTCCAGCTCAGAGACGGGAATGATGTCCCTCAACCGGTACCGCCTGAAACACATGGCGAAAACCGGCCACAAAGGTGCGCTCCGGGCGCAGAAACTCCTGAACAGGACCGACCAGCTGATTGGCGTCATCCTGATCGGCAACAATTTCGTGAACATCTTCGCCTCGGCCATCGCCACAGTGATCGCCATCCGGATCTGGGGTGATGCCGGCATCGCGATAGCCACCGTTCTGCTCACCATCGTTATCCTGATCTTTGCCGAAGTTACCCCGAAAACATTGGCCGCCCTGTTCCCGGAGAAAATTGCTTTTCCTGCCAGCTTCGTGCTCAGGCCGTTACTAAGGATCCTCTACCCACTGGTGTGGTCCGTCAACCTGTTCACCACCGGCATTTTGCGCGTGCTCGGCGTATCTTCAGCCCAGGCCACGGAGGATCACCTGAGCCGCGAGGAACTCAGAACTGTCGTCAATGAAGCCGGCGCGCTGATTCCCGCCAAACACAAAGATATGCTGGTTAGCATACTGGATCTGGAAAAAGTCACGGTGAACGACATAATGGTGCCCCGCAATGAAGTAGCGGGTATCGACCTGGACGACGACACGGACACTATCGTCCGCCAACTTAGAAGCAGTCAGCACACCCGGCTCCCTGTATTCAAGGGCGATATCAACAATATTCAGGGCATCCTTCATATGCGCAGCGCCGCAAAGCTGCTGCAAGAGCCGGAAATCAACAAAGCTATGGTGATGCAGCTAAGCCAGGAGCCCTATTTCATTCCGGAAAGCACTCCCCTGAATACCCAGCTTCTCAATTTCCAGAAGGGCCGGCGCCGCTTTGGCATCGTGGTGGATGAATACGGAGAGGTTCTGGGCCTGGCGACACTGGAAGACATCCTTGAAGAAATTGTGGGCGAGTTCACCACCGATTACTCCGCCACTTCACAAGACATCATTCCACAGGATAACGGCACCTATATCATCGACGGCGGCACAGCGGTCAGATCCATCAACAAGACCCTGGGCTGGAAACTGCCCACCGACGGACCAAAAACCCTGAACGGCCTGATCACCGAAACCCTGGAAAACATTCCGGAAACCAACGTCTGCCTCAAAGTGGGTGGCCATCGGGTGGAGGTGCTACAGATCAAGGACAACGTGGTGAAAGCGGCGATTGTGCACCCCAAACGCCTCGGCAAACGCTCCCGGCCGGCCCTTGAGCCGAGACCGGCTCGATGAATCAAACACGGCCGAAAAGGCCGGCTTTTTGAATGACGTCCCAGGTTAGCGTTTATTCATGTTAATCCGACCAAAAATGCGCTAAATTTAACCAATAATTTAGAATAGAAGAAGAGCAAGCTCGGTCATGTATCCGGTTGAGGCGTAAACAGGAGTCGGCCATGAACAAGCAGTCCGGCATACATTACCTCCGCGAACACCGGGAAGCAGCCAGCTCCCGGCCGGTTCCTGCGGAGGTAACCCGTATCCGTGACACGGTTGTCGCGGGATTGGGAGATTTGCTGCAAGGGGCTTTTGACGCTGTCGATGATTCACTCTTCGAACTGGCGAATAATGCCCGTAGTAACAACGAGCAGAACCGGTACTTTGAAGCGATGCGGGAAATCCGCATAAAGCGCAAAGGGGTTGAACGGCATTTCCAGAACGCCGTTGCCCAGTTCTTTGCCAACCCACCCCACGCCGGACAGCTGCAAACGCCGGACGCCACCCAGCAGGCAAGTGCAGACACCCTGTCTCTGGTCGGCAATGATGACCTGGAAGAACAGGTTGCCCTGAATGCCATGATCACCAAGGCCAAGGCGCACTTCCAGGGGCCCCTGATTCAGCTGCAGGCAAGATTCACCGAAGTGTACCCGGACGCCACTGAAGAGGTGCCGGTTAACCCAATGGCACCGGAACACCTGTGCAGCGCGTTCACCGAGGCCATCCAGGCGCTGGAGATCCAGATTCGGGAGCGGCTGATCGTTCTCAAGCAGTTTGATCGCTACGTGGTGTCCAACCTGGGCATGCTGCTGGATGAAGCCAACCGAATACTGATTCAGGCCGGCGTCATCCCCAACTTCCGATTCCACGGCAAGGCTGGCCAACAGCAAAAAGCCTCAGGCAAGCCAGCCCAGGGCGAAGCGCCCAAGACCGGAGGCGGTGAGGCTGCCGCTTACGAGCAGAGACCTGAAGACACCGCCCTGTTTGATCAGATTCGCCAGATGCTGGCGCTGCAGAGGGCCAATTCAGGCCTGCCTCCACGTAGCGCGGACCCGGCCCTGCGGGTAGTCGGAGGACCTGAACTGGCAGATATGCTCAATTCCCTGCCTAGCTACGACAACCTTCAGGACAGCGAAGATCTAAGCACCGGCAAACCGGTGGAACTGGATCTCCGGCAGATCGTGCAGCAATTGCTGGCAAGAGCCGAAGGCCAGGATGGACGCAAGCCAGCACTGAATGAAGTAGACGAAGACCTGATCAACCTGGTCTCCATGCTGTTCGAGTTCATACTGGATGACTACAACCTGTCTGCTCCGGTACAGGTACTGATCAGCCGGCTGCAGATTCCGATATTGAAAGTGGTCATCAAGGACAAAAGCTTTTTCAGCAAGGCTACCCACCCGGCCCGCAAACTGCTCAACTCCCTTGCCCGCGCCGGTATTGGCTGGAGCTCCAGTGATGAAAAAGCCAGAGACAAGCTCTATGGCCAGATTCATAACGTCGTGCAGCGAATTCTCAACGAGTTTGACGGCGATGTCGCCCTGTTTGAAACCCTGAACCAGGAGTTCGAACAGTTCCTGGAGCGCGAAAACCGCAAGGCGTCTCTGGTGGAACAACGTACCCGGGAGTCTGAACGGGGCCGCATCAAGTCCCAGAAGGCCCAGGAAGCGGTCGACCGGCTGATCAAAGAAAAAGTCTCCCGATACCGCCTGCCCGAGCCGGTTCACGATATTCTGATTAATGGCTGGAGCCGGGTCATGTTTCTCGCCTACCTGCGTGACGACACCGAGCACCGCTGGCACGAGACGGCCCGGGTGGTGGACGACCTGATCTGGTGCCTGCATCCCCACGAGGAAGACGAAGAACGAGATCAATGGGTCCGGGTTGTCCCTGCCTTACTCAAGACACTCCGGGCCGGGCTGGAGGAAGTGTCTTACAACGCTTCTCGTCTGGACCAGATGATGGGGCAGCTTAAGCACCAACTGGCGGAAGCCTTCCGCACCAATGCGGCCATCGAGGCACGCCAGGACAGCCCTGAAGAGATCGAAGAAGAAGCGCCCACCGTGCATCAGACCGCCGTTGAGCGCCAGCAGGAACTGGAAGATGCTGCCATTGCGGAGTATGTAGCGAAGCTGGATGACATCGAGATCGGCAACTGGGTCGAGTTCAAGCTGGTCAACGGTACCAGCTTCCGATGTAAACTGTCTGCGGTTATCGAAGAGGCCGATTGTTTCGTGTTCGTCAATCGCATGGGCCTGAAGGTGATCGAGAAAACCAGGGTGGAACTGGCCCACGAAATGCGCCGGGGCCGCCTGACGCTTCTGGAACAGGGCGCCCTGATTGACCGTGCCTTGAATGCCGTCGTGGGCAACCTGCGCACCAAAACCGCCTGATTGCGATGTCAGAGCCAGGCCTTCGACCTCCGTCGATCCCGGCGTCCTATCGGCTGGTTCTGGCCATATCCTTGGCCCTGACAGTGCACACCTTGCTACTGGCCGGGTTTCCCTCACCCCTGAGGGAAGCCCGGGAGTTCAGTCATCGCCTGGTGTTTACCCTCCAGTCCCCGGCCTCCGAAACCAGCACCGCATCCAGCCCCAACGCCGCTGAACCACAACTCCCGAGGCATCCGGATTTTACCGTTGAGGCCCCTGAGCAAATAACGACCGACTCAGCAAACCGACCCGTTGCCGAGCCTGGCTCGACGCAAACCGCACAGCCCAGCCCAGAGCCAGCAGCCAGAACCGAATCCAGCCGACCCCGCTCACAACAGCAACCTGCCAGCCCTGAATCGGCGGCCTCCACACCGTCAACCTCAACCACCACAGATGAGCCGGAAGCGATTCAGCGGATAGCTCTGTCGCCGTCAGAGCAGGACCCATACCTGATTCTGCTGGCCACCCATCTGGCAGAACAATTGGAGCGGCAGCGGGTGCCTGCGATTGCGGGCCTGCAGGAGACACTCACCATGGAACTGGAACTCAGGCTTCTCGACAATGGCGCCCTCACCCGGGCACGGGTTGTGGCGTCGACAGGCATTCAGGGGATTGATGATGCAGCGTATCGTGCAGCGCTCGCTGCCAGCCCCTATCCGGAGCCAAAAGGAGAAGAGCGGGACCGCTTCGAGGTAAAGCTGGTGTTCACCCCGAAGCGCCGCTAAAAAAACTCAGGCTTCGGCTTGCTTGACCGCGTCTTTAACCGCCTTGGCCAGCTCACCGCTCTCGGACATTTCCAGAACGATGTCACAACCGCCCACCAGCTCACCACCAATGTAGAGCTGCGGGTAAGTCGGCCAGCTTGAATAAACTTTGAGGGCTTCGCGCAGCTCCTGATTGTCCAGAATGTTCACGAACGCAAACCGCTCACCGCACGCCATCAGAGCCTGAACGGTACGGGCGGAGAAACCGCACTGTGGTGCCTGCGGAGTGCCCTTCATGTAAAGAATGACCGGGTTCTCTTCGAGCTGGCTCTTGATGGTTTCATTGATATCCATGAACTCATACCTCTGGTTGAAATCAGGTTTACCGTTACACGGCACTTAACCGCTATTGTACACGGCGGGTCGATTAGCCACCAAACCGATGTGTTTGACCCAGAGCAACCACCCCACCCCCGGCGTTGTTTTACGGGTTGTGAAGGGCTAGACTTGATGCCCTTTTCAGATGCAAACCGTACAGCAGTTTCCTTGAAACAGGGGCCTTTCATGGCGGCAAGACATTTTCTGACCCTGAACGACATGACAACCAGTGAGCTGGAACAGCTCCTTGATCATGCGTCCAGGCTTCGTAAAGAGTGGCATGCGGGTAAAACCCGGGATTCCCTGAAAAACCGGGTATTGGCGATGATCTTTGAAAAGTCGTCCACCCGCACACGGGTTTCCTTTGAAGCGGGCATGACCCAGCTCGGTGGCACCGCCATGTTCCTGTCACCCCGGGACACCCAGCTTGGCCGGGGCGAGCCCATTGAGGACTCTGCCATCGTGATATCCAGCATGGTGGATGCGGTGATGATCCGGACCTTTGCCCACGAAACCGTTGAGCGCTTTGCCTCGGCTTCCAGCAAGCCGGTGATCAACGCCTTGACCGACGAATTCCACCCGTGCCAACTGCTGGCGGATATGCAAACCTATCGTGAACATCGCGGCAGCATCCGCGGAGCTACCGTTGCCTGGATTGGTGATGGCAACAATATGTGCCACTCCTACATCAACGCGGCGGCCCAGTTCGATTTTCATCTGAACGTGGCTTGCCCGGAAGGGTATGAACCAGACAGCAACCTGCTGAAAGCCCACAGTGATCGCGTAACCGTGGTGCGCACACCGGAAGACGCTGCAAAGGGTGCCAACCTGTTGGTCACCGATGTCTGGGCCTCCATGGGCCAGGAAGACGAGCAAAAGGCCCGAGAGAAAGCCTTTCAGGACTACCAGATCAACCCGGCACTGATGTCTGTGGCCGCCAAGGATGCCCTGTTCATGCACTGCCTGCCTGCCCACCGTGGCGAGGAGATTTCCGCCGACATGATGGAACACCCGGGTTCAGTGGTGTGGCATGAAGCGGAAAACCGCCTGCACGCCCAGAAGGCCCTACTCGAGTTCCTCATTCTCAATCGCCTGGACTGATCCATGCCTGAATCTTTGCTGCCACCGGCCGACTGGCTGCTGGAAGTCAACAACCTGTCCTGCGGCTATGGCGGCGACTCTGTCGTTAAAGACGTCAGCTTCGCCCTGAGCCACGGCGACATCGGGTGCCTGCTCGGCCCCAGTGGCTGTGGCAAAAGCACCATTCTCAGAGCCCTGGCCGGTTTCTTGCCTTTAAACAGCGGGGAAATCCAGCTCCAGTCCCAGGCAATCAGCCTTCCCGGGCGCACCCTGGCTCCCGAAAAGCGGCGTATCGGCATGGTGTTTCAGGATTACGCGTTGTTCCCGCACCTGACCATCGCCGATAACGTCGGGTTTGGCCTGAGGAACATGAACAAGGCCGAACGCCGCCAGAAAGTTATGGAACTGCTCAACCTGGTTCACCTACAGGACCTGGCAAACAACTACCCCCATGAGCTATCCGGCGGCCAGCAACAGCGGGTTGCCCTGGCCAGGGCATTGGCGCCAGAGCCAACGCTTATTCTGCTCGATGAGCCGTTCTCGAACCTGGATACCGACCTTCGTCGCCGGCTGAGCCTGGATGTACGGGATATCCTGAAAACACTCGGCATCAGCGCTATCCTGGTCACCCATGACCAACAGGAAGCGTTTGCCATGTGCGATCAGGTGGCGGTACTCAAAGACGGCACCCTGCAGCAATGGGACGTACCCTACAACCTGTATCACGAACCCGCCAACCGCTTCGTAGCCAGCTTTGTTGGCCAGGGCGGCTTCATTCCCGGTACCGCCCTGGGGCCGGACACCATTGAATCCGAACTGGGCGTTATCCACGGCAACCGGGCCTATAAATGGAAGCCGGGCACGTTACTGGACGTTCTGATTCGCCCGGACGACATCGTCTACGATGAGCACTCCGACCTGAAACCCAAAGTGGTGGAGAAAACCTTCGCAGGCACTTCAACCCTGTATCGGTTCCGGTGCTCAGAAGATACCGAATTCGAGGCCCTGTTCCGAAGCCACCTGGACTTCCACATGGGCGAACACGTGCCGGTGCGTGTCGAAGCCGATCACCTGATTGCCTTCGAACGCACCAGTTGAGAGTGCGGGTCAGTTGTTGCAGACCCGCTCGACTGCATCCAGCCAGCCTGCATACAGCGATTCCCGAAGCGCCGGCTTCATATCCGGCCGGAATTGCCGCTCGCACTCCCACATATCGGAAATCTGCTCCAGGCTTTCGAACACCCCGGTCTGTAGTCCTGCCAGATACGCCGCGCCCAGGGCGGTGGTTTCTGTTACCTTTGGCCGATCAACAGTCACGTTCAGAATGTCACAGAGAAACTGCATTACCCAGTCGTTTACCGCCATGCCGCCATCTACCCGGATCGACTCCAGGCGCGCGCCATCGTTGCGAATGGCCCTCACCAGGTCCTTGGTCTGGTAACACACCGACTGCAGTCCAGCGGTGACAATCTCAGCAATACCGGTATCACGAGTAAGTCCCAAGATGGCGCCCCTGGCATTCGGGTCCCAGTGGGGAGCCCCCAACCCGGTGAACGCCGGCACCAGATAAACCGGGTTATCCACACCCACCGTTTCGGCATGGCCTGCCGACTCGCTGGCGTGGGTAATCAGGCGCAAACCGTCCCTGAGCCATTGCATGGCGGCGCCAGCAACAAAAATACTGCCTTCGATGGCATAGCATGGTTTACCGTTTAGCCGGTAAGCCATGGTGGTCAGTAACCGGTTTTCCGAACGCAGGGCTTGGTCACCGGTATTAAGCATTAAAAAACAGCCCGTTCCGTAGGTGCTCTTGGCCATACCAGGCTCAAAACAGGCCTGGCCGATCAGCGCAGCATGCTGATCACCGGCAATGCCCGCCACCTTGACCGGTGCCCCAAGCCAATCCGCGTGGGTATCGCCATATTCATCGGCACAGTCGAGCACTTCTGGCAACAACGCTTTGGGCACCCGAAAAAGCGCCAGCAGGTCATCGTCCCAGTCCTGGTTATGGATATTGAACAGGGCCGTTCGTGATGCGTTGGTGGCATCGGTGTAATGGGACTGACCATTGGTCAGGTTCCACAACAACCAGGTATCGACGGTACCAAACGCCAGCTCACCGGCTTCAGCTCGCTTGCGGGCACCCTCCACATTGTCCAGCAACCAGGCAACCTTGGTGGCAGAAAAATAGGGATCAATCAGCAGGCCCGTGCGTTCAACCACCAGGGCCTCATGGCCATCCGACTTGAGCTTGGTGCACAACGAAGCGGTACGGCGATCCTGCCAGACAATGGCATGGTGGATCGGCTCGCCGGTCTCACGGTCCCATACAACCGTCGTTTCCCGTTGATTGGTAATCCCGATGCCGGCCAGGTCAGACGCCTGGACACCGGCTTTTTCCAAAGCCTCGCGACACACCGCCAGGGTGCTGTCCCATATCTCCACGGCGTCATGTTCAACCCAGCCGTCTCGGGGAAAATACTGGTGAAACTCCTGTTGGGCGACCGCCACCTGCGTACCCCTGGCATCGAAAACGATGGCCCGGGAGCTGGTGGTACCCTGATCAATGGCAAGCAAATAGCGGGACATTCAGATCTCCTTTTTTCAGGAGAGTCTACCAGCCCGAGAACATTCCGAGTGTGAATAACCACCATTGGCGGGAAATTTTGCATAAAAAAAGGGCCGGATAAATCCGGCCCTCAAATGACGAATGAAACAAGGAAAGTTCGTAAGAACTACAACCTCAAAAGTCATCCCTTACGCTGTCTATTCTTACTCCGGGAGCCGCCGTATTCAGTAGTTATTCTGTAGAGCTTTGTTACATCAGGTGAGGTCGTGAGCACTGGCTCACAAAATGGCGTCATCCGGCTTACGCCTTGGCCAGACCAGGCTGAATCGCGCGCCTCCAAGGTCGTCACTGCGCCCGACAAATGCCTGGCCGCCATGCCAGTAAAGAATGCGCCGTACGATAGACAACCCCAGGCCATAGCCACCCGAGGTCCTGGTGCGGCTGTCATCCAGCCGGGCAAAGGCGGTGAACACCTTCTCCCAGTCCTGCTCGGGGATCCCCGGGCCGTCGTCTTCCACGTCAACCCGGCAGTTGTCCTCGTCAAGATGGCAGTTCACCAGCACCCGGCCAGCAGCATACCGGCCTGCATTACCCACCAGATTCTGGATAGCCCGGTGGATGTACCTGGGCTCCACATCCGACAGGGCCCAACGCTCGGATTCCTCATCTATACGACACTCAATCCGGATCTCCGGGCGGATCATCTGCTGTTCAGAAACCACTTGCCGAACAAGGTCGGTTACCGAGTCCTCACGCAAGCTGAACACCGGCCCACCCTGCTCCAGGCGGGCGTAGGTCAGTATTTCATCAATCAGCTCATCGAGTTCCTGGATATCACCATCGATACCGTCCAGTTGCTTCTCGAGAACTTCCGGGCTGCTTCCGGATTCGATCATCTGGACACCAAAGCGAATTCGGGCTACCGGGGTGCGCAATTCGTGGGAAACGGCGTGGATCATTTCCCGCTGAACCTGAACCAGCCGCTGTATGTGCTCCGCCATACTGTTAAACGAACAGGCAAGCCGCGACACCAGTGTGCCATCCTCAGACTCCACCCGGGCGCCCATTTCGCCACGGCCAATACGCACCGCCACAGATTCCACCTTCCTGAGATGGCCATCGACAAACCTCATGGCCAGGAACAGTGCGGCCGCCAGCACCGAGCCCACCACGATGCCAAGCAGGACAATCATTGGCCAGGCCCAGGGATTGAACGGTGACGGCATGCGAACAACAACCAGATCACCTTCCTCAAGGCGCAGCAGCACTTGGGTGTTTCGGGTGCCCTGCTCATTGAAAACCACCAGCCCCGTGTTGGCGATGTCTTCAATAACGTCCTGATTGGGCAGCGCCTGCAGGTCCTGTACCGGTTCAACACGCACGCCCAGGGCCTCCGCCAGTTGCACGGCAACATCGGCCCGCTGCTCAGGGTTCACCGTTTCCAGATGCCATCGAACCACCAGGGCAACTGCCTGGGCCATTTCCCGGTATGGTTGCTCAAGGCGCAGGCTGACGAGGCCACCCTCGAAAGAGCGAACCAGATAACGAAACCCAACATCGGTACGCTGCGCCACCACCTGCCCATACCCCAGCCGCTCGATGGCCACTTTGTCCAGGTCGAACTGTTCCGGCGGGCCAGAGCGCAGATCGAACAGGGACGGCATCCAGTGATACTGCCTTGTGGGCGCGGGCGTCGCCGCCAACCAGCGCATCAAGGGGTCCGCGAAACGTTCATGCCAGAACTGATGACGAACGGAGTTGATACCGTTGAACAGAAGAACACACAGCAGAATCACCAGCGCGGTGACACCGGCCAGGCGAGCATAGACTGTCAGGAAAAATTTCAGGGACATTGGGCCTACCCTGGTAACACGGCCTGCCCACCAGGGAGGGCAGGCCGCGGAATAACGGTCAGGCTTCTTTTACGAACAGGTAGCCTTTACTGCGCACCGTTTTTATTCGACGAGGGTGAATGGGATCATCTCCGATTTTCGGCCTGATACGGGACACCCGAACATCAATGGAGCGGTCCTGGCCGTCGTACTCGATACCACGCAAGGCGGTAAAGATCTCTTCACGGCTGAGCACCCGACCGGCATTACTGGCCAGCAGCCAAAGCAGGTCAAATTCTGCGCTGGTCAGGTCAATGCTTTCTTCACTGAGCCAGGCCTCCCGCATGGAGCGATCAACCACCAGGTCGTTGAACTGCAAGCGCACAGGCTCCTCACCACCTTCTTCCGGATTACCGGCAGGGGCGGTTTCCATCCGCCGGAGCATGGCCCGGATTCGGGCCAGCAGAACCCTTGGCTGCACCGGCTTGCCGATGTAATCATCAGCCCCCATTTCCAGACCAAGCACCTGATCCAGGTCGTCGGTTCTGGCAGTGAGCATGATGATGGGGCCAGAATAGAAGGGCCTGACTCGACGGCAGATCGACAGGCCGTCTTCGCCCGGCAACATGAGATCCAGCACAACAAGATCTGGCTGCTCATTACGGATTCGTTCAACTGCGGCTCCACCGTGAGTTTCCAGGGAGACTGTCAGCCCGTTGTTTTCGAGGTACTCGCGGGTAAGGTCCGCAAGCCGTTCATCGTCCTCTACGATCAGGATTCGCCAACTCTCGTTTGTCTGTTCCACGCCATCCATCTCTGTTTTTTTATTCCGGTTTTTGGGGTCGTCCACCCGACAATACAGGCAACGTACCGTTACAGCAATTATACATGCTATTCAGAAATATACATGGAACGGTCATAGGGTTACAGCCTGTGACACAAATCCGGTTTGTGGCAGATCCCGGCCATTGTCATACAGACGTCACCGGCAGTTCACCTCACTGTCACAGGAGCTTCATAGCCTTGGCTTGTGATTGAAACAAGAGGCCAAGGCCATGACAGCACAAATCGCCCGTTCCCAGCCGCGCCGTGGGCGCCAGCTGAAAACCACCCTGACACGGTGCCCACAACTCATCGAAACCGCCCAACGACTGCGTTACAGGGTTTTCTCCGAGGAGTATGGCAGTGATCTGGGCGCCACCACGCCGGGTATAGATGCCGATGCCTACGACGCCCTTTGCGACCACCTGATCGTTACCGATGCCGGCACCGGTGAAGTGGTTGCAACCACTCGCATCCTGCATCAGAGCGACGTGCCTTCGGTTGGCGGCTTCTATTCATCAGGCGAGTTCGATCTGAGCAACCTGGGTAAATTGCCGGGCACCCTTGCGGAACTGGGCAGGACCTGCGTTCATCCCGATTACCGCAATGGCGGCACCATCACCCTTTTGTGGGCAGCCCTGGCAGAATATCTGGATAGCCGGAACGTGGACTATCTGATTGGCTGCGCCAGTATCAGCATGGCCGATGGCGGCATGAAAGCCTGGCGGATAGCACGGCACCTGCAGAATGAATACCTTGCCGCGCCTGCATTCCGGGTAACCCCACTCCGGGCCCTGCCACACCTGACCCGCGCCGAACACGAACACAGCGATGACGTGCCAGCCCTGATTCGCGCCTACATGCGCCTTGGCGCAAGGGTCTGTGGAGAACCCTGCTGGGACCCGGACTTCCGCTGCGCGGACCTGCTGGTGGTTCTGGAAGTCAGCAAACTGACCGCCAGGTATAGCCGGCATTTCATGGGGCGCACTGCCTGAAGGCAAAGGAGCAGCAGATGGGGTGGATACGATTACTAATCCGGCTTACCGGGTTCCTGGTGTTTCTGGCAGGCACCTGCGCCCTGGCCATCACCCTGAAACTGGTCGACCTGTTCCGGCGACAACCTGTCGACCGTTCACCCTGGGCCGCTTTCTGCTTCCGTCGGGCCTGCCAGTGCCTCGGGTTCCGTATCCGGGTGCACGGCCAGCCCACGGAAGCCCACGCACTCTACGTTGCCAACCACATAAGCTGGTCTGACATTCCCATATTGGGGTGCATAACGCCGTTGAGGTTCCTGTCCAAGGCTGAGGTGGGCAACTGGCCAATTATCGGCTGGCTCGCAAGGCAAGCCGGCACCTTGTTCATCCAGCGCGGAAGCGGCCAGGCCAGGCGAATAAAATCGGAGATCAGCCGATGCCTGAATACCGGCGAGTCTGTCCTGGTGTTTCCGGAAGGCACCACCAGCTCGGGACTGGCAGTGCTGCCGATCCACGGTTTTTTGCTGGCCGCCGCCCGCGACGCCAACACACCTATCCAGCCAATAACCATCGGTTACCGCAGAGCACATCGTCCGGATCCGATCGCCCCGTTCATCGGTGACGACAGTTTCCATACCCACCTGATCCGGCTGCTCAGGCAACCGCCGACCCAGGTGGATGTGGTGATTCACCCGGCCATAGACCCGGCCCGCTCGGAATCGAGTAACGCCCTGACCGCTTTAATCCATCAGCAGATCAGTGCCGGTTTGAAGCATATTCACGCAGGCGAATTCGAGGCCACGCCCACCGGCCTCAGAACAGCGGGCGCCCCTGGGCTACCTCGTCTTCCGTAGCCTCTCTGCGACCGACGATCTCCAGGTCAAAATACAGGGTAAAGCCAGCCAGCGGATGGTTGGCATCTACCTTCACCAGGTTGCCATCGATGGACACCACCTGCACCACCTGGGCCTGGTCGCCGGAGTTGGTCTGGAACTTCATACCAACCTGCAGGTTCTCCACACCTTCAAAAAGCGAGCGGGGCACTTTGCGGACCAGGTCTTCGCGGTAGTCTCCGTAGGCCATTTCAGGGGGGATCGTGACTTCGAGACAATCGCCCACCCGGCGGTCTTTCACCGCTTCCTGGATGCCCGCGATGATTTCCGGGGTGCCGTACAGGAAATGCAGTGGCTCACTGCCTTCCGAGGTATCCACCAGCTCACCTATACGGTTCTTGAGCACGTAATGGACAGTGAATACTTCGGGCTTTAGTTGCGGCTTATCGGCTTGCATCAGCTTGTTTTGTTTCCTGTTTCTTTACGGGTTCGAGTTTTTGCAGGCCATGGATTACCAGCTTCCGGTCCAGCTTTTCCCGGAATCCTGACGGCTTTTTCAAACCCATTCGATCAAGCAGGGCGTCATAGCGCCCTTCTTCGTCGTCCGCCTTAAGGGCCTGCCAGATGGTCGCCAGTTTACCACGGGGAGTAGCCGTTGCGGCTTTCAGCCCCTTAAGGGCTTTCCCTAACTTCAATTCCTCGTCGGTGAAATCCTTGCCAAACGGGAAGGCCGGGAACCAGTCGCCTTCCCCCCCGGCCTTCAGGGCCCGGGCGACTTTCTCAGGGGTATTCTGGCGCCAGTGTGCTGGAAGTTTGAAGTCCGCTTTTACCTTGCCCGCTTTCTTGGCCTGCGCCAGCAATGACTCCTGGAATCGGGAGTCGGCAATCCGGATCAGTCTGAGGAACACTTGTTCATCGGACTGCCCGCGAAGGTCCGCGATGCCGTATTCGGTAATCACGATGTCCCTCAGGTGTCTTGGGATGGTGCAGTGGGCATAGTTGAATACAATGTTCGAGACGGTCTTACCACCGGAGACCCGCGTGGCCCTCAGGGCCAGGATGGAGCGAGCCCCCGGCAACTCATGGGCCATGGCCACAAAGTTGTACTGGCCGCCAACACCACTCACCACACGGCCATCCGCCAGCCCGTCCGACACCGCCGAACCGTTGAGGGTGTACATCATCGCCGAATTGATAAACCGTCCATGGACCCGCTGTGCCACCTTGAGCTTCTGATCACCAAAGCGATGGTCATACAGGTGGTTGATAAAATTAACGCTGGTCATGCAGATCTTGTCGCGCTGGTCGTCTGAAAGCTCTCTCAGGGCCTGATAGAACTTCTCCGGGCCAACGTAGAAACCACCGTGCATGGCAATCCCACCAGCCAGCCTGTCACCCAGCGCCAATGCCTCGAGCGCCTTGCGGGTGTCGGCATTGGATAGATCTGCCTCAACCGACACCTCCTCATTGAGTCGTATCCTTCCGCCCTTGAACTCAACATGGTCGCGCAGCACCCCGTGCCGGACCAGCCAGTTCACATCCCGCGCCCGCAATGGTGAGGCAATCAGGCCTGCGTTGTGCAAAACGTCCAGGGCCTCCAGGCTCGGGGTCTCGGTCAGTTCACCCCGGTTGATCAGGTTCTGCAATTCCGGATGATTGTAGACTTCGCGCTTGAGAATACCTTCCTGAAGCAGGTAGACAAAACCGTCCACCATCATTTCGCTGCACCCATACAGTCCCTGTTCAAAAGGTTCTGTACCACCATACTCCTGCACCACCGGAAACTGATCCTGCACCTGCAGGTGGTCGAACACGGCTTTCCAGGCGTCATTATGTTTGTGTCTGATGATGGCGCTGTGCACCAGGGCGGCGCCAAGAGACCCGATCCCCACCTGCAGGGTGCCGCCATCCTTCAGCAAGCTGCTAGCGTAAAACCCGATCAGGTGGTCCGCCGGGCTCACCGCCATCTGGGGCGCGGAGAATAACGGATAGTCGGAGGCCCGGTGAGACAGGATCACGTCAAACTGGCTGGCTTCAACCTCGGCGTGATGCCCGAACCACGGCAGGTGGTGATTGAGCTCTGCCACCATGGCCACCGGAGTGCCAGCGGCTTCCCGTTCCCGAAGCAGCGGCAGGATGTCCAGGGTCAAATCCGGATTACAACTGAAGCTTAGGTGTCCTGGCTGACCATGATCTTCACCAGGCGACATCAACTGGCCCAGCACATTGACCCCCTGCGCCATCAGATCCCGGACGGCGTGGGTATAGTTGGTGCAAACGTAGTGGCGCTGTTGGCTCTGATTGTTGAGATAACTGCCAGCCTTGAAGAAGAATTCCGAGACAGTCACGTTGTCTGGCAACCGGTTCCGATTGACGTCTCGCGCGTAGTCCAGCTCAGGAATGTTGCCATAAAGGCGCTTGGTAAAAGGCCCCAGAAAACGCTTCTCCAGCGACGATGCGCCCTCGGGAGCCAGCAACGACAACGCAGTGACTATATGCAGCTGGATTTCCGGATCATCCTTGGCGCGCTGGTAAAGGGCATTCGCAAAGCGAACTGGCTTACCAAGACCGAGAGGCAACCCCAGCGTAATGCGCTTGCCTACCCGTTCGATTACCCGGTCCACGCACGCATTCGCGTCGTCGTAATAGACTCCGTTCTGTTCTGCCATCACCAGCTCTCCACTGTTTGAGAATCGCAACGGGGTCGATGATCACACGACAGAATGAAGCTGACAATGCGTCAGGTCATGAGATTGGCTGATTGGTGGGAGTAACGTGGGAAGATACGGGTAAAACAGGGGCCTTGAAGGTGGTTCAGAAGCGCCAGCGCAGGTTAAGGGCCGCACCTTCGTTCAACAGACCAATGCCATGGTCAGGCTGCGCGGGGTCAGATGCGTAGATCTTGTGCTGCGCGCGGCGACTCAATCCGATACTCAACAAACGCGACCCAATAGCCGCAAAGGCATCCATGTGGTCGTCTTCGTAGTCTCCAGACATCCATTCCTGAAGCTCATAGATTTCCTCGGCCGACACCATGTCATCACGCTCAGCCATCATACGATCGGCCAGAATAGGCTCAGCGGCTTCGGCGCGCACTACGAACGCGACGAAGTTGAGGGCCAGCAGGGCGATAAACAGACGAATGATCATGATGACAACACGCACCCGGAAAAATGATTTCGGAACATTAACGCTTCAGTACCAAAGTCTAATGATTGTTCCTGAAAATGGTGTGACTTTGTACACAAATGCGCCAGCAGCCCGACGCAAATTGGTCACTTTTTTGTCAACAAATGATCACTTATATTGCAATCTGTAACCGCCCTGCCCCGAGAAACCGGAAACAGGGCAACCTCACCGTGGGCTACCCCACTCAGGGACAGGGGTAGGTAAACTCATCATGAATAGCCTCCACCGCCGCCACCAGGTCGGGGCTTAGCCGGATATCTGCAGACCCGACATTTTCCTTCAACTGGTCCATGGTGGTTGCACCGATAATGTTACTGGTCACAAACTCGCGGCTATTCACCCAGGCCAGCGCCAACTGCGCCGGGGTCAGCCCATGGTGATGGGCCAGCTCCACGTAGGCACGGGTTGCATCAGCAGCCCGCTCCCCAGTGTATCGGCTGAAGCGTTCGTAAAGCGTCAAGCGGGCCTTTTCTGGCCATTTTCCGCCCAGATACTTACCTGTCAGCATACCGAACGCAAGGGGTGAATAGGCCAACAAGCCGGTGCTTTCCCGGTGGGCAAACTCCGCCAGGCCCAGCTCGAAAGACCGATTCAGGAGGCTGTAGGGGTTCTGGATGGAAGCCACCCTGGGCCACTGTTTCTCGCGAGCGAGGCGCAGGTATTCCATGGTCCCCCACGGCGTTTCGTTGGACAGGCCAATGTGGCGCACCTTGCCCTCTTTGACCAGCTCATCGAGGGCGCCCAGAGTTTCCTCGATGGGGGTCGAGGTTTCGTCCGGGTTACGCTGATACCCCAGCTTGCCGAAGAAATTTGCACTGCGGTCTGGCCAGTGCACCTGGTAAAGGTCGATGTAATCGGTTTGCAGGCGCGCCAGACTGCTCTCACAGGCTTCGCGAATATGCTCCCGGGTCAGTCTCGGGCCGCCGCGCAGATAACTCAAACCATTGCCCGGTCCGGCCACCTTGGTGGCAATCACCAGATCCTCCCGGCGCCCTCTTCGGGCAAGCCAGTTGCCCAGATAGGTCTCGGTCAGGCCCTGAGTTTCCGCCCGTGGCGGCACCGGGTACATCTCGGCCACGTCGATGAAGTTGATACCCGCCCCGATGGCGTATTCCAGTTGTTCAAACGCTTCCTGCTCGGTGTTCTGCTCCCCCCAGGTCATGGTTCCCAGGCAGATCAGACTGACATCGATGTCGGTTTGTCCAAGTTTTCGCGTTTGCATGAGATCTCCTCGTGCACATAGAAGACGTAAAGGGAATGTCACAAAGTTGTCGCATGGCTGTCATGCCGGATTTCCATAGTAGAAGCATGACAGCGACATATTCAGGACGCACCGTGACCAACCCCAAGCTGACTGACCGGCGCCCGCAACACATTACCATTGTTTCGGAGACGTTTCCGCCGGAAATCAACGGCGTGGCCAACACCTTGAAGCACCTGTGCCAGGGGTTGATGCAACGGGGGCACAAGATCACGGTGGTGAGGCCAAAGCAGGCCCATGAGCAGAAAGGGTTGTTTGAAAGCACCGGTGACGGCCTCTTTACCCGTGAGCTGGTGGTCACCGGCCTGCCCCTGCCCGGATACAGCGATCTGCAGTTTGGCGTGTCGCGCCCGGCCACCCTGAAAAAACTCTGGCAAAGCCAACGACCAGACGCCATCTACGTTGCCACCCAGGGACCGCTGGGCGTAGCGGCGGTATCCGCCGCCCGAAATCTTGGCATCCCGGTGTCGTCCGGCTTTCACACCAATTTCCATAGCTACTCCCGTTACTACGGTGCCGGCGGTCTGGAACGATTACTCTGCGCCTATGGCCGCTGGTTCCACAACCGGACCGCCATCACTCTGGTACCAACCCGCAAAATGCAAGCGGTTACGCAAGCCATGGGCATCCACCCGACTGGCCTGTGGAGCCGCGGCGTGGACTGCCATCGCTTCACTCCCCACAAGCGTGACCACGACCTGCGCGCCCGCTGGGGGCTGACCAACAGTGACCGGGCAGTACTCTACGTGGGCCGACTGGCCGCCGAGAAGAACCTGCGCATGGCGGTCGCCTGTTTTGAACGGATCCGGGGCCTCCATCCCAATGCCCGCTTCATTCTTGTGGGAGACGGCCCAATGCGCAAACAACTGGCGGAACGCCACCCGGAATACATTTTCTGCGGCACCCAGCGCGGAGAGGATCTGGCCAGGCACTATGCTTCGGGCGACCTGTTCCTGTTTCCAAGCAAAACCGACACCTTTGGCAACGTGGTCCTTGAAGCCATGGCCAGCGGGCTCGGAGTGGTCGCCTTTGACGACGCGGCGGCCGCTGAACACCTTCGCCACGAAGAAAATGGTCTGAAAGCAGAGCTGTCGGAGGACGAAGCCTTTATCAACCACGCACTGCGACTGGCTGACCAACCCACCCTTCTGAGCCGGGTTCGCGCCCAGGCCCGCCTGGATGCGCTGGATCTGAGCTGGAACAGCCAGATTGAACAATTTGAACACCTGGTACTCAACCAACCGGCACAGGCCCGATACCATGGCATCAACAAACAAGGCATCTCGCTTCTTTGACCTGGCAGACCAGCGCGAGTATGCGCTGTGCCAGGCCATCAACCGTGCGGTCAGGTTCCGGCCTGTACTGAGCTATTTCCGGGTCGTCAGCCGACTTGGCGACGGCTGGTTCTGGTATGCACTGATCCTCGCCCTGCCGCTGCTGGCTCCGGAACAGGGGTTGGGGCTGGCGGTGCTGATGGCCTTTACCGGACTCACCTGCACCCTCACCTACAAAGGCCTGAAACACAAACTTATCCGGGAGCGCCCGTTTATCTCGTTTCCGGCCATCAATTGCGGCACACCACCGCTGGATCGATACAGCTTCCCTTCCGGGCACACCCTGCATGCAGCCTGTTTCCAGGCCATGCTGTTCGTCGCCATGCCAGTGGCCGCCTGGTATGTTCTGCCCTTCACCCTATCGGTAGCCGCCTCCCGGGTGGTTCTGGGCCTGCACTACCCGAGCGATGTTGCCGCGGGGGCTGTCATCGGCGCAGGCATGGGCTGGGTGTCAGTACTGATGTTCGGAGCGACCTTCGCCACGCTTTAGTGTCCCTGAGAATCTGGTCTAAACTGGTTCCGAAGCCTTATTGCCGGAGCCCGTCATGAAGCACGGAAAACCCTTCATCATTGCCGTGGCCACCGCAGCAGCACTGGTGTTACTCTGGCCTGAACCGGCCGACACACCGCCAGGGCAGGTCGACGACGGTGCCCCCAATGATCCCCTTTCACACGCCCCTGCCGACACGCCAGTACCGATCGATCTGACCCCCGAGCAACAGGCATTGCTGGAAGACCCCAGAGTCATTCAGTTCGCCCAACGACTCGATTTCGAGGAAGAGCTGCAACGCTTTTTCCAGGAAGCAGCCGAACTGGACGCCCAGCAACGACAGAACCGGGCCGACCAACTGGAACAGCAGCTGGCCCGCTACGAGCAGGAAACCCAGGTCAGCGCGCCAGAAGCGCTCATGGTGAGGCTCGCCCTGCTACAGCTGCTGGAGCAGGACGAAGCGGCCGCCAAGGCGGCGGCCACAGAACTGATCGAACGCTATCAGGCCCGGTCTGAGGCGCGCCTTGAGGCCTGGCGGTCGGCCCCTAAACCCGAGTTTGATCGCTACAAGGTCCGGGAGAAAGAGATTGTTGAAGAGGTCATGGCCCTGGACCGAATACCCGGAGGGCTGACCCGAGACCAGTATCTGCGTCAACGCCTGCTAGAAGCGCGGATCGAGACCATGGGCCAGCCCGAACCAGACCCTCAGAGCAACTGGTCCAGCGACCAGTAGAGCAGATTGAACGGTTTGTTGTAATCCGCCACCGTGTCGGTCTCTGAAGCCTGCATAACCGAACCGCTGCCGTTCATCACGTTGTTCACGAAGTGGTCCAGTTCCAGGCCCAGTTCCTGAATATCCGAATTGGCGAACTCGATGATTGAGGTGCAGTGGCTTTCATTCACATCCCGGAACATGGGCAGGTAGTAACCAAAGTTATCCAGCCCGGCCAGGGTATTTTTCAGGCGTTCGGTATCCTGCGCCCATTTCTGGTGAAGCAGGGCCTCCTTGGTAGCCTGATCCGGCGCCTGTTCGATGTCATCGAAGAAACGTTCGTAGGAGTAGGATGAGTAATTCAGATCGCGCCAGAAATGAGTATGCCCCATGCGATCCTGAGGTAATGCACTGGCCAGGGCGGGATACAGCGACCCCAGGTCATTCAGGTTTAATCCGGGCAAACCAGACTTCAGATAGGCCAGAGGCCCATTGTCCTGATCCAGCCCCCACACCTGCCGGATCAAACCCTGCAGCAAGACCGAGGGGTACTGTTGTGGATCTGCCCCTACCGGCGCACTGAATGCCGGCCCGGAGTCGTTGATCAGAAAACTGCGGGTGGGCGCCATGTCCCGGCGGGCCGGATAATAGTTTGTCAAGCCACCGATGCCACCTGCGCTGCAGCCAGTTGTCAGCATCTGCCCGGGCCGCTGGAGATTGTCTTTCAACCAGGAAATCACCGCCCGGCTATTACGCAGCCCGTTGTGGTGCCAGACCAATGGTTCAGCCTCACCCTCCGGGTCCTGGTACACCGCTACCCGGTCACCGGAGTAGATGTCGCCAGTGCAGTAAGGCACGTAGACCATATTCCAGTTCTGGGTTTTCACCCGGCTCCAGGGGTGCAGGCGCACCACAAACGGGCTGACCAGGCTTGCGCCGGGGTTCAACAACGACAGGTAGTCGTCCGGTATGCCATCGGGGTTCCGGGCACCACGAATGCCAGTCTGACCGCTGCAACTTTCATAGTCCCAGCAGGCACCGCCGCCTTCAAAATAAACCACCGTATTGGAGGTGTTGGGCACCCGGTTTACAAAGAACTTGTATTCGGAACCGTTGCCACATACCGCCCCGGTTTCCGGCGCCAGTGGAACCGTCTGCCACTGGTAGTAGGCACCGGGCGAAAAGCCGTCGTTGTACCCAGGCGGATTTGCCAGCAGGGGGTATTCTCCCTGGCGTTGGTCAGAGGTAACCGGATTATCCGCTCCGGGAGGCGCAACCAGATTGCCGAGGGTTCGCCAGAACCCGTAGTCGCCAAGTTCCGCAGCGGCGGGGGCGGCAAAGGCTAATAATAACAACCCGGCCAGCGCGCTATGGCGACACCGGGACCACCTGTCAGGCTTGTTCATTTTTTGCTCTCCTGCACTTGTTATTTTAATGGGCGGGCCTGGCCCGCAACGATTACAGCAGGAAATCGTCAACCTAAAACTAGATATGACACAATGTCACGTCAAAGAGAGCGCAAGACCGATTTACACTAAAAAAGGCGGGGATATAGCCACTTGGGAAAAGATCAGTCGAACAGCCTCAGCTGGGTAACCGGTGCCTCATCGTTGCGAAAACGCACGCCCACCCCCAACAAACGGACCGGGCGATCGGCCCGGGTAACCAGCTCATCCAGCAGGGGCTGGTAATCGGCAACCTCGGGTTCGGCCACCGACTCCCGTACCCGCTCCAGGGTATGGGTTGAAAAATCACTGTAGCGAATCTTCACAAACAATTTGTGGATGGGTTTCTGCCGCCCCTTCCTGGCGAGTCTCAGATTGAGATCCGCCACCAGGGCGGGCATCACGGTTTCACAGGCGGTCTTATCCGGCAGATCCTGGGAAAACGTCCGCTCCACGCTGACCGATTTCGCCACCCGCGAAACGATTACCGGCCGCTCATCCCGGCCTGCGGCCATTTCAAACAACCGGTAGCCCTGCTTGCCGAATTTCTCAATCAGGGTGTCCACCCCCAGCAACTGCATGTCACCGCAGGTTTTCACGCCCATGGAATGCAGCTTGGCGGCGGTCACCTGGCCCACACCGAACAGTTTTTCCACCGGCAGGGATTCGACAAATTCCGGCACCTGCTCCGGCGTGATCACAAACAGGCCGTCGGGCTTGCGCCAGTCACTGGCAATCTTGGCCAGGAACTTGTTCGGGGCCACGCCGGCGGAGATGGTAATACCTACCTCCTGGCGGACCCTCTCCCGCAGGTATCGGGCCATCAGGGTGGCGCTGCCACGGTGATCCGTTATGTCCGACACATCCAGGAAGGCTTCATCCAGCGACAGGGGTTCCACCAGATCGGTCATTTCCCGGAGAATGGCCATTACCTGCTGAGACGCCGCCCGATATCGCGCCATGTCCAGCGGCACGGTCACCAACCCCGGGCACAGCCTGCGGGCTTCACTGCCGGGCATGGCCGAGCGCACACCAAAGGCCCGTGCCCGGTAGTTGCAGGTGGTCACCACGCCCCGGCCCTCGGCGCCGCCAACCGCCAGGGGCACGTCCCTCAGCGTTGGGTCGTCGCGCATCTCGACCGCCGCATAGAAGCAGTCGCAATCCACATGAATGATCTTGCGCTGGGGCATGGTCCGTGGGCTCGCGTAAACAATCTGTACATTTATACAGCCTTGTATCTTAAGCTAACATGCAGAGAATGTCAGGAACCCTAACACCAAACCGGAACGTCTTCTGCGAGGCCCCATGACCAACCCCATACCCGAGTCTGACCGCACTGAGATCGAAGCCGCTGCTTTCAGGCGCCTGGTGGAGCATTTACGCCAGAATACCGACGTGCAGAACATTGACCTGATGAACCTGGCGGGCTTCTGCCGCAACTGCCTGTCCAAATGGTACCGGGCAGAAGCACAGGAAAGAGGCTTTGAGCTATCCGATCCGGACGCCCGGGAAGAAATCTACGGCATGCCCTATGAGCAGTGGAAAGAAAAATATCAGATTGGTCCGAAGCAGGATCACAAATAATGAACGTCAATGAGGCAGTACGCATCCACCTGGCTTCCCTCGACGCGGGCCACGCCAATTTTGATGACACCCTGGCGCTGATCGACCAGCATTTCGAGTTTCAGCCCACGGGCTTCAACAATGGCCCGGTGCGAAACGATGCCGGTGAAAACGCCGGTTCCTGCCGGGTGTTCGCACTGGGCCAGTACTGCAACCTGAGCGAGGCGGACACCCTGAACCTGTTCGCCCAACACTATCAACAGGTGCTGGGCGACCCTGCGGGCGACAGTCACGGAAACATCCGCCAGTTCATCAGCACGGGCTGGTCTGGCATCCGGTTTGATCAGCAGCCACTGCGAGCCCGCAACGAACCCAACCAGTAAGCCACCAGGGAAGACACTGATTCATGAGCGATACCGCCGCCTCCGGGCTAAAACAGAGTTTCCAGCTGAAAAGTGCCTCTGTTTCGCTGACAGCCCTGGAACTTTATTACTTCGACAACGACGAGTTCGAAGCCAATCTCCGGGACAAGATCAGCCAGGCTCCGGGATTTTTCAAAGATATCCCCCTGGTGATCAGCCTGGAGAAATACGAGGGGCTGGACAGTGAGCTGGACTTCTTCAAGATGATCGGTACCTGCCGCCGCCATAACATCCATGTGATTGGCGTTCGTGCCGGCAACGACGACCAGCGCCGCCTGGCTCGAGGAGCCTCACTGGCCCTGTTTCCTGGCAGCAGCCTGCGGGAACAGGCACCGGCCCGGACAAAGCCTGATGAGGCCTCCAGTCCGGAAGCCGAGACCTCCAGCCCCGCTGACGTTCCCACCAGCGAACCGGCTGCGGCCAAGATCGTCAGCCAAACCGTTCGCTCGGGCCAGCAGGTCTATGCGCCGGAAGGGGACCTGATCATCCTGGCCCCGGTTCAGGCCGGTGCCGAAGTGCTCGCCGCAGGCAATATCCACGTGTACGGACCACTCAGGGGGCGGGCGTTGGCAGGCATCCATGGGGCTGAAACCGCCCGGGTATTCTGCCAGTCACTTGAAGCAGAGCTTGTGTCCATCGCCGGACACTATAAAATCTCCGAAGATCTTCAGGACAATGGCTGGAAAAGCGCTGTGCAGATCCAGCTCAGGGACGACCTGCTGGTGGTGACGCCACTGGACAAGGCCTGATGTTGTGACAGCCAATAACAACGTTGAAGACATGACGAATCCACTGCGAAACAGGAACTGAACCTTGGCTAGAATCATTGTCGTTACCTCAGGAAAGGGCGGCGTTGGCAAAACCACCACCAGCGCCTCAATCAGTACCGGCCTTGCCAAGCGCGGCCACAAGACCGTCGTAATCGACTTCGATGTGGGCCTGCGCAACCTCGATCTGATCATGAATTGTGAGCGCCGCGTGGTCTATGACTTCGTCAACGTGATCCAGGGCGAAGCCACACTCAACCAGGCGCTGATCAAAGACAAGCGGGTAGACACGCTGTTTATTCTGCCCGCCTCCCAGACCCGTGAGAAAGAAGCACTGACCAAAGACGGTGTGGAAAAGGTCATCAACGAGCTGTCGGAAACCTTCGACTACATCGTGTGTGACTCGCCGGCCGGGATCGAACACGGCGCTCTGATGGCTCTGTACTATGCCGATGAGGCCATTGTAGTCACCAACCCGGAAGTCTCTTCTGTACGGGATTCCGACCGAATCCTGGGCATCCTCCAGAGCAAGTCGCGGCGCGCCGAGATGGGACAGGACCCGGTCAAGGAACACCTGCTGCTGACCCGCTACAACCCTGACCGGGTAGAGCGTGGCGAGATGCTGTCGGTGACCGATGTCGAAGAAATTCTGGCGATACCGCTGTTAGGCGTGATCCCGGAGAGCCAGGTGGTACTGAACGCCTCCAACCAGGGCCTGCCAGTGATTCTGGAAGACCAGAGCGATGCCGGCCAGGCCTATGACGACGCCGTTGCCCGGCTTCTGGGAGAGGAGCGCGAACATCGCTTCATGACCTCCCAGAAAAAAGGTTTCTTCTCACGGATGTTCAAAGGGGGCTAAGGGATGAGTTTTCTGGATTATTTCCGAAGCAAGAAGACCAATACTGCGAGCGTTGCTAAAGAACGGTTGCAGATTATCGTGGCCCACGAACGGGGCCAGCGTGACATGCCGGATTACCTGCCACAGCTCCAGAAGGAGCTGTTGGACGTAATTCGCAAATATGTCCAGATCAGTGACGATATGGTTCAGGTGGACGTGGACCGTAACGAAAGTTGCTCGGTACTGGAGCTGAACGTCACCCTGCCGGAAAAGTAATCGCTGCGCCCGCCTTACCAGCGGGCATAGTGGTCTTCCATCAGTCCCCGCAGCCCGTCTACGGGGACTGACTGGCCCGCCTCATCTCTGACCGTTCCCCGGAAGGTGCCCACAAACTGCCGGAAATTGGAGGCAAGCACGCCAGCGTTCAGCCGTTCCTTGCGCGTGCCTGCAGGCACAAAACTCAGGTCCACCAGGCCATCCTCGGTGGTAACCCGCCAATCGGCACCCGGCCGATATCGGTCAAATTCGAAGCGGGCGGCGCCCAGCTTCACACACCGGCCATCCAGCCACAGGGCGTTCTCGGTCATCCCGGTTTCATTCACACCGGCCGCCAGATTAAGCCCCACAGACACCCCCTGCTCGGTTACCCCGGCCAGACAGGCCCAATTCCAGGCAGTTTCCCGGCGCATGAAGCCACAACTCCAATCAATAGAGCCGCGGGTTTGCTCATCACAGCGCCATACCTGCTGGCCCCAACGCACCTCCCCCTCAACCGGGACCCCGGCGGATTTGCGGGTAAAAACCCAGCCATTGTAGCCTGCCGGGCAGACCAGCCTGAGGGGTTGGTCAGTGTCTCGGAGTTCCAGGTCCACCCGAATATTTCCCGGGGCCGTCACCCGGATGTTACGGCCGCCAGTGGCCGGTTCGATGGCCAGCGACACGTCACCTTTGCGGAACCGGGCATGACCATGTTCAGGATAGGGTTCAATATCAGTGTGCCTGGCCAGCGGCTGCATGAATGACTGCTCAAACATTTGACCGCTTTCAAAATCAAACAGATAGAAAAAACCGTTGCCCACCAGTTTCAGGTCCACGATCGCCATGCCGAACACCCAGCCCGGTGCCATGGCGCTGACAAACTGGAACTGATTGAACCGCCAGCGCCGGGCCAATCGGGACCGGGGCCGGTCCATGACCGTACGCAGGTCATAATCCATATAGTTGATGGTCTCAACCGGCTGCTCCATCACACCCGGTGCTATTCTGCCCTTGGCATCAATCAGGTTCTTCAGGGTCATAATAATCGTCAGATCAGGCCATTCATGAGTTGTGGCGCACCAGTACGCTACCTGGTTCACAATCCCATATTCCCGCCAAAAAGCAGAAACCGGCACCATGTTAGACTCAGCGCACCTTCATCAAGGAAGTGTAGCTTATGACAATAATCAGAGCCCATGGCTTCAAGGGCATTATGGTGGGTGTGGTAAGCACCCTCATATTCCTGACCCTGCCCGGCCTGGCCAGCGATCACCCTTCACTCCCGCCGGAGGATGCCCAGGAGTGGACCCTGCGCAAGGAAGTCGACAACATTCGCATTTACACCATGGACCAGAGCAATTCCGGGTTTCAGGCCTTCAAGGCCGTGGCCAATCTGGACGTTCCCCTGGAAAACCTGATGGCAGTGATGATCAATCCCGAATCCTGCAAGGAATGGGTCCATAACTGCACCGAATCCTATGCCTTTGGCCAGGGCGACTTCCACGATCGCTATGCTTACTCCGTCAACGATATGCCCTGGCCGGTGACTGACCGTGATTACGTGTTGCGCATACGCACCCGGGGCAACGGCGACACCGGCGAAGTGGTGATGGACCTGAATGCCGTGCCGGGTATGCGGGCCGAATTCAACAGCCGGGTTCGGGTTGATCGCTCAGACACCCTTTACCGTTTCACCCCGGACGGCGACAAAACCCGTATGGTCTGGGTTCAGCACACGGAACCCAACGGAGCTCTCCCCGGTTGGCTAGTGAATAATCTGCTGGTCGACATTCCAGTGAAGTCCCTGCAAGCGCTGGAGGCCGTGGCCAAAGAAGACAAGTATCAGGGCTACCAACTTGAATGGGGCGAGAACGGCAATCTTCAGGCGGTCGTCCCCGCTGACCAGCCGTGACCAAGGGTTGATCAAGACACAGAGACAGGGGTGACGGACAGCCAAGGAACGGCTAAGCTTCATCAAAAGGACTGCAAATGGAAGAAGCCCACCAATGAGCGTTCTCGCCCATGAGATCATGACCCCGACCGTTAAAGCCGTACCGCACCACTGGACCATGGACCGGCTGGCGCGTTTTCTGACGGACAACGAAATCACCGGCAGCCCGGTAACAGACGACAACGGCGACATCATCGGCATCGCCACCCTCAAAGACATCACCGAATTCCGCTGGAACGCCAGCCGCACCGGTGATCAACCGCAGCTGACCCCCGAGGAACAGGAAGAAGCCCGTCGGCTACGCATGGTTATCTTTGAAGAGATGGGCAAAGTGCCGGTTGAAGTGCGCGATATCATGACACCCATCGTGCTTTCGGTTGACGAAGATACCCCGGTGCGAGACATTGCCAATATCATGATGCGCGAACACCTGCACCGTATTTTTGTCACCAGGGACTCAAAAATTACCGGTATCATAACCACTTACGATATGCTGAAGCTGATTTCCCAGAAGGAACTGACGCAACGCTGCGCCGAGAACGACTGAGCCACCAGAGAGGTAGCCCTACCTATGCCAAGAGCACCGCAAGCTCGCCGAAAAATGTACGTCCTCGACACCAACGTCCTGATTCACGACCCGAACGCCCTCCTGAATTTTGAAGAACACGACGTCATCATTCCGATGACGGTTCTCGAAGAACTCGACAGCCTCAAATCCGGCAAACAGACCGTCGCCGCCGATTGCCGCCAGGCCATTCGCAACATCGACAAATTGTTGGGCGACGCCAGCCCGAAAGTGATTGAAAAAGGTGTGCCGATTGTTCGCGGCAAAAAGGCGGAGCCTTTGGGCACCCTGTCGATCATCATGAGCACCGAGGGCATCGGCAATCATTCCCTGCCGGAACACCTGAACGACAACAAGATCATCAATACCCTGGCCGCCCTGCAGGCCCGGCACAAATCCCGCGACATCATCCTGGTCAGCAAAGACATCAACATGCGCCTGAAAGCCCGGGGCTTTGGCGTAGAGGCCCAGGACTACCACAATGATCAGCTGCTAGATGACATTGATCTTTTACCCAAAGGCTACAAGGAGTTCCAGAACTCCTTCTGGGATAACATCGCCAAGGTAGAAACGGTACAGCGTGAAGGGGTCACCGAACACCTGCTCAAACGTGAGGGCGAACTGGCCAGACTGAACATCAACGAGTTCGTGATTGATGAGCACGGTTTTGTCGGCCAGGTGGTGGACATCTCCGACGACCAGCTGGTGATCAAAGACCTGCACCAACACGACCTGATGAACGAGGAAGTCTGGGGGCTGGTGCCACGGGATATCTACCAGGCCATGGCTCTGCACCTGCTGCTGGACCCGGACATCCACCTGGTCAACCTGACCGGCTCCGCCGGCTCTGGCAAAACCATCCTGGCCCTGGCTGCCTGCATTGAAATGACCGTGGCCAGCAAGCTTTACAAGCGCATTATCGCCACCCGGTCCACCCAGGGGCTGGACGAAGACATCGGCTTTTTGCCTGGCACCGAGGCGGAGAAAATGGAGCCCTGGCTGGGCGCCATCGTGGACAACCTGGAAGCCCTGCACGAAGACGATGAGAACATGACCGCCAGCGTCGACTACATCCTCAGCAAAGTGCCGCTGCACTTCAAATCCATGAACTACATCCGCGGCCGCAGCTTCCAGCACAGCCTCATCATAATTGACGAGTCCCAGAACCTGACCCCGCACCAGATCAAAACCATCATCACCCGTGCCGGTAACGGCTCCAAGGTGATTTGCCTGGGCAACCTGGCGCAGATTGATACGCCTTACCTCAGCCCGCTAAGCTCCGGCCTGACCTACATGACCGAGCGCTTCAAGGGCTTCCGCCACGGAGGCCACATTCACCTGCAAGGTGTACCGAGGTCGGTGCTGGCGGAGTTCGCCGAAGCCAACCTGTAAGCCTAAACTGCCTCCAGCTTGCGCCAGCGCGCCGGGGGCATCCCCGTCCAGCGGTGGAAGGCCCGGTAGAAGGTACTCGGTTCGGCGAAGCCGAGCGATAGTGCAATATCCGCCAGGGACTGGCGGGATTCTCGCACGGCCGCCAGGGCAAGTTCCTGGCGCACCTCATCCAGCAAGCTGTTAAACGTGTAACCCTGAGTCTCCAGCCTGCGCGCCAGCGTCCGCTCACTGATACCCAACGCTCCCGCTGCCTCTGCCCGACGGGGCAAGGTTGGCCCGACACGTGCCACCAGCCATTGCCGCAGATCCTCTGCCGACACCGCTCCCTTTTCCAGGGCGGCCAGGCGCCCGGCATTGTATTGCTCGTGTACCTGAGCCAGGGCCGGGTCTGCCTGTGGCAGAGGCTTGTCCAGCATCTCATGACTCACCAGCAAACCGCTGAATGCCTGTTCAAAATCCACCGGGCAGCCAAACACCTCCCGATAACCGCGAACCGGCCCCAACCGGGCCTGACTGAACTGAACCCGCACCGGCCGCACCGCCGATCCCGCTATCCAGTCTGTCAGGCTCACCACCGCCGACAATACGGCCTCAATCTGGTGCGGACTGAATGCCAGCCGGCCCTGCCTTGGATGGTAGACAATCCAGGTACCCCGACTACCGGGCAACATCTGGAAGCGCCCACCGTCAGAGATCAGGCGCTGATATTTCTGCACCAGGGTAATGGCTTCGCGCAGCGTCGCCGCACTCTGCATGGCAAAACTGACGGCATCGATGCTGGCCGGGCGCACGCCCGTGCCCACTTTCAGGCCAAAGCCGGGATCGTGGGTACAGCGCTCGGCAGCGTGCCAGAGCCGGGTAATGAAATCGATGGGCCAGCGCTCCCAGGCCAGTGCCTGTGCTGGCAAGCCCGCAGTTTCGAGCAACACAGTGTCGCCAACCCCCAGACGGCGAGCGGCATCGATCACGGTGTTGACCCATCCCATGGAAACAGTGGCTTCTAAAGTCAATTATTCTGGCCTCTGAAGTCAATTCAGATCCGATCATAGCGTTATATGGTCTGTAACAACAAAACCAAAAACACAGCTTGGACATGCACCATGGCAAAACCTGATTGCTCAGACATCCTGATTGCCGGCGGCGGCCTGGCGGGCATGGTTACCGCCCTCGAAGCCCTGCGGGCGGGCAAGACTGTTACCATCGTTGACCGGGACACTCCCGAACGCTTTGGCGGCCTCGCGTTGTGGGCCTTTGGTGGCATGGCGCTGATCGACACCCCACTGCAGCGGCGTATGGGAATTGCCGACTCGCCGGAACTGGCCCTCCAGGACTGGCTGCGCTTTGGTGAACTGGACCCCAATGATGAATGGCCCATGCAATGGGCCCGCTACTACGTTGAACACTCCCGTTCCGACGTGCACGACTGGCTCGCCAACGAGGGCATTAAATTCATGCCGGCGGTGAACTGGGTAGAACGTGGCCGGTTTGGCGATGGCAATAGTGTGCCCCGCTACCATGTTACCTGGGGCACCTCCCGGGAATTGGTGCGCTGCATGGTTAACGCCCTGCATGAGGAAAATGCCAGCGGCCGCCTCACCATTCATCACCGCCACCGGATCACCGGGCTGGACCATCAGGCAGGTGAGGTCTGCGGCGCCATTGCCATCAACGAGGAAACCGGCAAAGAGGTCCGGTTTGAGGCTACCAGTGTGGTGCTGGCCATGGGCGGCATCAACGGCAGCCACGCCGAATGCCGGGCCAATTGGCCCAAACATCGCCCGCAACCGGCCACCATGCTTAACGGTGCCCACCCGTTTGCCGATGGCAAACTGCACCACTGGGCCAAAGATCACCTGGGCGCGCGCATTACCCACGCCGGCGAAATGTGGAACTACGCGGCGGGCTTTCCCCACCCCTACCCGCATTTCCCGGGCCATGGCCTGTCTACCATTCCATGTAAATCCGCGCTCTGGCTGAACCACCGGGGCGAGCGCATCGGGCCGGAGCCCCTGGTGACCGGCTTCGATACCCACTGGCTTTGCCAGCGCGTGGCCGAACAGGAAAAACCCTGGACCTGGCACCTGCTGAACCGGCGTATCGCCCTGAAAGAATTTGCCATCTCCGGTGCCGAACACAACGCCCGCATCCGGGACAAGCAATTCCCCCTGTTCCTGAAAGAACTGCTGCTGGGTAACAAACCGCTGGTGAATCAGATGCAGAACGAAAGCCGTCACTTCCTGGTGGACGACACTCTGGAAGGGCTGGCGAAGAAAATGAATGCCCTGACCTGCTCTCTGGACATTGACGCTGCCACCCTGAAAGCCACCGCCGATGCCTTCGATGCCAATTTCAGCAAAGGCAGCCAACTGAACAACGATCCGCAAATCCGCATGATTCGCCACGCCCGCCAATGGGGGCCGGACCGGCTGCGTACCTGCAAACCGGCGCCGCTGCAGAAGCCAGGGGCCGGCCCCTTCATCGCCATCCACATGCAACTGACCACCCGCAAGAGCCTGGGCGGCCTGCGTACCGACCTGCAAAGCCGGGTGCTGGATGCCAGCGGCCAGCCCATCCGAGGCCTGTACTGTGTGGGTGAAGCGGCCGGTTTTGGTGGCGGCGGCAGCAACGGCAAGCGATCACTGGAAGGCACCTTCCTGCCCGGTTGCATTCTGACTGCCCGGGCGGCCGCCCGTTCCATCACCAACGGAGGCTGACACCATGCCCCTGAGTTATCCGGCCACTGCCGCCGATTACCAGATCCTCGCCCGCCGTAAACTGCCCCGTTTCCTGGCAGACTACCTGGACGGCGGTGCCACCGAAGAGCAAACCCTGCGGGCCAATGTCAGCGGTTGGCAGGATATCGCCCTGCGCCAGCGTGTTCTGATTGATGTCGACAACGTAGACACCCGCGCCCAGCTGGCCGGCCAATCCTGCAGCATGCCAGTGGCCCTGGCGCCCCTGGGGCTGGCCGGCATGATGGCACAGCGGGGAGAAGCCCAGGCGGTAAGGGCAGCCAATGCCGCCGAGGTACCGTTCACCCTATCCACCGTTGGCATCTGCCCGCTGGACGAAGTGAAAGCCGCCGCCAATGCACCCTTCTGGTTCCAGTTGTACATGATTCGTGACCGGGAGTACGTGGACACTCTGCTGAAAAAAGCCTGGAATGCCGGCTGCCAGACCCTGATTTTCACCATCGACCTGCCCCTACCTGGCCCCAGACACCGGGACACCCGCAACGGTCTGGACAGCAGCGGTGCCCGTTCCGTCGCCCTCAAGGCACAGCAACTGCTGTCGCGGCCGGGATGGCTTTGGCAAGTGGCCATAAAAGGCAAACCGCTGACCTTCGGCAACCTGAGCGACGCAGTGCCAGAGGCCAGCAATCTGGATTCGTTCAAACAGTGGGTGGATACCCAGTTTGATGCCTCCGTTACCTGGCAGGCCATCGAATGGCTGCGGGAACGCTGGCCCGGCAAGCTGATCCTCAAAGGCATTCTGGAGGTGGACGATGCCAAAGCAGCCGTCAACGTGGGTGCCGATGGCATCGTGGTCTCCAACCACGGCGGTCGCCAGCTCGACGGTGTGGCCGCCACCGCCAGCAAACTCCCTGATATCGTTGCCGCCGTTGGTAAAGACACCGAGATCCTGGTGGATGGCGGCATCCGCAACGGCGTGGACGTTTTCCGCGCCCTCGCCCTGGGGGCTAACGGCGTGATGGTTGGCCGCCCCTGGGCCTGGGCCCTGGCGGCGGAAGGCCAGGCCGGATTAACCCGACTCCTGAACACCTGGCAGCAGGAACTGAAACTGGCCATGACCCTGACCGGCGTCACCCGAATTGCTGACATCAGCGCGGCCCACCTGGATCTGCCAAACACACACAAATTGACCCAAGCTGGAGAACAACAATGACCAACGGCGCTCAGGCACTCATGAAAACCCTGGTGGATTCGGGTATTGAAGTCTGCTTTACCAACCCCGGCACCAGCGAAATGCATTTTGTCGCCGCCCTGGACAGCGAACCCAAGATGCGAGCGGTACTGGCCCTGTTTGAAGGCGTCGCTACCGGTGCCGCCGACGGCTACGCCCGGATGGCTGACAAACCCGCTGCCACCTTGCTGCACCTGGGCTGCGGCCTGGGCAACGGCCTGGCCAATCTGCACAACGCCCGCAAAGGCAAGGTGCCGGTGGTCAACATTGTTGGCGACCATGCCACCTACCATGTTAAATACGACGCCCAGTTGCAGTCTGACATCGAAACCGTGGCCCGCAACATCTCCCCCAATTTTGTGCGCACGTCACAAAGCACCGAAGCCCTTTGCCAGGACGCCGCCGAAGCCATCACTGCGGCCCGGGGTTTGCCGGGCCAGGTAGCCACGCTGATTCTGCCGGCGGACGTGTCCTGGGGCGAAGGCGGCAAACCTTGTGCAGCACCAACACAGCCGCAGGCACCGGCGGCCGATGACCACGCCGTTCAGGCCGCCGCCGAGGCCATTGGCAGTGGCAAGAAAACCGCTCTGCTGCTGGGTGGCCGGGCGCTGCGTGAGCCCGCCCTGCTGGAAGCAGCCCGCATTGCCGCCCACAACGGGGTCACCCTGTTTGCTGAAACCTTCCCGACCCGCATTGAACGGGGCGCCGGCCTGCCGCCGGTGGAGCGGATTGCCTATCTGGCAGAACTCGCTACCCTGCAGCTCTCCGAGTTCGACCATCTGATTCTGGTGGACGCCAAGGCGCCGGTCTCCTTCTTCGCCTACCCGGGAAAACAGAGTTACCTGGTGCCGGACAACTGCACAGCGCACACCCTGAGCACGCCGGAACAGGATGCCACCGCCAGCCTCAAGAAGCTGGCCGATACCCTCGGTGCCAGCAGCGCTCAACCAAAGCTGCAGGCGCCTGGCCGCCCCGGACTGCCGAAAGGCAAACTCACCGCTGAAAAGGTGTGTCGGGCGGTGGGCGAACTGATGCCCGAGAACAGCGTCATTGTGGACGAATCCATCACCTCCGGCCTGATGCTCAACGCCATGACCGCCGGCTCGCCGAGGCACGACATGATCACCCTCACCGGCGGTGCCATCGGGCAAGGCATGCCGAACGCGGTCGGTGCGGCCATCGCCTGCCCCGACCGCCAGGTTTACGCACTGATCGGTGACGGCACCGCCATGTACACCAACCAGGCCCTGTGGACCATGGCCCGGGAAAACCTGAACGTGACCACCATTATCTTCAACAACGCCTCCTACTCCATCCTGAACGTGGAGCTGGAACGGGTTGGTGCAGAAGAAGCCGGGGCCAAGGCCAAGTCTCAACTCGACATCAGTGGCCCGGTGACCAATTACGCGCTGCTGGCCCAGAGCATGGGGGTGCACGGCACCCGGGTGACCACCGCCGAAGAACTGATCAAAGCCATGGAATACGCCAAACACAACCCCGGCCCACACCTGATCGAAGCGGTGGTGCCAGAATCTTTGAATGGCGTGAAAAGAAAGGTTCTGCCCTGGCTGCTGAAATCGCTGCCGAGCCTGCCAAGGCCACTGACCAAGGCGCTTAAGAAGAAAATTGCGCCCTGAGGGGCTAATTAGAAAGGGCGCAGCCACTGGAGAATGGCTGCGCCCTTTGGATCAGAAAACACCCAACTCATCCAAAATTTTTAGTGCATCGAAAGGCTCGTCAAAATAATGATAATTCGCCAGTTCAGCCAACATATCTGGAGGAAGGTTGTTTAAATGTTCGTAGAAGCCCCAAGATGACACGTGAAGTAGAAATTGCTTGTCAGCGGCATACGTTTTAGTAGCCTCACTCACATCACGGGACTCGAGTATGGCTCCGACGATGAACGATGCATCACCTATTTCAGGCATCGTGCAGTTATGGAGGGATATAGAGCTTTTAGACACGAGAAAGCGCCTCACATCATCGTCGTCATACCTTCTCAGTACATCTAATGCATCGTCTCCCGGTGAATATCTATTACTCTCGACCCTTTCGCATGCAACCAATTTTTCCTCGTACTTCTGTAATTTCAGGTCAATAGTTCTCCTGGCGAAATCAGGGCCTTCAGCCAAAATAAGCCCTGGGAAAAGAAGACAGATAATCATTACACGTTTCATTTATATACCTCCTGTGCAGCCGCTATAGATAGCCTTCCAGAACTGACGCTGCTCATAGCTCTTACCAGGAGACAAGTATTGCATTCTAGCTTCCTTTTCTATTGATTTTCTTACAATATCTCCTGCCTGAGACATTGCTTTCGTGAAAAGAACGAAGTCAAAGCCACTGATATTGAAGGTCGCTTGTGCCGAATTATTTCCAAGAAATATCGTTGCCAACGCCCCTGCGGGCATTATAATTTCGAGCATATTCCCTGCCCTTTGTCTTCTGCGAATATCCTCGATGGTTTCCCAATCATCATAATCAAGCTTTAGTCCAGTAATATCAGGACATTCCATTTTTTCCTCCTTGAGTAACACCGTCCATTTGTTGCATTCAAGAGACTATCCCCGATCCAGCTCCATGTACATCCGTGTATTTGCGACAGGTAGCGAGGGCATAACGTACAGCTTCTACGCACGTATGAGGCGCGACGCCATGCCCCAAACCGGCCAGCCTTTCGGGCCTCCCGCCATGGACACGGCGAAGTCGTACTTGCGGGGTTCCAAGGAACAGATCGAAGCAAAGATTGGTAGCAGGATGAAGAAGATCGCTCCAATAGCCGGGCCCTTACGCATGCGCCACTCCTGTCTCCTTATCCATGGAACGGCTACCACGGAGACGGCATACTTCCCTCATCAACCAACTCCTGAGTTTGCAATCGGTAGCCGCTCGGATCCCCTTCAACCACGTCAGCCTGGACGTTCTCGATCAGCGGCGTGTGGAAATCGTGGCTGCGATCGTAATTGCAGGTGGAGCAAAAAGCCTTCCACCAGGCAAGCGCTTCTCCCTTACCTGAAAACCCAACAATCAGAGTATGGCTATAGTCATCAAGCGGATAGTCCCGATACCATTTGCGTAGTTTGTCATCAAGATCCTCTGGCAGCGATACGGTAACGTCATAGAATGTCTGGGTCCGGTAGGAGAACCAGCGGGCATGCACGCTGCTGGGTGCAGGCTTGGGACCCAATACGGCCACACCGCCCATTGGAGGATGTTGATCAAAGCCGTGTTCAATTCCACCAGCCGGCACTCTCCAGGATTGATCAACGATTACTTCTTCAACCCACACGGGCCATCCTTCAGGCCCTCCCGCCACGGACACGGCAAAGTCGTACTTTCGGGGTTCCGATGAGCAGGCTGCCATCCAGAGCGATAATAGAATAACTAATGCGGATCTTCGAAGAGCGTCAGAATGAGCGCGCCGGCACACGTTAACTGACTGGTTCGCTCGGCCATGAAGTATCTTAATTTTCAACATTGCTACTTGGGCGATGAATCAGCCATACCAGTCGGTAATGGAATCGTACCTTCTCTGACATGCTGATAGGTTATGTCCTCGTACCACGCAGGATTACCCTCAACAACTTCGGCGACAACGTTTTCTGCCAGAGGTATGTGAAAGTCGTGGCTGCGGTCGTAATTACAGGTGTTACAGAACGCCTCCCACCAGGCGAGTGCTTCTCCCTTACCCGAAAACCCAACAATCAGAGTATGGTTGTAGTCATCAAGCGGGTAGTCCCGATACCACTGGCGTAAATTGCCATCGAGGTCATCGGGTAGCGAGAAAGTGACCTCATAGAACGTTTGGGTTCGGAAAGAAAACCAGCGGGCCTGCACGGTTCTGGGGGCAGGTTTAGGACTTATCCCCACGACGCCCCCTCCCGGGGGGATATGGTCATAACCACCACGCAGTGACCCGCCACGAGCGCTCCACGTTCCATCGAATGTGATGTCTTCAACCCAAACCGGCCAGCCTTTCGGGCCTCCCGCCACGGACACGGCGAAGTCGTACTTGCGGGCCTCCGATGAGCATGCTGTTACCATGATCAGTAGCAGGATTGAAAAAGCGGCTCTTGCAATGGTCTTACTGTGCACTCGCTACTCCTCTATTGGACGGAACTATGGCTTGGGTTGGCCGGTTCTGAAAGATCGACCGTTGACCAGTAGGCTCTGGGTCTAGCCCAAATTTGTAGATGCTATGGGAGGTATGGATAAATCCACCCAGATATTTCCGAGAAGCTTCCAGTGACCCTCCCGATGACTGCCAGGATTCGATAGCCGATTGCAGAGTGGCCGGCAAGGCGTGATCAGGATTAGACCGGTTTAGGTCATCAACGGGAACACCGCCGATCACGGCAAAATCATGCATCCTATGCAGGTTATAGATAGCTAGTTCCTTACGAGTATGCCTACGCTCCTGCACGTGGATATCGCCGTTTGGCTGGGGCACTGCTACCACCGTCCGGCCTGGGCGCGCGTACTTCGCCTCAAGCTGCGGAATCGCTGTGCGCTGGGTATGGCCGCCGTCCGCAAGACCCGAGTGGATGCCCAGAACGATCTTCTCAATATTCTCGAAACCCTTGTCCGGATTTTCATAACCGCCGCCCACATCGGAATGGGCACCCGGTACGGCTATTTCCGTAAAGTGTGATGGCCCATTACCGCTGGCATTCATAATACTGCTCAATGGGAAATTCTTGCGGATCTCATGATGGGCCGTAAGGTGCACCACCCGTTCGGCACTGCTGGGCGAAAGGTTCAAGTTAAAGTCCAGGTTGGCGTTGTCTCCGGGCAGGTAAAAACTACCCACAGTGTCAAACAGGCCAACAAAATTGACCCGCACCTTCACACCAGACGGGAAAGCGGGTACGGGTGTAACGCCAACCATTGGGGAGAACAAAGAGGCACCCTTAAACTGGGGCAGCAGGACCGTTTCCGGTTGTCCATTGATCAGATTGACAAAATGCCGGGCCAAGGCCGCGCCCCGGCTGAAGCCGAAGACATCAAAGACTACTTCTTCATAGTCCCCGGCAAAGATATCTCTTCGCATCCGTTCGAGTGCAAAGCTAATTCTGTCATGCCCACCTTCGGGCCCAATGCCCAAACCCAAGCCCATGAGGTCCTCCGAGGCCTCAAAGCCATTCGGAGTGTGCTGGCCGTCAATGGTGCCTGGTCCATTCACGTAGATTCTTCGATAGTTGCTGCCAAGGCCATCGTCACGATACAGGTCATACAACTTCGCCACATTCGTCACATCGCGGTTCGCCAGGATCTGGTCATTGCCCCGATGGTTGCCAGTGCCATCAAAAAACACCCCCAGGCGAAGGGTTTTGCCAGACTCGTCAATAGCCTTGGTGGCCTGAGAAGGGGTTGCGGCTGAGCCAGCCCCTCCACCATCGTGGCTGGACGTGCTACTGCGCAGCTGCGCGCCGGAAGAGGCCCGCATGCCGTTTGTATGGTTTTTTGCTGTACTGGAGTCTGAGCTCAAAGGCGCAGAGTGAGAATTTGCCCCCGAAACACCAGAGAATGGCAATGGCGCATGGGTATCGCCAACCACCACGCTACTACTGCCAATGGTGACTCCACCACAGGAAATCGCACCACCGGTTGTGGCAACGGGTAACCCGTTAATGAAAACCGTGCTTGAACCGGAAGCGATAGTACGCGGATGAGGGGAATGCTTGGGTTTGGAGTGCGGGGCAAGTTGGTCACCTACCCGAGCGACGGGCTTGCCGTCGATGAATACATCCGGGGAACCGTTGATTACCGGGGTGGGCGGGAAACCCTCATGGTCGGTACCTAGATCCCCCAACAGCACAACTTTCTTGCCGCTCATGGCTTTGCTCCTTGCCTCTTCCTTGATACCCCAATAATCCCGGGGCTCCTTGACGGGCAATCCTGCCCTTATGCCAGCTTTATTCAGATCGCATGTGTTCCGTATATATGCAAACTAGAGTGTATCAGCACCGCTCGGCCTGAAGGAAGCATCTACGCAATCGGAAACTGAGCACAATGGCGGCAACTCCTCATGCACCACAGCGCTCAAGCCTTTCCCGAGCAACGAACGATGAGCTTAGTACGGCAGTGAAGTGCAGGCTTTCCGGTTTCAGCGGGGCGCTGGGTTTCTGAGCTGCCTGTACGGCAGTGAAGTTGCGGGGTCCCCGTGGTACTCCCCTATTCCTTTTCTGAGCTGCCTGTACGGCAGTGAAGGCGTAGATGCCGCGAATAGCCGTGCGGCCGATTTTCTGAGCTGCCTGTACGGCAGTGAAGAGGTATGAGCCGGAAAGACTGGGCCGCGTTCATTTCTGAGCTGCCTGTACGGCAGTGAAGGACGGCGCCACGCCCGACCGCCGCACGCGCCTTTTCTGAGCTGCCTGTACGGCAGTGAAGCTGACTTTTCCCGGTTCCGGTATCCCCCAGCATTTCTGAGCTGCCTGTACGGCAGTGAAGATTGTCTGGCGTCAACTATCTTGTCCGGTCCGCGACAACTATGATGGCCGGTTGAGTGGTCTTACTTTTTACTCTTTCCAGCCTGCTTAAGCTGTTGCTGTCGTCGGTAGCTTTCCCCCTCTAATTCGATAATTGTCGCGTGGTGTATCAGGCGGTCTACGGCGGCTACGGTCATCATGTTATCCGGG